>NZ_WBKT01000030.1 GCF_008868175.1 Micromonospora sp. AMSO31t
GGTCAGCGGGGGCTGGGCAGGGCGGGGTGGACGCGGACGACCACGGCGGTGGCGTTGTCCTCGCCGCCCTCGGCCAGGCTGGCGGCGAGCACGGCCTGCGCGGTCCGCGCCGGGTCACGCCGCGCCGCCAGGAGGTCGCGCAGCCGGTGGTAGCCGAGCTGGTCGCTCACCCCGTCGGTGCAGAGCAGCCAGGTGTCCCCGCTGCGCAGCGGCACGGCGAGCAGGTCCGGCTCGGGCTTGTCCGGGTGGCCGACGTAGCGCAGCAGCTGGTAGCGGGCCCGGGCCGCCTCCGGCGAGTCGGGTGGCCACCACCCGTGCAGCAGGCCGAGCCAGGCCATGGTGTGGTCGACGGTCACCAGCTCCAGCAGGCCGTCGCGCAGCCGGTACGCCCGCGAGTCGCCGAGCTGGACCAGCCAGCCCTGCCCGCCGTCGGGCTCGGCGACCAGGGCGGTGAGCGTGCAGCCGGTCAGCCCGGCGAGTCCCGCCCCGGCCCGGCGTACCCGGAGCTGGGTCTCGGCCGTGGCGGCGCGCAGCCGGGCGGCGTCGAGGGCCGGCCAGCCGGCGCGGACCTGCGCCACGAAGGTGGTCATGGCGGTGCCGCCGGCGATCCGGCTGCCCTCGCCGTCGCCCATGCCGTCGGCGACCGCGGCCAGCGGCAGCTCCGGGTCGACGTGCAGGACGTCGAAGTTCTCCGCGTAGCGGTGCCCGACCACGCTGCCGCCGGCGATTTCCAGGGTGAGCCGGCCGACGGTCAGCCGGCGGGTGGCCTGGACCGGCTGGTCCAGCGGGCGGCGGCGGAACACCTGCGGACCGTAGCACCGGTCCGGGCCGTGGATCGGCAGGTCGCGGCGACGTGTCGGCCTGTCAACCGGGGTTGACAAACGCCGTCCGTCAACCTAAGTTGACAGCATGAGTCAGGCGACGGAACTCGCGGCGGCAGCCGGCAGCACCGACCCGAAGGTCGGGCTGCGGGCGGTGCTCGCCCTGCGCCGGCTGCTCGAACGGCTGGAGGTGGTCCAGGTGGACAACGCCCGACGGCAGGGCTGGTCCTGGCAGGAGATCGCCGACGCCCTCGAGGTCAGCCGGCAGGCGGTCCACAAGAAGCACGCCGGGCGACCGGCGGTCCGCGGAAGCTGGGAGGCGTGATGTTCGAACGATTCACCGACCGGGCCCGCGCGGTGGTGCACCACGCGGTCGACGAGGCGCGCACCGAGGGCCGGCGGCCGGTCGGCACCGAGCACCTGCTGCTCGGCGTGCTCGCCGACGGCGACAACCTGGCCGTCCGGGTGCTCTCGGCCGGCGGCATCCGGGCCGAGGACCTGCGCGCCGCCGTGGCCCGGCACACCGCGCACGGGGTCGACGGCCTCGGCGCGGCGGACGCGGCGGCGCTGCGCGAGATCGGCATCGACCTCGCCGCGATCGTCGCCCGGATCGAGGAGTCCTTCGGCCCGGACGCGCTGCGCGAGGCGGCCCCCGCCCCGCGCCGGTGGTGGGGTCGCCGCCCGGGCAACGGGCGGTTCTCGCCCCGGGCCAAGAAGGTGCTGGAGCTGTCCCTGCGGGAGGCGCTGCGGCTGCGCCACCACCACATCGGCACCGAGCACATCCTGCTCGGCCTGCTGCGCGAGGGCAACGGGTTGGCCGCGCTGGTGCTCACCGAGGCCGGTGCGGACCTCGACGACCTGCGCCGGCGGGTCGAGGCGGCCCTGCGCGCGGCGGCCTGACCGGGCCGGCCGGCCGCCGGCCGGGTTCAAACCTGATTGCGGTCCTCGCAACGTCCGCGGCCGTCGGGTCGCCCAGCCGCCCCGGTTGCTGCACACTTGCGCCGTGGACGGTGGAGACGAGAAGCGCCCGTTGACCGCGGACAACCCCGCACCACGCTCGGCTGTGGTGGTCAACCCGGTCAAGGTGACCGATCTCGACGAGTTCCGCCGGACGGTGGACGGCGCCCTCGCCGCCGCCGGCTGGCCCGAGCCCGCCTGGTACGAGACCACGGTCGAGGACCCGGGCCGGGGCCAGACCGAGGCGGCCGTCGAGGCCGGCGCCGAGGTGGTCTTCGCCTGTGGCGGGGACGGCACCGTGATGGCCTGCGTGACCGCCCTGGCCGGCACCGACGTCGCGCTCGCCGTGCTGCCCCAGGGCACCGGCAACCTGCTCGCCGCCAACCTCGGCCTCTCCGGCGATCTCGCCGCCGGGCTGGAGGTCGCCGTCGAGCGGGGCGTGCGCCGGCTCGACGTGGGCGCGGTCGGCGACCGGTGCTTCGCCGTGATGGCGGGAATGGGCTTCGACGCGCAGATGCTCGACTCCACCTCCGAGACGACCAAGAAGCGGATCGGCTGGCCGGCCTACGTGGTGGGGGCGGCCAAGCACCTGCGGGACCGCCCCATGCGGGTCTCCATCCGGATCGACGGCGGGCCGCCGCTGCGCCGGCGGGCCCGCTCGGTGCTGGTCGGCAACGTCGGCCGGCTCCAGGGCGGGGTACGCCTGCTCACCGACGCCGAGCCGGACGACGGCTGGCTCGACGTGGCGGTGCTGACCCCGCGGACGCTCGGCCACTGGCTCGCCCTCGGCTGGGCGGTGGTGCGGCGGAGGGGCAGCGTGCCCCGGATGGAGGTGTTCCGGGCGCGCAAGGTCGAGATCACCAGCAACCGGGCGCAGCCCCGGCAGCTCGACGGCGACCTCATCGAGCCGGGGCGGTCGCTGAAGGTCGAGATCCGGCCCGGGGCGCTCTGGCTCTGCGTGCCGCGGCCGGCCCAGCACCCGGACCTGTCGGTCGACGCCGACGCCGCCGCCGAGCGCGGCGAACGGCTCGTCGAGGGAACCCGGCATGAGTAGCACCAAGCTCGTCCCCGAGACCCGGTTGATGGCGAAGGAGGAGCTCTCCGCCGACGCCTGGCACACCCTGCGCCGCCACGGCGGCTGGTGCCTGCTCCGGGACGCCTTCATCCGGTTCCGCTACGGCGACGGCTTCAGCCACTCCCGGGCCTTCGCGTTGCAGCTCTGCCTGGCCGTGGTGCCGTTCCTCATCGCGCTCACCGGCCTCATCACCGACCTCGGCGTCGACGAAGGCGGCAAGGTCGTCGCCGACACCGTGCTCGCGATCACCCCGGGCCAGAGCGAGTCGATGGTGCAGGAACTGCTGGTCGACAGCGAGCGCACCGAGGATGCCGGTGAGCTGGCGCTGACCCTCGGCCTGCTGACCGGCCTGGTCGCGCTCACCACGACCATGGCGCAGATCGAGCGGGGCGCGAACCGGATCTACGGCGTCGAGCGGGACCGCCCGGCCCTGTTCAAGTACCTGCGCGCCGCGGTCCTCGCGCTGGTGGCCGGCGTGCCCGCGCTGGCCGGGTTCCTCATCCTCGTCGGCGGCCGGGCCATGGGCGACTCGGTGCGGCGGCACTACGAGTGGGGCGACGTCGCGCACGGGGCGTGGGACGTCATCCGCTGGCCGCTCAGCCTCGGCCTGACCGTGCTCGCCGTGGCGGTGCTGTTCCGGCACGCGCCCCGGCGCAACCAGCCCGGCCTGTCCTGGCTCTTCTTCGGCGCCGGCATCGCCACCGCGCTCTGGTGGCTGGCCAGCCTGCTGCTCGCCGCCTATGTGAAGTACAGCGGCGGGTTCGGGCAGACGTACGGCGCGCTGACCGGCATGATGGCCCTGCTGCTCTGGGCCAACCTGACCGGGATGGCGCTCTTCGGCGGGCTGGCCTTCGCCGCCCAGTTGGAGGCGATGCGGATCGGCGTGGAGGAGCCCGCCCAGCCCGACCTCTGGCAGCCGGAGGCCGAGCGCGAGGAGCTGCTCGACACCGGCGACATGACCGCCCTCTGACGCCACGCCGGCTTCCGGCGTGTACGTGGAGTCCGAATCGGGTACTGCGCGCCTCGCAGCAGACGGAGGGGGAGGTGCGGGGTGACCGCGGTCAAGGAGGCGACTCGCCGCCCGCTCGGCCATTTCGCCGAGCGGAGCCTGGCGGGGCTGCTCGTCGTGGCCGGCGCGGGTGTCGGGTTCGGCGTGCTGCTCATGCTCGTGCGGTTCCACTGGGGTCCGCTCTACCGCGCCGACCACGAGGCGGCCGAATGGTTCAACGGACTCGTGGCGCCGCACCACCCGCTGGTCACCGTGCTCCAGGCGGTCACCGACCTGGGCGGGCGGCCGGTGCTCATCTGGCTGGTCACCATCGCGGTGGTCGGCCTGCTGATCCGCCGCCAGTCCCGGCTGGCCGTCTACCTGATCATCACCGGGGTGGGCGGGCTGATCCTCGACCCGTCGCTCAAGGCGCTGGTCGGCCGGCTGCGCCCGGTGGTGGACGTGCCGGTGGCCAGCGCCCCCGGCAACAGCTTCCCGAGCGGGCACGCGCTCGGCTCGTTCGTCGCGTACGGGGCGCTGCTGCTGGTGTTCCTGCCGGCCGTGGCGCCCCGCTGGCGCAAGCCGGCCATCGCCGTCGCCGGCCTGCTGGTCGTCCTCATCGGGCTGACCCGGATCGCGCTGGGCGTGCACTTCGTCTCGGACGTGCTCGGCGGCTGGCTGCTCGGCGCGGCCTGGCTGGGCGTCACGGCGTACGCCTTCCGGCTGTGGCGGCGCGAGCGCGGCCGGCCGGTGCCGCCGCTGACCGAGGGTCTGGAGCCCGAGGCGGGGGAGGAGATCACGCCCGCCCCGGCGGAGGAGCACGTCCTGGAGCATCCCCGCTCGTCGGTGGCCGAACTGCTGGTCGGCTGGGTGCTCGTCTTCGGCGCCCTCTACGCCTTCGGCATGTACGTCAGCTACCACGCCAAGGGCACCGTGTTCGACACGCTGGACACCGAGGTGCCGCACTGGTTCGCCGACCGGCGCACCGACGCGCTCACCGACCTGAGCTGGTGGTGGAGCAAGTTCGGCGACACGCACGCCATCCTGCTGGTCTCGCTGGTGTTCTGCCCGATCGTGCTGGCGATCTGGAAGCGGTGGCGGCCGGTGCTGTTCGTGGTGCTGGCGTTGTTCGGCGAGCTGAGCCTCTTCCTGGCCACGGCCCGGGTGGTCGAGCGGCCGCGCCCGCCGGTGGAAAACCTGGACGGGCAGATGCCCACCTCGTCGTTCCCGTCCGGGCACATCGCGGCGACCATCTGCCTGTGGGCCGCCATGGCGATCATCGTGCTGCCCCGCACCGACCGCTGGTGGCGCTGGCTCTTCGTGGCCATGGCCGTGATCATGCCGGTCGGGGTGGCCACCTCCCGGATGTACCGGGGCATGCACCACCCGACCGACTTCATGGGCGCGATCCTGCTCGGCGCGCTCTGGCTCTCGCTGCTCTGGTGGGTGGTGCGCCCCAACGCCGACGTGCGCGCGGGCAACCGGCCGGCCATCGAGTCGGAACAGGTGCACGAACTCGACGACGAGCTGGCCAAGGCCGGCCGGGAGGACTGATCGGGCGCCGATGCTGCGGGCGATGACCTGGAACATCCGGACCGGCGGGCGGGACCGCGACGGCACCGACCGCCGGGACCGGATCGTCGCCGTGGTCACCGACCAGCGCCCCGACCTGCTGGCCCTGCAGGAGCTGCGCGGCCTGGACTCCGACGGCCGGCTGGCCGAGCTGGCGGAGCGGATGGGCATGGTGCCGCATGTCGCCCGGTCCTGCTTCGGGCAGGCGGTGGCCGTGCTGGTCCGCCCGCCGCTGCGGGTGCTCCGCGCGGGCCGGGTACGCCGCCCGTTCCACCACGCCGCCGCCCGGATCGAGGTGGCCACGGCGGACGGCCCGCTGACCGTGTTCAGCGCCCACCTGAGCCCGTACTCGGGCGGGCGGCGGCGGATGGAGGCCGACTGGCTGGCGGTGGCGGTGCGGCGCACCGGGGGAGAGCTGGCCCTGCTCGCCGGTGACCTGAACACCCTGGAGCCGGCCGTCGACCACACCGCCCGGCTCGCCGGCCTCAACGCCCTGCACCGGCGGCGCCACCTGCGCCGCGACGGCCGTACCGTCGACACCCGCGCGGTGGCGCGGCTGCTCGACGCGGGGCTGGTCGACCTGTGGCCGCGCACCGGCGGCGGCGAGCCGGCCGGGCTGACCGTGCCGACCCGGTACGGCGGGGCGGAGTTCGCCGGGATGCGGCTGGACTACCTGCTCGCCACCCCTGCGCTGACCGCGACGGCGCGCGCCGTCCGGGTGGTGCGCGGCGGCGACGCGGACCGCGCCTCCGACCACTACCCGGTCGTCGCCGACCTGGCGCTGGCGCCCGGCTGACCGGAACGGCCCTAGCTCGCCAGGTCCGCGGCGACGATCGCGACGAAGATGAGCGTGACCAGCTCGCTGACCACCCAGGAGTGCGCGTTGGCCCAGTCGCGCACCCGGGGCAGCGCGGCGGTGGCCCGGTCGCCGAGCAGCAGCAGCGCCAGCAGGGGCAGGGCCAGCAGCAGGACGGTGAGCAGCAGGAACGGCAGCAGGTGCCACCAGGGCCGGTCGTGCCCGGCCAGGCTGCCCGCCACCGACGCCATGATGGCCTCGTCGGTGGGCATGGCGAGGAAGAGCAGCACACCGAGTGTGAACGCGAACGCGGGCCGGGGATCCTCCAGCCGGGCCATCCAGGACGGCGGCCGGCTGCGCCGGCGGCGCAGGAAGGTGGCCACCATGAACGCGACCAGCAGTGCCAGCACGATCCAGTCGATGAGGTGCCGGCTCCCGCTGTCCCGTGGTCCGTCGCCCACGCCGCGCCGGAGCGCCCGGAACACGCCGTACCAGACGGTCAGCGGCACCAGGACGCCCAGCGCGGCGCCGAGCAGGAAGGCGGTCGAGCTGCGCCGTGGGCTACGGCTGGCCGCCAGGAAGACCGCGCTGATCAGCTGCGGCCCGGCGATCATCACGATCGCCAGCGGCAGCACGCTCAGCAGGTCCACGCCCTCATTCTCGGGAGGGCCGTCGGGGCGCGGGGCCGGTTCAGATGAGCAGGTTCAGCAGCACGGTCAGCACGACCGAGGCGACGATCGAGAAGAGGATCATCAGCAGGCAGCCGAGACCGCCGCCGAGAGGCCGGATCTCCGTGTTTCCGATGCGCATGGACTCACCTTCGCAGGACGGGGGCCAGCAGGTCGCGGATCGCGTCGGCGACCTGGCCGGGAGCGGTGGTGACGACGTTGTGCGCGGCCCCCGGCACGGCGGCGGTCCGGCCGCCCGGCACCAGGCGGGCCGCCTCCACACGCCAGCCGGCCGGGACGACCGGGTCCCGGGTGCCGGTCAGCACCAGCGTCGGCGCGGTGACCCGGACCAGGTCCGCCTCGATCGGGTTGCGCACCGAGTGGGACAGGGTGGCGAACACCCGCCACGGGCGGGCGTCGAGGACGTCGCGCAGCAGGATCGGCGCCTGCCACTTCGCCTCCCACAGGGTGTCCAGCAGCCACCGCCCGACCTGACCGCGTCGGGAACGGGCGGCCGGGTCGCTGGTCGGCCCGGCCAGCACCAGCGCGCTCACCAGGTCGGGGCGGCGGGCGGCGAGCGCCGCGACCACCTCCGCGCCGAACGAGTGTCCGAGCAGGCAGACCGGCCCCAGCCGGTACGCGGTCAGCCAGTCCGCCAGGAACGCGGCGTGCCGGGGCACGTCGTACGCCGTGCCGGGACGCTCGGTCAGCCCGAAGCCGGGCAGGTCCGGCACGTACACGGGATGGGTGGCCGACAGGGCCACCGCCAGCGGGGTGAGGTAGCGGTGCGAGACGGCCAGGCCGTGCACCAGCACGACGGGCGGCCCGTCGCCGCCCGGGTCCGCCGACCGGCGGGTGTGCGTACGCAGGCCGTCGACCAGCCGGAACTCGCTGGTCAGGCCCGCGGCCGGCCGGGGCGCGGCCAGGGCCAGCCGCAACTCCGCCGGCCCGAAGCGTCCCGGTGGCGAGAGCCGGACCTCCCGGCCGGTCACAGCTCGCGGAGCCGGGGCAGCAGCTCCTCCTGCGCCCAGTCCAGGAACATCGGCTGGCTGTCCCCGCCGACCTGGACCAGCGCCACGTGGGTGAACCCCGCGTCGACGAACTTCTTGAACGCCTCGACGTGCCGGTCCACGTCCGGCCCGCAGGAGATGCCCTCGGCCACGTCCTCCTCGCGGACGAACTGGGTGGCCGCCGCGAAGGCGTCCGGCCCGGGCAGGTCGGCGTTGACCTTCCAGCCCATGCCGAACCAGCGGAACTGGTCGTGCACGATCTTGCGGCACTCGGCCTCGTCCGGCCCGTAGCAGATGGCCACCTGCCCGTAGCGGGGGCGGCCCGCGCCGCCGGCCTCCTCGTACATCTCGACCAGGTGCGGCAGCGGGTCGGTGGCGATCATGGCGTCGGCGTAGTCGGCGGCGAGGGTGGCGGACTGCCGGCCCGAGGCGGCCACGGCCATCGGCACCGGGCGTTCCGGCCGGTCCCAGACGTAGGCGTCGGGCACGTCGAAGTGGTTGCCGGAGAAGGTCAGCGTCTCGCCGTTGAGCAGCGGGCGGATGATCTGGAGCGCCTCCTCGAACATCTCGTGCCGCTGCTGCACGTGCGGCCAGCCGCCCACCACGTGCTCGTTGAGGTTCTCCCCGGCGCCGAGGCCGAGGGTGAACCGCCCGTCCGACAGGACCCCGATGGTGCTGGCCTTCTGCGCCACGACCGCCGGGTGGTAGCGCCGGATCGGGCAGGTCACGAAGGACAGCAGCTCGGCCCGGCTGGTGGCGTGGGCGACCGCGCCGAGCACCGACCAGGCGTACGGGGAGTGACCCTGCGAGTCGAGCCAGGGGTAGTAGTGGTCGGACATGACGAGGTGGTCGAAGCCGGCGGCCTCGGCGCGGACGGCGTGGTCGACCAGCTGCTTGGGTCCGGCCTGTTCGCACATGAGGGTGTAGCCGACCTTGACCATGACACCTCTCCTTCCGGGGCGGATCGTCACCGGATACCCCGCGCAGCGACGGTCAACCCTGGTGTCCGCTTCGGCGGCCGGCCGTCTTGACGCCGGTGAGGGAGATGCCGACAGTCCGGCTTAACCGGTTCAGACTCCGGTGGCGCACCATCCTGTGGTGGGGATGACCGCCCCTGCGGCGGCCCGTGGCGACATGGGCCGCCGCAGGCTTCCGGGCCGTACGGCCGATCTGCTTAACCGGTTGCCTTCCCCGTTCCATCGCCCTACGCTGATGCGTGCGTCCGCCGGAGTCGGGCGGCGGCTGCCGGGCTCAGCCGCCACGCCCTCGTCATCGCCGCACCCCCACCTGGGCACGGGGGAGACCTCCCTGAGGACAGCCATGAAGAAGTTGCTCTCCGTCGCGGGCGTCGCCCTGCTGACGGTCCTCGCCGCCGTCTTCGCCTTCGGGCAGCCGGCCCACGCCGCCGCCGGCTTCTCCGTCGCGAACGGCCGGCTCTACGACGCCAACGGCACCGAGTTCGTCATGCGCGGGGTCAACCACGCGCACACCTGGTACCCGCAGCAGACCTCGTCGTTCGCCAACATCAAGGCGCTCGGCGCGAACACCGTGCGGGTCGTGCTGGCCAGCGGCGATCGCTGGCCGAAGAACAGCGCCGCCGACGTCACCAACGTCATCTCGCTCTGCAAGGCGAACCGGCTCATCTGCGTCCTGGAGGTGCACGACACCACCGGGTACGGCGAGCAGAGCGGTGCGATCACCCTGGACCGGGCGGTCGACTACTGGCTCGGCATCGCCGGCGCCCTCCAGGGCCAGGAGAAGTACGTCATCGTCAACATCGGCAACGAGCCCTACGGCAACCAGGGCTACGCCACCTGGGCCACCGACACGGCCAACGCCGTGAAGCGGCTGCGCGCCGGCGGCCTGACCCACACGATCATGGTGGACGCCCCGAACTGGGGCCAGGACTGGTCGTTCACCATGCGCGACAACGCCGCCCCGGTCTTCGCCGCCGACCCGCAGAAGAACACCGTCTTCTCGATCCACATGTACGGCGTCTTCGACACCGCCGCCGAGATCACCGACTACCTGGGCCGCTTCCGCACCGCCGGCCTGCCGATCGTGGTCGGCGAGTTCGGCTTCAACCACTCCGACGGCAACCCCGACGAGGACACCATCCTCGCCTACAGCCAGGCCAACGGGGTCGGCTACCTCGGCTGGTCGTGGAGCGGCAACGGCGGCGGCGTCGAATACCTCGACATGGTCACCAACTTCGATCCGAGCCAGCTCTCCACCTGGGGCCAGCGGATCTTCAACGGCGCCAACGGCATCAGGGCCACCGCCCGGGAGGCCTCGGTCTACGCCGGCACCTCGCCGAGCCCGACCACCAGCCCGACGACGAGCCCGACGACCAGCCCGAGCCCGACGACCAGCCCGACCGGTGGCCCCACCCCACCGCCGGCCGGCTGCACCGCCGTCTACACGATCGTGAACTCCTGGCAGGGCGGCTTCCAGGGTGAGGTCAGGGTGACGGCGGGCGCGGCCGCGATCACCGGCTGGACGACGAAGTGGACGTTCGCCAACGGCCAGACCGTCAGCCAGTCCTGGAACGCGGCGGTCAGCGGCAGCGGCGCGGCGTACACGGCGCGCAACGTGGACTGGAACGGCCGGCTCGGCGCCGGGGCCAGCACCTCGTTCGGCTTCATCGGCGGCTGGAACGGCAGCAACACGATCCCCGCGGTGACCTGCGCCGCGAGCTGAACATCCACCGGTGGCCGGGTCCGCGCGGGCCCGGCCACCACCCTGTCCGGATACGCCCCGGCGACGGTCAGAAAATCTAGGCCCGATCCGCTAGACATTCTCGCCGCGCCTGGCTAATGTTCCTGGGGTTGGGAGAAGAGATCGGCGAAGACGCAGACGAAGCAGCAGGACCCTGACGTCATTCCAGGTCAGGGCAAGCGGGTGGGCCGATGCTGGTTCAGGGCTCGCCTGCCGCACGACAGGCACCACAGAAATGGGAAGCAGAGGAAAGGGAGGGCACGAACACCGTTGGATCGCCCGTCTCCAGGACCCAGTTCAGCTCTGGAGCCGGACACCGCAGTTTCCATCGAACGAGAGGTGGTCTCCGGTCACGCTTATGCGATCCTCGCACTCCAGACCGCCGACGGCGGCAGGTGCGGATACGACAACCCGACGAATCTGTCGGTAGATGGTGCTTTCGACCCGTAACCCCGGGCCCCGGTGCTTCCCGCGCCGGGGCCCTCGTCATGGAGAGACATATATATGGCCCAACCCGATGACATGTTCGGTGACGACGACTACCCCGCCTACACGATGGGCCGCGCCGCGGAGATCACCGGCGCCTCGCCGGACTTTCTGCGTCGCCTCGACGAGGCGAAGCTGATCACCCCGTCCCGCTCGGCCGGCGGCCATCGCCGATACTCCCGTTACCAGCTCCGCCTCGCCGCGCGGGCCCGGGAGATGGTCGACCAGGGCACCGCCCTGGAAGCCGCCTGCCGAATCATCATTCTCGAAGACCAGCTCGAAGAAGCCCTCCGGCACAACCAGAACCACCAGCGCTGACGGCAGGCGAACGCGGCCTGATCGCATCGCCTCACGGATCTGGCTGGCGACCCCGGCGGGGTGGTGTGTCCGGGTTCGCGAGACGGGCCGCCCGCATGAGCAGGTACTCGTGCTCCGGCCGGCTGGTGGTCCGCCCGGCGGCGGCCCGGTAGTGCGCCACCGCCGCGTCCCGGTCGCCGGCCATCTCGTGCAGGTGGGCCCGGGCCGCGTCGAGCCGGTGGTGGTCGGCCAACCGGGGATCGGCGGCCAGTGTCTCCAGGGCGGCCAACCCGGCGGCCGGGCCGTGCACCATGGCCGTCGCCACGGCCCGGTTGAGCGACACCACCGGGCTCTCCGCGAGCCGCTCCAGCACCTCGTAGAGGGCGAGGATCTGCGGCCAGTCGGTGCGCTCGGCGGCCGGCGCCTCGTCGTGCAGGGCGGCGATGGCGGCCTGGACCTGGTAGGGACCGACCGGCCCCCGCGCCATGGCGCGGGTGACCAGCGCGGTCCCCTCGGCGATCGCGGCGGCGTCCCACCGCGAGCGGTCCTGCTCGGCCAGGGAGATCAGCTCGCCGGACGGGCCGGTGCGGGCGGCGGCCCGCGCCTCGGTGAGCAGCATGAGGGCGAGCAGCCCGGCGACCTCGCTGTCGTCGGGCAGCAGCGCGTGCATGGCCCGGGTCAACCGGATGGCCTCCTCGGAGAGGTCGACGCGGCGCAGGTCGTCCCCGAGGCTCGCGGTGTGCCCCTCGGTGAAGACCAGGTAGAGCACGTGCAGCACGGCGGCGAGCCGGGCCTGCCGTTCCTCCTCCGCCGGCATCCGGAACGGCAGGCCGGAGGACTGGATGCGCTGCTTGGCCCGGCTGATCCGCTGCGCCATGGTGGCCTCGGGCACGAGGAAGGCGCGGGCGATCTCGGCGGTGCTGAGCCCCCCGACCGCGCGCAGGGTCAGCGCGATCGCCGACGCCGTGGAGAGCGTCGGGTGGCAGCAGAGGAAGAGCAGCACCAGGGTGTCGTCCCGGTCCGCGGTCAGCGGCTCGTCGGCGGCCGGCGCGGTCCGCCGGTCGTCACCGCCGCGCCGGGCGGCCCGGTCCTCCCGGTCCCGGCGGGCCGCCTCGCCCCGGACCAGCTCGATCATCCGGCGGTACGCGACCTGCACGAGCCAGCCGCGCGGATGGTCCGGCAGCCCCTCGGCCGGCCACTGGGTGGCCGCGGCCAGCAGCGCCTCCTGCACGGCGTCCTCGGCCGTGGCGAAGTCGCCGAACCGGCGGGCGAGCACGCCGAGGACCTGCGGCGCCAGCTCGCGCAGCAGGTCCTCGACGGTGCGGTCCGGGACGCCCAGGGGTCACAGCTCCTGCGGCGGCGCCGACATGACGGGGTGCACCTCGATCGGCATGTTCAGGGGACGCCCGCCCGGCCCGGGCGCGGTCGAGATGTGCGCGGCGATCTCCACGGCCCGCTGCGGCGTCTCGCAGTCCACGATCCACCAGCCGGCCAGGAACTCCTTGGTCTCGGCGAACGGCCCCTCGGTGACCACCGGCGCGCCGTTCTCGCCGGCCCGGACGATCCGCGCCTGCTGCGGCCCGCCCAGGCCCTCGCCCTGCACGAACTCCCCGTCGGCGACGAGCTTCGCGTTGACCTCCCCCATGAACCCGATGTGCGCCCGGATCTCCTCCGGCGTCCACGTGTCGATCGAGGGGAAGTCGGTGCCGGCGGCGCTGAACTGCATCAGCAGCATGTACTTCACGGTTGGCTCCTCACGCCCGAGCACCGATTGTCGGTGCTTCCACCCTCCGGTAGAAGCTGCCACCCCGCTTCTCGACATCCGTCCAGAAAAAAACTTCGCCCGGGGCCGCCCTCAGCCGGCCGCGGTCACCTCCAGCAGCAGCGCCTGCTCCGGATGCAGGGCGGGCAGTTGAAGGCCCACGGAGCCCAGCACCGACCCGCTCAGGGTCACCCCGTCGCCCGAGGCCAGCCAGGCCGGCGGCGCCAGCTCCAGCAGTGCCGGCTCCGGCACCCCGGCGGGCGGCCGGACCCGGTAGCGCCGTGCTGGGTCCAGCCCCGGCAGCCGCACCATGCCGGGCACCTGCGCCGCCGAGGTGGCCAGCCGGGAGACCGCGTACACCGCGTGGGAGCCGTCGTGGGCGACCACGCCGTGGGCCTGGACGGCCGGGTCCGGGTGGTCGACCCGGACCACGCGGCCGCCGTGCAGCAGCGGGCGGAGCCGCTTGTGCAGCGCCACCCAGGCGGCGAGTTCCGCCCGCTCGGCCGCGCCGATCCCGCTGATGTCCCACTCGATGCCGTGGTGGCCGAAGAGCGCGGTGACCGCCCGGAAGCCCAGGTCGTGCACCCGGTGGGTGGTGTGCGAGCGCTCCGGTCCGATGTGGGTGCCGATCAGCTCGGGCGGCAGCAGCAGGCCGGTCCAGCGCTGGATCGACAGCCGCTCCAGCGCGTCGTTGCAGTCGCTCGCCCAGACCCGGTCGGTGCGGCGCAGGATCTCCAGGTCGACCCGGGCGCCGCCGGAGGAGCAGCTTTCGATCTCCAGGCCGGGGTGCCGGGCGCGCAGGTCGTCGAGGAGCCGGTAGACGGCGACGGTCTGCGCGTGCACGCCCGGCCGGCCGCCGTGCCCGGCCTCGGTGAGGTCCCGATTGTGGTCCCACTTCAGGTACGCGATCCCGTCGTGCTCGCTCAGCACCGCGTCCAGCCGGCCGAGCAGGTGGGCGTACGCGTCCGGGTGCGCCAGGTCGAGCACCTGCTGGTGCCGCCACTGGAGCGGCAGCCGGCCGGGGGCCTGGAGCACCCAGTCCGGGTGGGCCCGGAACAGGTCCGAGTCCGGGTTGACCATCTCCGGCTCGACCCAGAGCCCGAACTGCATGCCGTGCTTGCGGACGTGGTCGACGAGCGGTTGCAGCCCGCCCGGCCAGACCTCGTCGTCCACCCACCAGTCGCCGAGCCCGGCGCGGTCGTGCCGCCGGCCGCGGAACCAGCCGTCGTCCAGCACGAAGCGTTCCACGCCCACCTCGGCGGCCCGGTCGGCGAGGCCCTTCAGCCGGTCCAGGTCGTGGTCGAAGTAGACCGCCTCCCACACGTTCAAGGTCACCGGGCGCGGGCCGCGCGGGTGCTCCGGGCGGGCCCTCAGGTGGGTGTGCAGCACGTCGCTGAGCCCGTCCAGCCCGTCGGCGGAGTGCACCGCGTGGAGCAGGGGAGTGGCGTACTCCTCGCCCGGCCCGAGCACGATCTCGCCGGCGGCGAGCAGCTCACCGCCGCCCAGGGTGGCCTCGCCGGTCGGCCGGCGTTCGGCGACCGTGACGTGGTCGCCGCTCCACGCCGTGTGCACCGCCCACACCTCGCCGTGCCCGAAGCCGAACCCCGCGGTGCCGGCGACCAGCAGCAGGGTGGCGTCGTGCCCGGTCCGGCCGTGCCGCCCCTCGCGCACCCAGGCGCCCATCGGCCACGGGTGCCGCTGCGGCGCCCGCTCCCGGCACCAGCGGCCGGTGAGGTCGAGCAGTTCGGTGGCGACCGCCGGCACCGGCAGCACGGGCGTCAGCTCGCGTACCTCGTAGGGCCGGTCGCCGTCGTTGCGCAGCCGGTGCCGCACGGTGAGCAGCCCCGCGGTGGTCAGGGTGATCTCGACGGTCAGCGACAGCCCGGCGCCCGCGTCCGCGGCCCGCACGGTCACCCGCGCGGCCCCGGCCCCGCCGTGGTCCCGCTCCTCCTCGGGTACGCGCACCGCGTCCCCACCGCCGCCAGGCGGGTCGTCCACGTCGATCGTGTCGAGGCGGAACGCGGTCGACCAGTCCCGGCCGTCCCGGTGCCCGGCCAGGCCGGGCCGGCCGCTCCAGCCGGCGCTCGGCTCGGGCAGCAGCGACAGCACCGTCGGCGCGTCGAAGCTGCTCGGCACCACCGGTGGGATGGTGGCGTCGGCCAGCGCGGGCAGGTCGGCGGCGGGCAGCGGACCGAGGTCGGCGCCCCAGTGCACGATCCGGGGCAGGCCGGGGCCGCGCGCGTCGAGCACCAGGCTGGTCCGCGCGCGGCGCAGGTGAACGATGGTCATCCCTTGGAAGCTCCCAGGGTGAGGCCCCGGACGAACTGCTTCTGCAACAGGAAGAAGATCACCAGGGTGGGGATGGCGACCAGCACCGAGCCGGCCGAGACGAGGTTGTTGTCGGTGAAGAACTCGCCGCGCAGGTTGTTCAGCGAGCTGGTCACCGGGAACTTGTCGCCGGTGCGCATGAGCACGGTGGCCCAGAAGAACTCGTTGTAGATCCAGGTCACCTCCAGCGTCGCCAGCGCGGCCAGGGCCGGCCGGCACAGCGGCATGGTCACCTGCCAGTACTGCCGCCAGACGCTGGCGCCGTCCACCATGGCCGCCTCGTACAGCTCGTGTGGCAGGGCCTTCATGTAGTTGCTCAGCACGAAGACGCAGAAGCCGCACTGGAAGGCGACGTTGACCAGGATCAGCCCCCAGTAGCTGTCGTAGAGCAGCTCCGAGTCGCTCATGAAGGCCGGCAGCGGGATCTCGGTGAACATCCGGAACAGCGGGATGAGCAGGGCCTGCTGCGGCAGGAGGTTCGCCGCCGTGAAGAGGCCGAGCAGCGCGATGTTGAACTTCCAGCTGAACCGGGCGATCACGAACGCCACGCAGGAGGCGAGGAACAGGGTCAGCAGGACCGCCGGGACGGTGATGTAGACCGAGTTGAGGAAGTGCTTGCCGAACTCGGCGGTCCGCCACGCGGTGACGTAGTTGTCGAGCGTCCAGCCGCCGAGCGAGACGTAGCCGTGGGTGGCGGTGTACTCGTACGAGCGCAGGGACGTCAGCACCGCCCAGAGGATCGGGAAGAGCCAGCCGACCGCCACCGCGGCGAGGAAGACGTGCAGGACCACCCGGGCCGGCCGCAGCGGCCGGCGGCGGGCCGGCGGCGCCGCGGTGTCGGGGTCACGGGTCAGGGTCGCGCTGCTCATCGGCGGTCCTCCCGCATCACGGTGAACAGGTAGAGGGTGATGAAGACCAGGGAGACGACCAGCATGATGGTCGCCAGCGCCGAGCCGAAGCCGATCCGGCTGGCCTCGCCCACCACGTTCTGGGTGACCAGGGCGGAGATCAGCTCCAGGCCGTTGCGGCCCTTGTTGATGACCCAGACCAGGTCGAAGGCGCGCAGTGACTCGATCACCGTCACCACCAGCACGATGATGTTGATGGGTCGCATCACCGGGAACACGACGCGGAAGAAGGTGCTGGCCTCCGAGGAGCCGTCCACGGCGGCGGCCTCGCGCAACGACGGGTCGACGCCCTTCAGGCCGGCCAGGTAGAGCAGCATGATGTAGCCGACGTGCCGCCAGCCGGCGGCGAACAGCACCGCCCAGATGTTGACGTTCGGGTCGCCGTACCAGTCGGTCTGGCTGCCGAGCAGGGCGTTGAGCAGGCCCTGGTCGCGGCTGTAGATGAGCTGCCAGACGAAGCCGATCAGCGCCAGCGAGAGCACCACCGGCAGGTAGAGCGCGGTCTGGTAGAACCGGCTGCCGCGCAGTTCCTTGTCCAGCAGCACGGCGAGGAACATCCCGAACGGGGTGGCCACCACGAACAGCGCGGCCAGCCAGAGCAGGTTGTTCTGCACGGCCGGCACGAACGGTGGGTAGATGTTGACCACGTCGTCGTAGTTCTTCAGACCGACCCAGTCGATCTCGCCCAGCGGGCCGATGCCGTCCCAGTTGGTGCCGGAGAGCAGCACGGTCGCGCCCGCCGGCAGCCAGACCAGGCCGACGACGAGCAGCAGGGGCACCAGCACCATCAGCGTGATCACCACGCGGTCGGTGCCGGACAGGAGCCGTAGCCGGCGGCCGCGACCACGCGTGGTGGTGGTCGCGGCCGGCGGCGGCACGGCGCGATCCGCTTGGATCAGGGGCAGGTCGGACATGGCTGTCCTCCCCCTTCCGCCGTCAGCTGGTGAAGATCGACTTCTTCTGGTTCTCGATGCTGGTGAGCAGCCCGCCGATGTCCTTCGGGTCCTTGATGAACTGCTGCAACGCCGGGATCATCACGGTCGAGGCGAAGTCCGGCCGGGTGTCCCGGTCGAGGAACTGGGCGATCTCGGTGGCGGAGCCGACCAGTTCGGCGGCCTTCTTCTTCAGCGCGGTGTAGCCGCTGGTGTCCCCGCCGGTGTTGGCGACCAGGGTGCCGGGATCGCCCTTCACCATGATGTTCGCGGCATCGGCGCCGCCGATGTACTCCAGCAGCTTCTTGGCGTTGGTCTCGGACTTCGGCTTCCGGGCCATCATGTAGCCGTCGATCGGCGCGTCCAGGGCCTTGGCCCCGATCGTGGAGTCGATCTCCGGGAAGGTGAAGAAGTCGATGTCGTCCTGCTCGTTCTCGTTGAACTGCTGGGCGACGAAGAGGCCGAGCAGGTACATGCCGCTCTTCTTCTGCTGCAGCGACTGGGCCGCCTCCTGCCAGGTCCGGCCCAGGGCGTCCGGCTGGTGCAGCGGCAGCAGCCCCGCCCAGGTGTCGAAGACCTTCTTCACCTTGTCGGAGGTCCACGCCTCCTTGCCGGCCATCAGGTCGACGTGGAACTGGTAGCCGTTGATCCGCAGGTTGAGGATGTCGAAGGTGCCCATCGCCGGCCAGCCGTCCTTGTCGGCGAAGGCGATCGGGTTCAAGCCGTCCTTCTTCATCTGCGCGCCGAGCAGGTTGAACTCGTCGAGCGTCTTCGGCACCTGGTAGCCGCGCTGCTGCCACACGGACTTGCGGTAGAAGACGGCCCACGGGTAGTAGGACGCCGGCACGAAGTACTGCTTGCCGTCGTCGCCGGTGGACGCCTTCTTGAACGCGTCGGAGAACCCGGAGAGCTTGCCCCAGACGTCGCTGACGTCGCCGGCCAGACCCTTCGCGGCGAAGAACCGCATCCGGTAGCCGGCGAACCAGGTGAAGACGTCGTCCGGCTTGCCCTGCAGGTAGTTGTTGATGTTCTCCTGGAACGTGTTGTGGTCGACCGTGTTGATGCTGGCGGTGACCCCGGACTTGCTCTGGAAGCCGGCCGCCAGCTTGGCGAGGACGTCCTTCGGCGTGGGGTCCGAGGCGTTCGAGCCGATCGACACGGTCTTCGAGTCCGCGCCGGAGTCGGAGTCGGAGCCGCAGCCGGCGAGCAGTCCCGTGCCCAGCAGCGTGCCCGCGCCGGCCGCGCCGGCGAGCAGCGAGCGGCGGTTCAGGCCGGCGACGGACGGGGGTACGAGTCGGGCGAGGTACTCGGCTTCGGTACGGGGACGGGACATTGTGCCTCCTGCGTGGAAGAGGTGCGCTGCGCCCAAGGGCCGTGATGGGTGGCGGGGATAGGTGTTCATGCCGGCTGGCGTAGATCCACCGTGAATCCACACGTCCGAACACAAACAGCCGGTGGCGGTTGAAGCTACCCCTTGCTTCGGCGCTGTCAAGAGGCCGGAAGGACAGCGATAACCCAGTTGTGACAACGGCGGGACAGGGTAAACGTTGGAATTTCTGTCGATGTTGGAAAGTGTTGACTTGGGTGACGTTCGGCGGCACTCTCTGCTGTCATGCGGAACTGGCACGGCGAGCAGATCTGGTACGGCGCGGACTACAACCCGGAGCAGTGGCCCGAGGAGACCTGGGCCGAGGACGTCGAGCTGATGCGCCGCGCCGGGGTCAACCTCGTCTCGGTCGCGATCTTCTCCTGGGCCCTGCTGGAACCCGCTCCCGGCCGCTTCGAGTTCGGCTGGCTGGACCGGGCGCTCGACCTGCTGCACGCCGGCGGGATCAGCGTCGACCTGGCGACCGCCACGGCCAGCCCGCCGCCCTGGCTGGCTCACCGGCACCCCGAGACGCTGCCCCGCCGCGCCGACGGCACGATCCTCTGGCCCGGCGGGCGGCAGGCGTACTGCCCCAGCTCGCCGGTGTTCCGGGAGCGCTCGCTCGCCCTGGTCGAGGCCGTCGCCGGCCGGTACGCCGACCACCCGGCCGTCGTCATGTGGCACGTCTCCAACGAGCTGGGCTGCCACAACGTGCACTGCTACTGCGACGTCAGCGCCGGGGCGTTCCGCACCTGGCTGCGCGAGCGCTACGGCGACCTCGACGCCCTCAACGCCGCCTGGGGCACCGCGTTCTGGAGCCAGCGCTACCACGACTGGGCCGAGGTCAACCCGCCGCGGAGTGCCCCCACCTTCGCCAACCCCACGCAGCAGCTGGACTTCCTGCGCTTCTCCTCCGACGAGCAGCGCGCGCAACTGCGCGCCGAGCGGGAACTGCTGACCCGGCTCACCACCCAGCCGGTCACCACAAACTTCATGATCGGCGCCGGCGTCAAGTACCTGGACTACCACTCCTGGGCCGCCGACGTGGACCTGGTCGCCAACGACCACTACCTCACCGCCGCCGACCCGCAGCCACAGGTCGGCCTCGCGCTGGCCGCCGACCACACCCGGGGCGTCGCCGGCGGCGCGCCGTGGCTGCTCATGGAGCACTCCACCAGCGCCGTGAACTGGCAGCCGCGCAACGTCGCCAAGACCCCCGGCCAGATGCGCCGCAACAGCCTCGCCCACGTGGCGCGCGGCGCCGACGGGGTGCTGTTCTTCCAGTGGCGTGCCTCCCGGGCGGGCGCGGAGAAGTTCCACTCCGCGCTGGTGCCGCACGCCGGCCCGGAAACCAAGGTGTTCCGCGAGGTGTGCCGGCTCGGCGCCGACCTGAAGGCGCTCGCCGAGGTGCGCGGCAGCCGGGTCGACGCTGACGTGGCCATCCTCTTCGACTACGAGGCCTGGTGGGGCGCCGAACTCGACTCCCACCCCAGCGTCGACGTCACCTACGCAGACCGGCTCACCGCGCTGCACGGCGCGCTCTGGCGGGCCGGTGTCACCGCCGACGTGGTGCACCCGTCCACCGACCTGTCGCGCTACCGGCTCGTCCTGGTCCCCACGCTCTACCTGGTCCGCGATGCCGACGCCGACGCGCTGCGCCGCTACGTCGAGGCGGGCGGCACCACGCTGGTCACCTACTTCAGCGGCATCGTCGACGAGCACGACCACATCCGGCTCGGCGGCTACCCGGGGGCGTTCCGCGACCTGCTCGGCGTCCGCACCGAGGAGTTCTTCCCGCTCCGGGCCGGCGAGTCGGTCCGCCTCGACGACGGCACGACCGCCGACGTGTGGACCGAGTGGCTGCACGCCGAGGGTGCCGAGGTGCTCGCCGCGTACGCCGACGGGCCGCTGCCGGGCGTGCCGGCACTGACCCGGCACGCGGTCGGCGCGGGCGCCGCCTGGTACCTCGGCACCCGGCTCGACCAGGCGGCCACCGACCGGCTGTTCGCCCGCCTGCTCGCCGAGACCGGCGCCCGCCCCGCGGTGAGCGCGCCGGAAGGGGTGGAGGTGGTCCGCCGCCGGGCCGGCGACCGGACCTGGCTGTTCGTCCTCAACCACACCGACGCCGAGGCCCGGCTGGCGGTGACCGGGGTTGAACTGCTCGGCGGCGGCCGGTGCGACGGCGAACTGGCGGTCCCGGCGGGGGAGGTGGCGGTGGTCCGCGAGGAAGCACCGGCCCGCCCCCAGGTCGCCTGATCCCGCCCACCCGTGCCGCGCGCCTGAAGGAGGTCCGATGCTCGCCCAGCAACGGCAGAGCGCCATCCTGGAGCTGATCCGCCAGCGCGGCGGCGTCCGGGTCAGCCACCTGGTCAGCCGCTTCGGGGTGTCGGACATGACCATCCGGCGGGACCTGGAGGTGCTCGCCGAGCGGGGCCTCGTCGACAAGGTCCACGGGGGAGCGACGCTGGCCGGCCCCGGCTCCGCCGAGGAGCCGGGCTTCGCGGCCAAGTCGATCCGGCAGCAGGCCGAGAAGCGGGCCATCGTCGAGCGGGCCGCCGGCCTGGTCGAGCCCGGCATGGCCGTCGCGCTCTCCGCCGGCACCACCACCGCCGCCCTGGCCGCCCGGCTCGCCGACGTCCGGGGGCTGACCGTGGTCACCAACTCGATCCCGGTCGCCGACGCCCTCTACCAGAACCCGCGCGCCGACCAGACCGTCGTGCTCACCGGCGGCATCCGCACCCCCTCGGACGCGCTGACCGGGCCGGTGGCCGAGGCGGCCATCGCCGCGCTCAACGTCGACCTGCTCTTCCTCGGCGTGCACGGGATGAGCCCGCGTACCGGGTTCACCACCCCCAACCTGCTGGAGGCGGCCGTCAACCGGCGGCTGATCGGCGCGGCCCGACGGCTCGTGGTGCTCGCCGACCACACCAAGTGGGAGACGATCGGCATCGCCACCATCGCCCCGCTGGAGGAGGCCGACGTGCTGGTCACCGACGGGGGGCTGCCGCCGGACGGGCGCCGGCAGATCGGCGAGCAGGTCGGTGAGCTCATCGTGGTCGACGTCGACGGTCTGTGACAGGCCGCGGTGGGGCGGGGGGTGACGGGCACCTGACGAGCCGGCCCGTGTCAAGAAACCGACTCGCCTTCGGTGTGTGATCACACCCGGTCGTACCGCTTCCGCCTAGTGAACGGTGGGCTCCGCATTCCCGGGTGCCAGCGGCGCCGATGCCGGCGGTACGGACTCTCCGGGCCGTGCGGCCCGAGGAGTTGGTGATGGAGGCAGGACCGCCCGCCCTGAGACCGGCGCTGGCGCCGGGACCGGGCGGCGGAGCACGTCGACGAGCAGGTAGACCGAGGTGCCGGTGGCGAAGAGGCCGACCACCCAGACGATGACGAAGCCGGCCGTCGCATACCAGGCCTGGTGCGCGATGATCAATCGCAAGGTCCACCCCAGAGCCAGCAGGCTCACTCCGGGGAAGCAGATCAGCAGAGGTAGGAACCAGTCCAGGAGCCGAGCCGGCCGCCGGTTCGCCCGCGACCAGGCGCCCCAGCCGAGTCCGCCCGGCACCCGTGGGGCAAGTTCCTCGTCGATGTACCTCGTCGTCCAGCGCATGGCGGTTCGCTGTCCGACATAGCGCCCGCAGAGCAGATAGGAACTGAGTGGCACGATCAGCAACACCGCCTGGAAGTCTGGACGCGACAGTCCGAACGCGATGATTGCGCTCGTGAGGGTCAACTGCAACCCGACGATCTGCTGCTGAAACTTGGCCCGCGAGTCAATCTCCGCGCGGAGTGACTGGTACTCGGCCAACGCCCCCTGGGCATCAGTATCGGTCACAACTCGTCCTCTCGTCGACAACGGCCGCGCGCCACTCGCACGGTTCGGATGAACAGCGGTTTGCGATGCCGGAGTAGCTCGGTAGCGTGATCGGCAGACAAGTCTCCACACGGGCGATCGAGCGGAGATGCGGCATGATTCTCCTTAATTTCGGCATTCGCCTCAACGCCCGGTCCTGGGTGGACACACTCCGCGCGCACGCCGACGGTTTCAGTGGAGCCTCTTTCGCCCCCGGCGCGATGTTTGGCCAGCACATTGTCGTCGACCTGTCCGAGGTAGGGTTCGCGGATTTTGTCACGCTGGGCCACCTGCTCAACTTCCTGCGCGCGATGACCAATGCGGGCGCGCAGTTCTCGGTGGTTCCACCCCAGCCGGAGGCACTTGCGCACGAGTCGCCCCAGGATGCTGCCACCGGGATGCGCCGACTGGCTCGTCGCAACTGTCAGCTTTACCTGGAACAGACCGGCTTCCAGGCCGCCTACGCCGAGATGGACGGTCAGGTCGAGTTCGAGGCGCCGGATGGCGCGGAGCGGCTCTCGCCCATCATGAACGGTTCCCAGCGGTCCGATGGCGGTGAGAGCGGTCAGCTGCCGAAGCGTCGCCGCCGGATCCTGCCCTATCGCTGGGTCAACGTCGGTGAAGCGCGCGGCCTTACGGAGTCCGACGATGCCTCTCGCTGGGTCGCCGACCTGAAGGACCTCGGGCTGTCCGACGAGCAGGCGGCGGCGTTCGGCGCCGGCATCATTGCCGAGCTTCTGGAGAACGCCGCCGAGCATTCCGGCCTGCGCGACCATGACGGCGAGCTCACATGCCGGCGCCAGATCCTGCTCGGCGGAGTCATCGTGCCGCCAGAGACGTACAAGGACCGCGGCGGCGACCTCGACGAGAGCATTCGCGACCTGGTCACGTGGGCGGCCAAGGTACCCAGCCCGCTGGTGCGCCTCGTGGTCGCGGATGCCGGTGCTGGCATGATCAGCGCGCTCGCGGCAGCCAACTCGGCGGAGGTCGAGTTCGACCCGGAAGAGGCACAGCAGGCGATCCTGACCACGCTGGACCGCCGGCCCCCGACACGGAAGCCGACCGGACTGAGTGATCATCACGCCGGAGGGCTGTGGAAGGTGGCCCGTCTCGCACGGGGCTATCAGGGCGGCCTTGTGATCACCTCCAGCGGTCAGCTGGTCACCCGCGTCTTCGGGCAATCCTCGGAGCCGCACGACTTGGCGCGGACCTGCACCGTTGTCACCGCGGGCACGCTCGTCGAGTGCGACATGCTCCTCCAACCGGACGACGAGGCGCAGCTCGGGGCGGAGGAAGTGATCACCCCACCGCGGACCACCGGCCGCGAGGACGGACGACCCGATCTGGACTGTGTGACGGTGTCGCTGCGCCGGCGGCGCGGCCTGACCGAGGAGGACCTGCACAATATCCGTCGGCAGCTGGGCCGACGGCCGACGGCCACCGGTGGCCTGGTCGTCGCGGTCACCGCGCCCGATAGCGAGGTTCGCCCAGACGATGTCGACATCGGCACCGCCATTGCGCAGGTCCTGCGCCTCGCCAACGCTCCGGGTGACTTGGCCACGGTGGTACTTGCCCTTCCCGGCGTCAACCGGCAGATGATGTCGGTCGCGGTGGAGTTCCTCAACGCCGAGTGCGGTCCGGGAGCCGGGAATGTCCCACCTGACATGCGGTCACCGGTCCTGGTTCTCGGCCCGGACAACCGACACTTCTGGATCGGTGGCACCGCCTCCGGGCGGGAGATCCTGCGTCGGCTGTCCGCCGCGCAGCATCCGATGCATCTGCATGACCTCGCTACCGGCGGTCGCAACCTGGCCGACGCGCTACCCGCCGTACGCGAACTGCAGGACCGGACCGGGCTGCTGCACGCGGAGAACGACGCGCTTCGCCTGCGGATCAAGCCGCAGGACGCGATGAGCGCGCTGGCCAGCTACGTCGGTCAGGAGCTGCGGAACGCCATCGAGAACAACACCACCGAGGGCGTTGTGGAGGGCGTCTTCCTGACCCCCAACCTGGAGGTGGCCAGCCGGTGGTGCCACCTCGGTCGGATCCTCGCCGGCCTGAACCTCAGTGGCCTGGCGGGTTACGCTCTCGCCGCCCGGATGGAGGACCGCATCGGTCGATTCAACCGAGCAGCGGCGCCGCTGGTCGTCCGCGTCGGCGACGCGCCGCACGCCATGGTCGCCGCGTTCGCGCGGTCATTCACCGGCCACGACAGCTATGCCGACTCGCTGGAGGACGTACGGCTGGAGCGCGCCCGCCGAGGGACCGAAGGCGCGGCTCAGGTGCTGCTGGTCACCGACCTGGTATCGAGCCGCCGCACTCTCAAGCACGCGCTGCTGCAGCTCGTCGATCGGGACATGGTGCCCCTCGCGGTTGCCGCCGGGGTCGACACCGGCATGACGGACGACACCAGCGAAGCGGGGGAGGTCCTCTTCCTGAACCGCCGGGTGCCGATGATCAAGCTTTCCGACGTCGATGTGCAGGTGGATACGCCGCTCCCTCGTCAGCCGGACCCGATCGATCCGGTGCTCCGCCAACCCATGACGGGTACGCGCACGATACCGAAGGCTCTCGTCACGCAGGACGCCTATGTGGCCGCCATGGAGCGGTCCAACGCCGCCCGCCTCGGTCACATCGAACGGCCGGCAAATCGGCACTACACCGCCTACGTCGACCCCACCCGCCTGTTCCGGCAGCGGGACTGGGCCGAGACGGTCAACCGCCTGTTGGTCAAACGGGTGACCGAGATGCACCACGCGACCTTTGGCGACGAGGCCGAGCCCTCCGCCGCCTGCGTGCTCTATCCGGAGGGCACGTTGGATGACCTGCCGCGGGTCGCCGAGGCGTTGGGAGCCGCACTGGTCCGCGCCGGCATCCCGGTGATCGCAACGCTAGGAATTCCGCGCGCGCCGGTCGGCGAGTGGTGGTGGTACCCAGGTTCGGTGAGCCTGCCCGCCGAGGCGCGGCATGCGGTCATCGTTGATGCCGGTGCCGGCAGCGCGCGTACCATCGGTCACCTGCAACGGATAGCGGCGACCGGCGGCATCGCCGCCATCACCGGATTCCTTCTGCTCAACGGCCTCACCGGCGACGACGCGCTGGTCCTGCACCAGACCAGGACCGTTTCCCGCTCGAACGACAGATCCCGCAGCGACTCCATTCCCGTCGCTCTGCACTACGTAGCCCGCACCGCGATGAGCGGGCTCGGCCGCGGGGTGTGCGACATCTGTACGCTACGCCGTGCATATCAGGAATCGGCCATGCTCGTGCCCATTCCAATCAAATTGGAGGCGCACCGGGACTGGCTGCTGCGGCTGTTGGAGCCGCGATCCAAGCGCGCCGCTTTCGAGGAACAGGCCACCGATCTCTTCGGGGCGCACGTCGGGCCCAGGGACTGCACGGAATACCTGCGCTGGCGCTACGAGTTGCGCGAGGCCGACCTCGACACGCTTCAGCGGCGGGAGGTGAACCGGAAACTCGTCGGCGCACGCCAACAGCCAATCATCAGGGACGCGTTGGTGCGGCTGTTGGTGGCCGAAGCGCACTGGCTGCGCTCGGCTCCCCTGTGGTTTCCGGAGTGCCAGTCAACCGTCGCCGATCTGGCGCTGATGTTGCTGGTCGGCGAGTCCGCCCCGTCCGCCGACGCCATGCTGCGGGTCCAAGCGGTGATCCTCCTGGCCCGGGTCTCGGCGATCACGTTCGCCGATCAGCTGAGTCGTATCCTGCACAAGAACCAGCACGACGAGCCGGTGGTGCTCCAGACGATGCTGGAAGCCCTACGACTCGTGGCCGCCACGCGCTCCCCGAACCGGTACTCTCGAGATTTGGTGATCCATCCGATCGTGCAGCGGCTTGTCCGGCTCGAGGACGAGCTGCGTGGGGCGCGAGCCGACAGCGCCCAGGACACGTCCGTACTCAGCCGCAATCTGGTGCGGTACGTCCTCTCCCACGGGCAGCGCACTGTCGCGCCCGAGCCGGCCGACCGACAGACCGCCTGGGCTGCGCTACGAGAGCACCGGCGTTCGGTCGCCGACCACGATTACGAGAACGCGATGTGGCGAGTCATCCAGACTGTCACGCTCATCGGCCGGGGCCGCCGCCCGGAGGATCTGGATGGCATGCGCGAGGACTGGGAGGTGTGCAGCAACTTCCTTAACCTGGACGTGCTTCCCAACATCCATCTGTTGCGCAACGCCCTGTTGACTCGCGACACCGCTCTCAGACTGGGCAGAGACGACGCGGATCGCTTCGCCGAGGTGGTCAATGCCGCTCCGGGGCGCAGCGCTCTGGACGAGACGACCGTGCAGCTCGACGCCCTGATCGACCGGGTGCGGGCGAGTGTCGGGAGGGCTCCGCACGACGTCGACCAACTGCTTCGTGATCTGCAGTGGTGGTACGACTTCTTCCTGCCGGCGAGCGGGGCGGGGATCCACAAGGTGGTCGACAGGTGCCCTACGGACCTGTTGAGGATCCTCCGTAATACCTTTCCTGACCAGCAGGCGCAGGCCGCGCCCGAGGAGCAGCTACCGGTCTTCTGCAGTGAGCGCATTGTCAAGGACGTGTTCACCCACATCCAGATGAATGCCGTCAAGGTGCATCGGGTGGGCGACGGAGACCAGCGAATCGAGGTCATCGTTGAAGACCGGTCTGCCGGGCATGTGACGGTTTCGGTCCGCAACGACGGCAGTCGGCCCACGGGTAGGGGAGGTGGCCGAGGCTTGAGTTCACTCGCGGACGAACTCGCCGCGTTCGGCGCACATCTCCAGCCAGCCCGGCCTGCGGTGGACTGGGCCAGCTACTGCGTCGAGGTCACGTTCGAACGGTGGAGGTTGTCGACATGACGCTGGAGATCCGCGGACTGCTCGTCGATGACGATCCCAGCAACACCCCGATCATCCGGGACTCCATGGACCTGGAGTTCGAGGACATCGGAATGAAGGTCGCCTGGGCTGTCTCGTCCGACGCGACCTCGGCGAGGAAGGCCATCCGCGACAACCCGCCATTTGACTTCGCCATCGTCGACTACGGCCTCGGTGAAGGGCAGCAGAGCGGAATCGCCGTGGTCGAGGCGATCCGGGCCAGGGGTGGGCAGACGCATGTCCTGGTCATCACCGGCCTCGGTAACAAGTACCCGAACTTCCGGGACGAGGCGCTCCGGGCTGGCGCGGACGAGGCGGTCATCCGTTTCATCCTCAACATGGGACGCCAGGGCGGAATGACCTTCCGTGCTCTCGCGAACAATATCCGACTGCACCTGGCACGGAAGCGCGATTTCGAGGGCCTAAAGGTGGTGTTCACCGACGACGACCTCGCTTTGGAGTCCACCCTGCACAGTATCGGCAGCCCCAATCCGCCAGGGATGGACTCGGTGGCCATCGGAAAGAGCATCGTGCGTAGTCTCGCGATCGACTGTCTCGCACCGGACTACCGACCCGACGCCACGACGCTGGCTGTCGGCTACCTGGCGCCGGGCCGATCCGGAGCGCATGTGTGCCAGGTCGATCACATGGAGGGTAGGGCCGTCACCTCCTACGTCCTCAAGATTGGGTTGGATCGTCGGGCGCTCGAATTTGAGCTGCAGGCCAACAAACGAGCGCTGCATCTTCTCGGAACGGGTGACCTCGTCGGCTTCTCCGGGCAGATCCGAACGCATCAGAAGTCCGGCTATCACGCCGTCGCGGCCCGCCTCGCCACCGGAGCCGTAACGCTGGCCGAGTGGTTGGCCGGCCCGGCGGACAGAGAAGCCGCGGGCGTCGCGGACATTCTTTTCGGGGCTCAGCTCACCAAGCTGTTCGCGCCCGGGCAGCGGGACACGAGGTCCTTCGGTGAATGGCTCGTGGCGACACCGGTTCTTCGTCTGCGCGTTCGCGACACGCTCAATCTCTACGAGGAGATTCTGACGGCGGAATGGGAAAAGCTGGGCCAGACGACGGACGGGGCAGAGTGCGTTGAGATTCTCACCGCGTTCGTCGACCACGGCGCGCTACCGGGCGGCCGGAAGCCCGAGGGTAAGACGACCTTCATCGACGCATTCGGCGACCTGCACTCCACGAATGTCCTGGTCTATCCGAGCCCGGACTGTCGACCGGTGCTGGTGGACGCCTCCATGTACGGGCCGAATCACTGGGCGGTCGACGCGGCCCGGCTGCTGGTCGACCTCGTGCTGTCGGTGCGGCGAGCGGGTGTCGCCCCGCTGCAGTGGTCGGATACGGCCGAGGTGTCCGCTTATCTCGATGGACTGTGCAAACCAGCTCGATCGGTAGGGCTGGCGGTCGTAGCCGACCCGGTCGACGAGTTCATCGATCGGGTGGTCGACAAGTTGCCGAGCTACGTGCGCGCCGAGGCGCTGCAGATGACGACCGAGCAGTGGCACTGGCAGTGGCACGCCGCGCTCGCCAAGGAATTGATCCGCCAGGGCACCAGGGCGGGGCTGCCGGGGCCAAGGGCGGTCGCCGCCCTCATCGCCGCGGTGCGTCAGCTCCTGTTCGCGGCGGATGCCTTCGCACGGATCGACTACATCGGTTATGCCCGCAAGACCCACATGCTCGCCTGCGTGGCGAACAAGGTCGAGCAGCAGGAGCAGTCATCGAGGCCGGTCGTGCCGGCCCAGAGGAAGGACAAGGCCCGCGAACTGCCGCGGGACGAGCCCGGCGGGCTGTCGGACGGGCATGCCAGGCCTCGTTTACAGCCACCTCACAGCGCGGCGGGCTAGGCTGCGGCGAGCAAGCGTCCGACGCTCCGCCGAGGAGCGCGTTCCCCAGGGGTGAGCATGGTCTTCAAGAAGATGTTGAGCGCGTTCGGCGTGGGCGGCCCGAGCGTCGACACCGTGCTGACCAACCCCAACACCCGGCCGGGCCTGAGCCTGGACGGGCACGTCAACCTGGTCGGCGGCGACGCGCCGGCGAGCATCGAGCAGATCACCGTCGGCCTGGTCACCCGGGTCGAGATCGAGAGCGGCGACACCGAGTACGCCGGCGTCATGGAGTTCCACCGGATGTCGGTGAGCGGCCCGCTGCACCTGGCCCCGAAGCAGCAGCTGTCCATCCCGTTCCAGCTCCCGGTGCCGTGGGAGACCCCGGTCACCGACGTGTACGGCCAGCGGCTGCACGGCATGACCATGGGCCTGCGCACCGAGCTGGCGGTGGCCCGGGCGGTGGACAAGTCCGACCTGGACCAGGTGGCGGTGCACCCGCTGCCCATCCACGAGAGCATCCTCGACGCGTTCCAGGCGCTCGGCTTCCGCTTCAAGCACGCCGACCTGGAGCGCGGCCACATCCGTGGCGTGCAGCAGACGCTCCCCTTCTACCAGGAGATCGAGTTCTTCGCCGCGCCCCAGTACGCCCAGGTGACCAACGAGGTCGAGCTGACCTTCGTCACCAGCCAGCACGGCGTCGAGGTGATCCTGGAGTGCGACAAGCGCGGCGGCTTCCTCACCCCCGGGCACGACGCCTTCGGCCGCTACGCCGTCCCGCACAGCGACGCGGGCCGCTCCGACTGGGTCCAGGTGGTCGACGGCTGGCTGCGGGAGACCACCTCGCGCTACGGCAACCTGCGCGCGCACGGCTTCGGCGCGCCGCGCGGGCACCACGGCCACCGCGGCCCGGGCATGGGCGGCATGGTGGCGGGCGCCGCGCTCGGCGTGGCGGGCGGCCTGGTCGCCGGTGAGCTGATCGAGGACGCCTTCGAGGGGGACTTCGGCGACTTCGGCGGGGAGTGACCACACGCGACGATGCCCCCGGGGGAACTCCCCGGGGGCATCGTCGTCTCAGGAGTGGCTCCGGTCAGTGCCGGGCCGTGCGCTCCTCACCGCTGCGGAAGTTGCTTCCGGCCTTGGCCAGACCGCGACTACCGAGGTAACCGATGGTCAGCAGCGTGATGAAGAACCAGGCCTGCGGTGCGCGGAAGATGTCCACGCCGACCGAGTTCTTGCCGACCAGGTACGAGGCCACCAGCACGGCCGCGACGGACGCCAGGTAGACCCAGAATTCGGTCGTCCGGAGCGACGGCTTGGTCTCGGTGCCGGGCGCCGTCATCGCCTGCCGATGTCCGTCCTGCATCATCGGCATCGGGCGGGTGGGCGTCTCCTGCATCCCGGCCCGGTTGGACATGTCCTGTGCCGGCCGGTTCATCGGCCTGGCGGATGCAGCCTGCGTGCTCATCTGGTCCTCCTCAGGATGCGATGAGTCGTTCTCTGCAACCTCCCGCCCCGCTGCCGCAGGTCGGCCACGGCACGGTTCGCGCACTTGGCGGGGGCACCCTCCGTCTACCCCTGGCCTCGGCGAAGGTAACGCCACCTTGCCGTCGAATAGGAGCACCGCGCCCGCCCACCGGCGGCCGGACCCGAAATCGGACATCAGGGCAGGTAACCGGCGTCGCCGAGGGCCGGCCGGGCCGGGCGGTTTCAGCCTCCGGCCCTCGGGCACGCAAGGAGGATCCCGAGAAACCTGCGAGGTGGTTCACGTGCGTGAGGACGACATGCGGCAGCAGGCCGCCCGGCGGGCCGAGGACCGGATCGCCGGCGGCGTCTACGGCGAGGGCGCGCTGGACGAGGTCACCGTGCCGCAGACCGACGTGCTGCGGGTCATCCAGGAGGAGGATCCGGACGACCCGGCGGACGCACCGATCGACCCGAACGTGTTGCGCGACGGCGGCCCCACCCGGGGCCAGGGCGCGGTCACCACGACCGGCGGCACCGCCGGCCCGGCCAGCGTCCGGCGGGTGGCCCGCCAACCGGAGCAGCATCGCGGCACGGTGGCGCCCACGACCACGGGCGACGCCACCACCGGCGGCCTGAGCACCCCGGCCGGCGGGTCCACGAGCGACGCCTCGTCGTCCGGCAGCCAGGTCGGCAACTTCACCAACGACCAGGCGAACCCCGGCTGACACCGGGCACGCGAACGGAGGGGGCGGCTGAGCCGCCCCCTCCGCCGTCTCACGTGGTGCGGAGGATGCCCAGGCGTTGGGTGGCGCGGGTGAGCGCGACGTAGAGGTCGCTGTGGCCGCGCGGGGACTCGGCGACGATCCTCTCCGGGTCCACCACCAGCACCGAGTCGAACTCCAGGCCCTTGGCCTGCTCGGTGGTGAGCACCACCACCCGGTTCGCCAGCTCCGGCTGCTCGCCGACGGTCGCCTCCGGCAACGCGGCGACGACCGCCGCCCCCAGCTCGTCCACCCGGCCGGCCGGCACGATCACCCCGAGCCGGCCGTCGGCCAGCCCGGCCGCCTCCCGCGCGGTCGCCTCGACCAGCTCGACCGCGAGCCGGTCCGCCGGCACCGTGCGGTCCCAGGGCGGCACGCCGCTGGCGCGTACGGAGCGGGGTGGGCGCAGCGCCGGGTCGATCTCGGCCAGCACCTCGGCCGCGACCGCCATGATCTCGGCCGGGGTGCGGTAGCTGACGGTCAGCTCCTCCAGCCGCCACCGGTTCGCCACGTACGGCGCCAGCGCCTCCTGCCACGACGGCGTGCCGGCGAGCGCGCCGGTCTGCGCCACGTCCCCGACGATCGTCATCGACCGGCTCGGGCACCGGCGCATCAGCAGCCGCCAAGCCATCGGCGACAGCTCCTGCGCCTCGTCGATGATCACGTGCCCGAAGGCCCAGGTCCGGTCCGCGGCGGCGCGCTGCGCGGTGGTGAGGTTGTCGGTCTCCTCCTGCCGCTCAGAGAGCCGGTCGGCGTCGATGAGGTCGGTGACGCCCAGGATCTCGCCGCCGTCGGCCTCGTCCTCCACGTCGATGGAGCGGGAACCGCGCCAGATCTCCAGCACGCCCTCGGCGTACTCGCGCTCCAGGGCGCGGATCCGCTCCCGGCGGGCGGCGGCGGCGCGCTGGTCCTCGCCGAGCAGTTCGGCCGCCTCGTCCAGCAGCGGCACGTCGGCCGGCGTCCAGTCGCCCGGCTCCCGCTGCAGCGCGGCCCGCTCCTCGTCGGTGAGCATCGGCGCGGCGGAGGCGATCCGTTCCGGCGACTCGAACAGGTCGGCGAGCAGCCGCTGCGGGGTGAGCACCGGCCACAGCTCGTCCACCGCGGCCCGGATCTCCGGCTCGTCGCGCAGCTCCCGGCGGATCTCCGCCCGGTCGGCCTCGGAGAGCAGGTTCTCCCCGCCGAGCGGGTCGGCCCCGATCCGCTCGGCCACCTGGTCGGCGAGCGCGTGCACGATCTCGAGGTCGAACAGCGCCCGGGCCAGGTTGTGCGGGCGCTCGGCGCGGCGGACCCGGTCCCGCGCCTGGCGCACGGTCGCCGGGTCGAGGGTGAGGACCTCCCGCTGGGGCAGTTCGATCTCCAGCGGCTCGTCCGGCACCCACTGCCGGTCCCGCACCGCGTTGGCCAGCACCTCCGCGAGCACGGCGCGGCCCTTCAGCGCCGCGATCGCCGCCGGCTCGGTGCGCCGGGCGTGCACGCCGGGGAAGAGGTCGGCCTGCGTACGCAGCAGCACCCCCGTCTCGGCGAGCGCCGGCAGCACCTGGGAGATGTAGCGCAGGAAGGTGGGGTTCGGGCCGACGAGCAGCACGCCCCGGGTGGAGAGCTGCTCGCGGTGGGTGTAGAGCAGGTACGCGGCCCGGTGCAGCGCCACCGCGGTCTTGCCGGTGCCCGGCCCGCCCTGCACCACCATGACGCCCGGCAGGTCGGCCCGGATGATCCGGTCCTGCTCGGCCTGGATGGTCTCGACGATGTCGCGCATCCGCCCGGTACGCCCGGCGTTCAGCGCGGCGAGCAGCGACGCCTCGCCCGTCACCTCCTCGTGGGCGGTGGGGGAGGCGGCGGCGATGTCCAGCACCTCGTCGTTGAGCCCGGTGACCTTCCGCTCCCGGGTACGCAGGTGCCGGCGCCGGCGCACCCCCTGGGGATTGGCGGCGGTCGCCAGGTAGAAGGCGCGGGCGGCCGGGGCACGCCAGTCGATCAGCAGCGGGTCGTAGTCGCCCGAGGTGTCGAAGATGCCGATCCGGCCGATGTAGCGGCACGAGTCGTCGTCGCCGTCGAGGCGGCCGAAGCAGAGACCGTTCTCCACCGCGGAGTACTGCTCGACCTGGTCGGCGTACATCCGCACGGTGTGGTCGCGCTGCGACCGGGCCTGCTGCGTGCCGCCGGTGGCGCGCAGCTCCTCGGTGAGCCGCCGGGCCGCCTGGTCCCGCATGCCGTCCAGCCGGTCGTAGAGCATCGTGACGTACTTCTGCTCGTGACCGATCTCGTCGTCCTGGTGCAGCTCACCCGACACGTCGGAGTGCGTTGACAAGCCGGCTCCTCATCGCCTAGAATTGCGGCAGGAATGGCTCAACGAGCCATTCCTTTTTGTGTTTGAACTGAGAAAGATACCGCGCGGCAGGCCGCCGGACCAAGCCTCACCGACCGTCCGCGACCACGTCACACCGCAGGTTCGCACACGACAGCGGGGCCCGGCCGGCACACGCCGACCGGGCCCCGACGGGTCCGCTTGCGGATCTCAGCCCTTCGCCGCCTGGTACAGCCGCTCCGGCCGCACGAGACCGGCCAGCACCCGGCCGTCGTCGGTGAGCAGCACGCTGAACAGCTTCCCGGTGAGCAGCCGGCCGCTGCCCCAGTCGCCGCTCACCCGCTCCAGCCCGCCGAGCACCTTCGCCAGCATGTCGGCGTCCGGTCCGGCCGCCTCGCCCGGCTTCGCGCCGGCCGCCTGGCCGGGCTTGGCGCCGGCCGCTCCCGCGGCACCGGCGGCGTCGAGCTTCGCGACCAGCACGGTGGTCCAGCCGGTCCCGACGGCACGCACGTCCGGCCCGTCCTCGCCGCGCTCGGGGCGCTGCTTGTCGGCCGGCCCACGGGCGTCGCCCGCCGGCTCCTCCTTGACCGTCACGCCGGGCGGCGGGTTGAACCGGAACTGGTCGGCGTCCGGGGTGCGGAAGTCGACCTGGGTGAACGCCACCTCGAAGGCCGGCTCGTCCTTACCGTCGGCGAGCACCTCGAAGCGCAGCGGCACGTGCTCCTTCGCGTCCAGCGCGATCCGTACCTGGTGCACCAGGGAGTCCCGGTCGCGCGGGGTCAGCACCAGCTCGTACACGCTGCGCCCGGCGACGGTGGCGGAGCGGCCGACGGTGACCGCGGTGCTCGGGTCGATCGCGTCGAGGGCCCGGTCGGCGGCGTCGGCCGGCGTGGCCGGGGCCGTCTCCAGGTTCTTCGCGTCGGCCGGCAGCTTCCGGTGGGACGCGGTGTTGGCCCGGCTGTCCCAGGTCCAGACGTCGCGCCCGTCGCGCAGCACGTCCCGCTCGCCCAGCGTGTCGACCAGGGCGAGCCGCTGCCGCTCGGGGCCGGCGTACCAGACGCGCAGGGTGTGCGTGCCGCTGACCAGGGCGGCCAGGTCGTTCCCGGCGGCCTGCCCCACCAGCCCGGCGATCGGCGGCAGCCCGAGGTCGGCGCGCTGCACGACGGTGCCGGAGAGCCCGTCGAGGCGGGACGTCCGCAGGTCCTCCAGGAGCTGGGCGGCGGTACGCGGCGGCAGCGCCGGGTCGGCCCCGGCCGCGAACGTGCCGACGGCCGCGCCGCCCCCGATCACGGCGACCCCCGCGGTCACCGGGACCAGCCAGCGGAGCACGGCGCGGTTCTTCAGTACGGACATGATGTGCACCTCCTGACGGTAGATGCTGCACCAGGGTCGCTGTGAGAGCGCTGAGGAGATTCCCTAGGGGGTGTCACCGGATGGCACCCTTGAGGTGTGCGTGTGCTGGTGGTGGAGGACGAGACGCGGCTGGCCGCGTCGCTGCGGCGGGGCCTGCAGGCGGAGGGCTTCGTCGTGGACGTCGAGGCGACCGGCGCCGGCGGGCTGGACGCCGCCCGGCACGGCGACTACGACGCCATGATCCTCGACGTGATGCTTCCCGGCCTCTCCGGCTACGAGGTGGTGCGCCGGCTGCGCGCCGAGGAGCGCTGGCTGCCGGTGCTCATGCTCTCGGCCAAGGACGGCGAGTACGACCAGGCCGACGGTCTGGACTGCGGGGCCGACGACTACCTCACGAAGCCCTTCTCGTACGTGGTGCTGCTGGCCCGGCTGCGGGCGCTGCTGCGCCGCGGCGCGCCGGAGCGCCCGGCCGTGCTCGCGGTCGGCGACCTGCGGTTGGATCCGGCGCGGCGGCGGGTGACCCGGTCCGACGCCGAGGTGGCCCTGACCGCCCGCGAGTACGCCCTGCTCGCCTACCTGATGCGCCGCCCCGGCGAGGTGGTCTCCAAGACCGAGCTGCTGGACCACGTGTGGGACGCCTCGGTCGAGACCGCCCCGAACGCGGTCGAGGTCTACGTCGGCTACCTGCGCCGCAAGATCGGCCGGGACCGGCTGGAGACGGTCCGCGGCGCCGGCTACCGGCTGGCCACATGAGGCGCCGGCTCAGCGCGCTCCTGCCGGACCTCGGGCTGCGCTCCCGGCTGCTGGCGCTCGGGGTGCTCGGGCTCGCCCTCGGGTTCGCGCTCGGCGGTGCGCTGCTGCTCGGCGCGCTCGGCTGGACGTTGCAGCGCTCCGTCGACGCCGAGACGCTCCGCACCGCGGACGCCGTCGCCCTGCTGGCCGCCGAGGACGCGCTGCCCGACCCGCTGCCGGTGGCCGGCGGGCAGCTCCGCGTCCAGGTGATCGACGGCCAGGGCCGGATCCGGGCCGCCTCCATCGACGCCGACCGCCTGGTGCCGATGCTCGGCGCCGACCAGCTGCGCGCCGGGCAGCGCCAGCGGCTGGTGGTGGACGGGCGGCGGGTCGGCCTGACCGGGCCGGTCCGGGTGGTGACCGTGCCGGCGGGCACCCCGGACGAGCCGCTCACCGTGCTGGTGGCCAAGTCGATGTCCGACGTCCAGCACAGCCTGCACGTGGTCCGGAACCTGCTGCTGGTCGGCTTCCCGCTGCTGGTGGCCGGGCTGGCCGTGGTGGCCTGGCGGGTGGTGGGAGCGACCCTGCGCCCGGTGGAGGCGCTGCGCAGCGGGGCCGCCGAGATCACCGGCCGGGCCGGGGCTGAGCGGCTGCCCGTACCGGCCGGGCGGGACGAGATCCAGCGGCTGGCGGTCACCCTCAACGACATGCTGGACCGGCTGGCCGCGTCCCGGGACCGGCAGCGGGCGTTCGTGGCCGACGCCGCGCACGAGCTGCGCAGCCCGGTCACGAACATGCGCACCGAGCTGGAGGTGGCCCGGCGGCTGGGCGACGGCACCGACTGGCCGGCGGTGGCGGAGAACCTGCTGGCCGACACCGAGCGGCTCAGCCGGCTCGTCGACGACCTGCTGCTGCTGGCCCGCCTCGACGAGCAGGCCGCCCGGCCGGACCGTCCCGCGCCGCACGCCGTCGGCCCGGTGGAGCTGGGGGAGCTGCTGCGCGGTGTGGCCGAGCGCTACCCGTCCCCGCCGCTGCGTCACACGCCGCCGCCCGGCCCGCTCTGGACCGAGGGGGACCCGGGGGAGCTGCGCCGGGTGCTGGTCAACCTGGTGGAGAACGCGCTGCGGCACGCGCACGGCGAGGTGCGGCTCGCCGTCACCGGCCCGCACACCGACCTGCCGGTGCCCCGGCAGCGGGGCGGTTCGGCGTACCACCTGGTCACGGTGACCGACGACGGGCCGGGCATCCCGGCGGCGGACCGGGAGCGGGTCTTCGCCCGCTTCACCCGGCTGGACGACGCCCGGGCGCGCGACGCCGGCGGCGCCGGCCTGGGCCTGGCCATCGTGCGGGAGCTGGTCCGCCGGGCCGGTGGCGCCGTCGAGCTGGCCGACGCCGTGCCGGCGGCGGCCGCCCCGGGGCTACGGGTGACGGTACGGCTGCCGGCGCTGGCCGACCCGGAGGCGGACTGACGGCCCCGGGCGTCAGCCGATCCGGGCGGCGAGGTCGCGTGCGGCGGTCTGGTACGCCGTCCGGGTGTGGTACGGCCAGTGCCGTTCGAGCGGCGGTGGCACGGTGTCCTCCGGGGCGACGGTGAGGCTGCTGGGATCGCGGAGCCGGACGTCGACGGACCGGGTCTCCGGCGCGTCGCAGGCCGCGGGCCTGCCCTCCGGCCGGTCGAAGATGGGCCCGCCGACCGGATCCGTGTCCCGCCACAGGTTGCGCCACCGCCAGTCGAGCCGGTCGCCCAGGTCGCACAGCGTCTGCCGGCCGAGGTAGGCGGGATAGAGGCGGGTGTAGAACCGGCTCAACGGGGACCCGTGGGTCAGCAGCGCCACCCGGCGCAGGGCTTCCGGCGGCAGCTGCAGGATCGTGGCCGCGGCCAGGACGGAGCCGTGGCTGTGTCCCGAGATGACCACCTTGCCCCGCGCGCCGAGCGCGGTCACCCGCCTGGCGAGTTCGGGCACGGCCCGGGCGGCGTAGCAGGGCGGTGCGAAGGGATGGACGGTGCGGGGCCAGAAGTCGCCGAGGTCCCACAGGGCGGCCACGGTGCGTCGCGTCTGCGCCGAACGGTAGGAGCGGAAGGCGAGGATCATGAGGCCGATGACGAGCAGGCTGATGAGCCAGACTCCTCCGTCGGTGACGTACGCGGTCAGCAGGGTTGTGTGCTGCGGGTCCGCGCTGACCTTGTCGACGAGCTGGGTGGGCCCGATCCCGATGAGGTCGAACGCGATGGTGGCCAGACCCAGCGAGGACATCACGAGGAACGTGATGAGGATGGGACCCAGTTCCTCGACCACCCGGGACCTGGCGATGGTCTCCCGGACCTCGTCGCGCCGGTTGGCCTCCTGGGCCGGTACGTCGGGGTAGTCCCGCGCGACGATCCGCGCAGCGTCGCACCGCCTCCGGCGCCGGGTGGCCAGGAAGGTGAGGGAGGCGGAGGTGGTGGCGATCACCAGTGCGGCCAGGCCGGCCAACGCGGCCCACCAGTAGGCGACCGGCGGGTCCAGGGGAGCGGCGTCCGACGGGTCCGGCCGGATCGGGCCGGGGACGGAGCCCCGGTCGAGGAAGTCGGCGACCCGGAAGACCAGGGCGGCGGCGAAGGCGCCGGCGACCGTCACCGATGCCGCCGCGACGACCGGCATGCCGAGCCCGGCCAGGAAGGGCCGGCTGCCGGGCGCCCGGGGCGTCATGGCGACGAGGGCCAGCACCACCAGCAGCAGGCCCTGGGCCGCCATCAGGCCACCGACCGTGCCCTCGTAGCCGGGCAGTTGACCGGGCAGCAGGTGGATGTCGCGGGCCAGGGCGGCGTGGCCGAGGCTCAGGAGGGTCACCACGGCGGCCGCCGCCGACAACGGGCGCAGCACGAGCCGGACCTTCCGCCGGGTGGCGGGCACGGGCAGGCAGAGCAGCACCGCGCAGCAGGCGAGCAGGGCGAGGGCGGCGACGAACAGGATCTGGCCCGCCACGCCCTCCGCCGGGGAGGTCCCGGCGAGCAGGCTGGCGTCCAGCGTGCCGGCGCCGATGGCCACGTGGATCCGCCGCAGCCACGCCGGCGTCCGCTCGTCGTCCCAGAATCCCGGAAGGCTGAGGCTCTCGTTCACCCGGAAGGGCTGGGGACGGGACGGTGGCGTGCCGAACCCCTCGAACGCCCGCGCCGAGCGGGCGCCGAGGCGCCAGGTGACGCGCAGCGCGAACAGCGGGACGAGCGCGAGCAGGGCCAGCCGGGGGCCCATCGGCAGGGCGTGCAGCCAGGACAGGTAGGGGCGGGCGTCGCGGCACCGGTGGTAGGGCACGCACTGCCAGGCGACGAGGTCGAGCGTCACCCCGACGACGGAGAGCACGAACGCGGCCGTGAGGGTGCCGGCCAGCAGGCGGCACAGCACCGCGAACAGGGCGGACCGGTCGGTCGGTGTCGGGCGCAGCCGGATCGCGAGGTTGCTCAGCATGAACGGCAGCAGCAACAGCATGGACGCCGTCCGCACCGCGGTGCCGGCCGTCAGGGCACCCCAGCGGTACGCCTCGACGGTGATCCCGGCGCTGGCCCCGCCCGCCGGCCCGGCCCCCGGCCGGGGCCGGTAGAACCCCGCGTGGCTGTCCCCGGCGACCCGGTCCACGATCGGATGGTCGAGGATCTTCTCCGCGGTCCCGCCGGACACCCCGTGCACCCGCAACTCGACGGTTTCGCCCTCCGGTGTTGTGCCCACGCCGACAGGGTCACAGACCAGCGGCGGGCCCACCGCCGATACGGCCCAAACCGCGGAAGGCCGACGGTCAGCGGCGTCGTTTCGTGCAGACCGGGCCGGTCCGGGCCACGCTGTCGGTGGACCAGACCAGCGCGACCGTGAAGCAGTAGTCGGTGGTGCGGTCGAGGCCGTAGGCGATGTAGTCGACGGAGCCGGCGGGCAGGGTCAGGAAGGTGCGCTGGGGCTGCCCGGAGCGGCCGCCGGCGACCACCACGGGCCCCTCGGCCCCGGCCGGGTAGGTCCAGCTCAGGACGATGCTGTCCCGCCGGTCGGCCAGGGTGAGCCGCCCGGGCGGGGTGCCGGGGGAGGCGGCCGGTGCGGCGCTGGGCGTGCCGGCGGTGGGACCCGCCGACGAGGCGCGCCCGGTCGGCGCGGGCGCCGGGGCGTCCCGCCCGTCGTCCACCCGGGACACCCCGGCGATGACCGCGATGGTGCCGAGCAGCAGCGCCACCACCACCCCGGCCACCACGAGCGGCAGCCACGGCGTGGTCCGGCGCTCGGCGGCGGCCGGCCGGGGCACGTGCACCGGCAGGTAGCGCGACGGCGGCACGGGCTCGGCGGCCCGGGGCACCCGGCGTACGCCCTCCGGCTCCGAGTCGGTCAGCCCGACCACGGTCGGTGGCAGCGCGCTCTCGCCGGGCCGCCAGGGCTCGTCGGCCGGCTCGTCCGGCGGCCACGGGTAGTCGGCGAACGCCTCGTCGTCCGCCTCGGGCGGGGTGCGGGGCGTCGGCACGTGCGGAACCTCGGCCCGGTCCGGCGGCCGGTAGAGCGGCGTCTCGACCGGGTCGTCGAGTGTCGGTGGCTGGTAGGGCGGCAGGTCGGGCGGCCCTTCGGCGGGCGGGGGGACGCGGGCCGCCGGCACCACCGGCGTCTCCCGGGCCGGTGGCTCCGCCGCGCCGCAGACGTGGTCCGGGTCGGCGGCGGCCCGGGCCAGCCCGGCGACCTGGGCGGCGAGGGGGTCGTCGGCGGCCAGGTGCTCCCGGCACAGCTCCTCGGCGAGCGTCAGGTGCTCGTGGGACTCGGCGTAGCGGCCGCAGTCGCGTTCCATGGCGCCGAGCTTGGCCAGCATCTTGATGCCGCTGGGGTGGCCGTCGCCGTAGACCTCGCGGTGCAGCTCCCAGGCGTCCAGCAACCGGTCGCGGGCCACGTCGCACTGGCCGCGGGCGTATTCCACGGTGGCCAGGTCGGCGTGCGCGGCCAGGACCCGCTGCGACTCCGGCCCGTCGCGGGCGGTCAGCTCGATGATGACGTCGGCGTAGAGCCGGGCGGCGCGGGCGTCGCTGCCGACCCGGTGCAGCACCGCGGCCAGGGTCGCGGCGGCGGTGACGGTGCGCTCGTCGGAGCGGCCGAACAGCCGGGTGGTCGCCGCGTACGCGAACGCGGCCCAGCCGCGGGCGGAGTGCGGCTCGCCGAGCGCCACGAGGACCCGGGCCTGGAGGCCGGCGGCCTCGGCCAGCTCGGCGGAGGCGTTGGCGGGACGGGGATCGGCGTCGCTCAGCGCGTCGGCGAGCAGTCGCTGGGCACCGGTGAGGTCGCCTTCGGAGACCAGGTGGTGCGCCTGGACGGTCAGGTCAGCGAAGCCGGAGGACACGCCCCATCGTGCTCATTTGGCGACGGTAAGTACAACCCCCGCTGTGGATCAGTTTGGTCGCGATCCGGTCAGGTGGTCGGCGAGGGTCTCGCTGATCCGCCGGAGCTGGTCCACCTGGGCCGGGCTGAGCGCGTCGAACAGGTGCCGGCGTACCCCGGCGACGTGGCCGGGCGCGGCGGCGGCCAGGGTGGCGAAGCCGGCGTCGGTGAGGACGGCGAGCTGGCCGCGCCGGTCGGTGGCGCACTCCTCCCGGCGGATCCACCCGGCGGCCTCCAGGCGGGCGGCGGCGTGCGAGAGGCGGCTGCGGGAGGAGCCGGTGGCGTCGGCCAGGTCGCTCATCCGCAGCCGCCGGTCGGGGGCCTCGGAGAGCCGGACCAGGATCTCGTAGTACGCGTGCGGCATCCCGGCGTCGCGTTGCAGCTCGCGGTCGAGGGTGTCCATCAGCGCGCGGGAGGCGGTGAGGAACGCCCGCCAGGTCCGCTGCTCGTCGGGGTCCAGCCACCGGGTCATGACGGCCATCATAGCGCGAGTTGTTGAACGCTCAACCAAACCGCGCTACCGTCGGTGTCATGGGAATCCACCGGCTCAACCACGCCGTCCTCTACGTCCGTGACCTCGACCGCAGCGTCGCCTTCTACCGCGACGTGCTCGGCTTCCGCCCGGTGCCGATGACGCCGGACGGCTTCCGCGGCGCCGCGTTCCTCCAGGCGCCGGACTCCACCAACGACCACGACCTCGGGCTGTTCGAGATCGGCGCGGCCGCCGGGCCCTCCCCGGCCGGGCGGACCACCGTCGGCCTCTACCACCTCGCCTGGGAGCTGGACACCCTGGACGAGCTGGGCGCCACGGCCGAGCGGCTGGCCGCCGCCGACGCCCTGGTGGGCGCCTCGGACCACGGCACCACCAAGAGCCTCTACGGCCGCGACCCCGACGGGCTGGAGTTCGAGATCGTCTGGATCGTTCCCGCCGCCCTGCTCGACGACGCGGCCCTCGCCGCCCGCACGCGGATCGGCCGGCTCGACCTGGACCGCGAGCGGCAGCGCTACGGCGGCCAGACCCGCGGCGGGGTGGGCATCTCCGTTCCGGTCTGACGGCGCATGAGGTAGAACGGCAGCATGTCGACCGACGCCGTCCTGCGCGAGCTGCTCGTCCGGCAACTCGACCACTGGTTGCCCGCCGCGCTGCACCGTTCGCGGCGGGCCACCCTGGCCCTCGCGTACGCCGGGAGCGACGTCGGTGGCGCGGAGGCCGCGCTGCGGGTGGTGGCCGAGTTCGCCGACCGGCTGCGCGGCCGGCGGCTGACCGTGCTGGTGCTCGCCGAGGGTGGCGCGGAGCTGCCGGCCCGGCTGGGCGCGGCCGAGGCCGCCCTGCCGGCGGACGTCGCCGTGCACGTGGTGCCGGGCCGGCCGGACCGGCTGCCGGTGGCGCTCAAGGCGGCCGGCGCGGCGGGCGCCCCGCTGTTCACCGTGGTCGACGGCGGCGAGCCCGACCCGGCCCTGCTGGCCGCCGCCGCGTCCGGCCGGCCCGCCGAGGTGCTGCTGGTCACCGCGCCCGGCCGGTCGCTGCGCCCGGCGCTGACCGGGGCCGGTTTCCCGCTGGTCACCGAGGTCGAGCTGGTGCCGGCCGACGGCGGGCCGGGCCGCCTGTTCGGCTACGCGACCGGCTCCGACCGCGGCCTGGAGGCGGTCAAGGACGCGCTCTGGGCGGTCGACGAGTACGCGGGGGTGCGCTACCGGGACCCGGCCGACCCGGCGGGGCGGCTGCTCGACATCAGCCTCGACCCGGAACCCGGCCCGCTGCGCCGGGAACTGCTGGCCGAACTCGCCCGCTCCGGCCCCCGTACGGTGACCGAGCTGCGCCGCTTCGCTGCCACCTCGACGGTCTACCGGGCCGCCGACGCCAACCGGGCGCTCGCCTCGCTGCTCGCCGCCGGCGCGGTGACCCGCGATCCGGAGCACGGCCGGCTCGGCGGCGACGTGCTGATCAGCGCCGGCCCGGCCGCTGGCTCATCTGCTTGACCACGATGGACGCGCCGGTGGCGATCACCCCGATGCTGAACACCATCTGCGCGCTGACCACCACCCGGGCGATCTGCCCCTCGGCGTTGACGTCGCCGTAGCCGACCGTGGTGAGCGTGGCCAGCGCGAAGTAGAGCGCGTCGATCCGGGTGCGCAGGCCGGTGAACTCGGCCGGGCGGCTGTTCGCCACCACGTAGTCGGCCAGGGCGAAGACCAGCAGCCCGGCGATCAGCGCGACGGCGAGCCGGATGAGCGCCCGGGTCTCCGCGTCGCCGGTGGGTTGGGTGGCGGCGAGCTGGCGGCGTACCTGGCCGGTGACCAGGAACGCGACCACGAGCACCAGGGCCAGGGTGCCGGCGGAGCGCAGGGCCAGCCGCAGGCCGTTCGGGTCGGCCTCGACGGGGACCACGAAATAGGCGAGCAGCAGCAGCGCGACGGCCGCCGCGGCCCGCCGCCGCTCCCGCCGGAAGGACTGGTCCGCCACTCCGCGATTCTCCGTCGCGTCGGGGCTCCCGTCGGCCGAACGGGGAAGCCCGCCAACACGCCGAGCGGGGTGCCGGTGAACCACCGGCACCCCGCGCGACCTCGGGACGTCACGCCCGGGTCTTGTCCTGCTTCCAGGAGAGCGGCCCCGGGAGGTCCACGCGGTGGGCGCGGGACCGCGAGTTCCACGACCAACGGCCGATCTTGATGCTCCAGGAGGAGAAGCCGTTCTCGGTGAAGTTCAAGATCAGCGGGCCGTACTTCTGCCGCTTGCGGAACACGATGCCCATCGTGGGCTCCTCTCGTCGTCCTCCCTGCGTCTGCGGCATCGAACATGCCCGAAACGACGGTTCGCGAAACCCGGTCCGATCCGGTCTGGACGGTGCCCTTCCCACCCGTCACAATCTCTATCCAACGGGTAGGTGTTAAGGGGCGGTAAATGCTGGTGGTGACGGGTGGTAACAAAGCCAGCGATGCAAGTCTCAATACGTGGAAGGGCATTGACCGGCGCGGAGAACGGTCGGCAGCATGAGGTCATGTCGCAGCGGGACGAGCTTCTCCTCACCGCTCGCGTGCACGTCGACCTGGTCCGGCACGCGAGCGCGCTCTGTTGAGCTGACCGCTTCCGGTCGTCGCATCTCCTCCGCTCGTCCGCTCCCGTCGCCGGCGCATCGTGGCCCGGCCGGCAGCGGCGTGCTCTCGCGCCCCTCGCGGGCCCTCGCCAGCGCATCGTGGACAGATCAGGAGTCCTCTCCATGCCCTCGACCCGTCAGTCGCCGCGGCGTACCCTCGCCGCCGCCGTCACCCTGCTCGCCCTCACCGCCGCCGCGGGCTGCGGCGCCGACGCCGCCGCCGGCGGCCGGCAGGCCACCGAGCTGCGCTACCAGGGCTCGGCCGGCCAGGTGACCCTCCCCGAACTCGCCGCCGACCTCGGCTACCTCGGCGACGTCAGGCTCAACTGGATCGGCAACGTCACCGGCGGCCCCGCCGACATCCAGGCCACCGCCACCGGGCAGACCGACTTCGGCGGCGCCTTCAACGGCGCCATCGTCAAGCTCCGGGCCGCGAACGCGCCGATCACCGCCGTGGTCGCCTACTACGGCTCCGACGCGCAGACCTTCCAGGGCTACTACGTCCTGCAGGACAGCCCGGTCCGCGGTCCCCGCGACCTGATCGGGAAGAAGGTCGGCATGAACACGCTCGGCGCGCACGCCGAGGCGGTGCTCAAGACCTGGCTGGCCCAGGGCGGGCTCACCCCCGCCGAGATCGCCGAGGTCGAACCGGTCGCGCTGCCCCCGGTCAACATCGAGCAGTCGCTGCGGCAGCACCAGATCGACGTGGCGGTGCTCGGCGGCGTCATCCGCGACAAGGCCGTCGCCGCCGGCGGCGTCCGCACCGTCTTCACCGACTACGAGCTGCTCGGCGCGTTCAGCGGGGGCAGCTACGTCTTCCGGGACGACTTCATCACGCGCAACCCGGAGGCCGTCCGGGCATTCGTCGGCGGGGTGGGCAAGGCCATCGAATGGGCCCGCACCCAGCCCCGGGAGACCGTCGTGGCCCGACTGGAGTCCATCATCGCCAAGCGCGGCCGCAACGAGGACCCGTCCCTGGTGCGGTACTGGAAGTCCAGCGGCGTCGCCGGCAAGGGCGGCCTGATCAGCGACCGCGAGTTCACCACCTGGGTCGACTGGCTGGCCGACTCCGGCGAGCTGAAGGGCGACCGGCCGAAGCCCGCCGACCTCTACACGAACCGGTTCAACGGATTCGGGGCCGCGGGGGGTGGCGCGTGACCACCGACAAGATCCTCTTCGACCGGGTGACGAAGGTCTTCCCGGGCCGGCGGGGCAGCGGCGGCGCGGTCACCGCGCTCGACGAGCTGACCCTCGGCGTACGCCCCGGCGAGTTCCTGGTCGTCGTCGGCCCCAGCGGCTGCGGCAAGTCCACCCTGCTCGACCTGCTCGGTGGGCTCTCCGCCCCCTCCAGCGGGCAGGTGCTGGTCGACGGCCGCCCGGTCAGCGGGCCCGGCCTGGACCGGGGCATCGTCTTCCAGCAGTACGCGCTGCTGCCCTGGCGCACCGCCGCGGGCAACGTCGCGTTCGGACTGGAGGCCAAGGGCGTGCCGCGCGCCCGGCGCGCCGAGCTCATCGCCCACCCACCTGCGGCTGTTCCAGAAGGTGATCCTGCCGGCGGCCGTCCCGACCATCTTCACCGGCGTCCGGCTCGCCGGGGCGTACTCGATCCTCGTCCTGGTGGCGGCCGAGATGGTCGGCGCGAAGGCCGGGCTCGGCTACCTCATCAACTACGCGCAGTACAACTTCGCCATCCCCGACATGTACGCCGGGATCATCACGATCTCCGCCATCGGTCTGGTCGTCAACCAGCTCCTCGTCGCCGGGGAACGCCGCTTCTCCACCTGGCGCGTCGACGTCACCGCCTGAGAGGACCCCCCATGTCCCGAACCCTGCACCTCAACGCGTTCCTGATGGGCGTCGGCCACCACGAGGCGGCCTGGCGGCACCCGCGCACCGACCCGCGCCGGATCGCCGACGTCACGCCTTTCCAGGAGCTGGCCCGGATCGCCGAGCGCGGCACCCTCGACTCGGTGTTCCTCGCCGACTCACTCGCCGTCGGCCCGGCCGTCCGGCACAACATCCAGGCCGTGTTCGAGCCGCTCACCCTGCTCGCCGCGCTGGCCACCGTCACCGAGCACATCGGCCTGATCGCCACGGCCTCCACCACCTACAACGAGCCGTTCAACCTGGCCCGCACGTTCGCCTCGCTGGACCACCTCAGCGGCGGCCGGGCCGGCTGGAACATCGTCACCTCCGCGCAGGCCCGGGAGGCGCGCAACTTCAACCTCGACGACCATCCGGCGCACGCCGAGCGGTACCGCCGGGCCGCCGAGTTCGTCGACGTGGCGATCAAGCTCTGGGACAGCTGGGAGGACGACGCGCTGGTCCTCGACACCGCGGCCGGCGTCTTCGCCGACACCGACCGGGTGCACGAGATCGCCCACGACGGCGAGCGGTTCCGGGTGCACGGGCCGCTGAACACCCCCCGCCCGCCGCAGGGCCGGCCCCTGCTGGTCCAGGCCGGCTCGTCCGCCGACGGCATCGCGTTCGCCGCCCGCTACGCCGAGGCCGTGTTCACCGCCCAGCAGACCCTCGCCGACGGGCAGGCCTTCCACACCGAGCTGCGGCGGGCGACCGCCGCGGCCGGCCGCGACCCCGACGGGGTGAAGGTGCTGCCGGGTATCGCGCCGGTGATCGGGGGTACCGAGGAAGAGGCCCGCGCCCTCGCCGACGAACTGGAGGCACTGATCGTGCCCGAGCACGCCCTCGCCCAGCTCTCCGGCATGACCGGTCTCGATCTCACCGGCCTGCCGCTGGACGGGCCGCTGCCCGACCTGCCCGACGTCACCGCGGTGCAGTCGCACCAGAGCCGCTACCAGCTCGTCGTCGACCTGGCCCGGCGGGAGAAGCTCACCATCCGGCAGCTCATCGGCCGGCTCGGCGGCGGCCGCGGGCACCGCGTCGTCGCCGGCACCCCCGAGCAGATCGCCGACCAGATCGAGCTCTGGTTCACCCAGGGCGCCGCCGACGGCTTCAACGTCATGCCACCCCTGCTGCCCCACGGACTGGAGGCCTTCGTGGACCACGTCGTACCGCTGCTGCGCCGGCGCGGCCTGTTCCGGCACGAGTACGCCGGCCGGACCCTGCGCGAGCACTACGGCCTGCCCCGCCCGGCCAGCACCTGGGCCGACCGTGAGCTGGTGACCGCGTGACCACCGTGGACCGGCCCGCGGCCGGCACCGTCGAGCTGCGTCCGGTCGACAACGACACGTTCCGCGGCCTGCTGCGCCGGCAGGCGTCCACGGTCACCGTGGTCACCACCCCCGGCCTGCAGCCCGGCCGGCGCCTGCCGTCGCTGCCGCCGGCCGGCTTCACCGCCACCTCGTTCACCTCGGTGTCGCTCGACCCGCCGCTGGTCTCGTTCTGCCTCGGCCGCGAGTCGTCGAGCTGGCCGACCGTGGCCCACGCCGAGCACGTGGCCGTGCACCTGCTCGCCTCCGGCCAGCAGGAGGTCGCGAGGATCTTCGCGACCAGCGGCATCGACCGGTTCGCCGCCCACCCCGGCTGGGCGACCGGGCCGTTCGGGGTGCCGCTGATCGGCGACGCCCTGGCCGTGCTGCTGTGCCGGGTGGTCCGCCGGATCGACGCCGGCGACCACACGCTCGTGCTCGCCGAGCCCCTCGCGCTCGGCGCCGGGGAGGACGGCGACCCGCTCGTGCACCACCGCGGCGGGTACACCACCACCCTCGGCGCCTGGCCGGAGACGTGGTGAGCGCACCGGCCACCGAGGTGCTCGCGCTGGACCGGGCCGCCCAGGACCTGCTGTTCCGGGCGGCCCGCACGGCCAACGCGTTCACCGACGAACCGGTCGACGAGGAGCAGGTCCGGGCCATCCACGACCTGGTCCGCAACGGCCCGACCGCGATGAACGCCCAGCCGCTGCGGGTGCTGCTGCTGCGCTCGGCGGCGGCCCGGGCCCGGCTGCTGCCGTACCTCAGCTCCGGCAACCGGGACAAGACGGCGGGCGCGCCGCTGACCGCGGTGCTCGCCGCCGACGTGGACTGGCACGACCGGCTGCCCGAGCTGTTCCCGCACCGGCCCGGCGCGCGCGACTGGTTCGCCGGCGACCCGGCCGGCCGGGAGGCCCAGGCCCGGCTCAACGCCGCGCTCCAGATCGGCTACCTGCTCGTCGGGGTACGCGCCGCCGGGCTGGCCGCCGGCCCGATGGCCGGGTTCGACGCCGCCGGGGTGGAGCGGGAGTTCTTCCCGGACGGCCGGCACCGGGTGCTGCTGCTCATGAACATCGGCCGGCCGGCGCCGGACGCCTGGCGGGAGCGGCTGCCCCGGCTCGACTACGCCGAGGTGGTCAGCACCCTCTGAGGGGTCAGCGGGGCTCCCAGGCGTCGGGGCGGGCGATCAGCTTGCGGACGTGGCCGGGGAGCTTCCCGCTGGCCATCTCGGCCAGGCTCACCTCGTCGACCACCTGCCGGACGGCGGCGCGGACGGCCACCCAGAGCCGGGGCAGGTTCTCCGCCGCGCCCTCGTACTGCGTCTCCTCGGGGCGCAGGCCGCGTACCCCGGCGAGGGGGCCGTCGACGGCGCGCAGGATCTGCCCGATGGTGATGTCGCGCGGCGGCCGGGCCAGGGTGTAGCCGCCCTCGGCGCCGCGCTGGGCCCGGACGATGCCGGCGCGGCGTAGGTCGGCCAGGACCGCTTCGAGGAACTTGCGGGGCATGTCCTGCTCGGCCGCGATGGCCTGGGTGGACACCAGGGTGGGGTACGCGGTGGCCAGGCTCAGAGCGGCCCGGACCGCGTAGTCGCCGCGCGCGGAGATCTGCACAGTGCCATCATGCCCGGCCGGCCGGGCA
>NZ_WBKT01000031.1 GCF_008868175.1 Micromonospora sp. AMSO31t
TCCTCCGCTGACCCACCAGTTGATCAAGAGGTTTGCGTCAGGAAACGCGCGAATCCTGACGCAAACTTCTTGATCAACGCGGGCCCGGGGCGTGCCGGGGGGCGGGGATCAGCGTGCGGCGTTCTCCGGGCCGGACTGGTTACGGCTTTCGTAGGCGCGGCGGGAGCCGCAGACGTCGGCGCGGGAGCACATGGAGCGCGAGCCGTCGGCGTCCAGGCGGACGGTCACCGCGTCTCTCGGGACGCTGTGGCCCACCACGCGGCCCTCCCCCTCGGGCGTGGTGACGCGGGCCCCGATCGCCGGGGCGGACTCCTGGAACCTGGCGTACAGGGGATGTTCGTACTTCAGGCAGCACATGAGCCGGCCGCAGGCGCCGGAGATGCGCAGCGGGTTGAGCGGCAGGTCCTGGTCCTTGGCCATCCGGATGGTCACCGGCTCGAAGTCGGTGAGGAAGGTGGCGCAGCACAGGTCCCGCCCGCAGGAGCCGATCCCGCCCTGCACCCGCGCCGAGTCCCGCGCGGAGAGCTGCCGCAGCTCGACCCGGCAGTGCAGGGTCGCGCCCAGATCGCGGACGAGGGAGCGGAAGTCGACCCGGTGCGGCGCGGTGAAGTAGACGGTCGTGCGGTCGCTGCCGGTCTCCGGGGTGGCGAAGACGTGGTCGATGGCCACCACCTTCATGGGCAGGCCGTGCTCGCGGATCAGCCGCTTGGCGGCCACCTTGGCGTCGGCCTTGCGCCGGCGCAGCAGCTCGTCGCGGCGCAGGTCGTCGTCGGCGGCCATCCCGGCGAGGCGGGGGAAGCCGCCGGTGTCCTCGCTGACCCACTGCGCGGCCCAGACGCACTCGGCCACCTCGGGCCCGTCGTCGGTGGGCACCAGCACCTTGTCGCCCACCTGGGGGCGCAGCTCACCGGGGTCGAGGTAGAAGAGGCGCCCGTACCGGTTGAAACTGACCGCGCAGAGCATGCCCATGCCCACCACCCTACGACCTTCGGACGGATCCGGGTCGGCCGCCCGTCGCCGTCCGGTCACCCGGCGCAGCGATCCATGTTTGTCGACTCGACCGAACCGATCCCGACCCCTCGTGTCGTTGATCCTCGCCCGGACGGCTGAAACATGAGTCAGCTACGGGACAAATGGCGGCCGACCGCGTTGAGTGAAGCCATACCTGCGGGGGGTGCAGGGGAAGCCACGGCGTCGCCGCCGGAGCCCGGCCACGGCCGGTTCGGCGCGCGACGCCGTGGGCTTGCGCGGCCCGGTCAGTGCCCGATCCGGGTGGTGCCGCCGTAGCGGGGCACGCTCGTGGTCCGGTCCCGCCAGGTCGTCTCGGCCAGGCTCGGCGCCCACTGCCGCAGCAGCGTCTCCGCGCCGTCGTAGGCCACGCCGAGCACGCCCAGCACCCGGGTGGCGATCTCGGCGGCCGCGAGGGCACCGGACCGGCCGGCCTCGGCGCCCGGGCGGGTGGCGGCGTGCACCGTGACCGCCTCGGCCGAGTGCAGCGCCTCGGCCAGCGCCCGGGCCAGCGCGGCCCGGCTCCCCTCCACCCAGTCGGCCAGGGCGTCGGCGTAGCCGGCGGTCGACTCCAGCCGCCCGACCAGGCTCTCCGGCCCCTCGTCCACGTGCCGGAGGAGGGCGGCGCGGGCCTCGTCGTAGGCCGCGGCGGCCGGCCCGGACCAGGCGACCGGGTCGGCGAGGACGGCGCCGGTGTCGTCGTACCCCCGGACGAGCCGGCGCACGGCGTGGCCGGCGCCGGTCAGCGGCGCGGGGTGCAGGTCGAGGAACTCGCGCACGGCCGCGCCGGGCAGCACCCGCATCCGGCGCAGCAGCGGCCAGAGCCGGTGCCCCTCGGGCGCGCCGGCGGCCAGCAGCGCGTCGACCCGGGCGAGCAGGTCGAGGCCCGGCTCGGCGAGGCGGTCGAGGGCGTCCATCACGCCTCCCGGGCCAGCCGCCGCGCGACGTGCTCGTCGGTCGCCGGGTAGCGGTCGGCGGCGCTGCGCAGGGCGGCCGCGGCGGCGGCCAGGCGGGTGGCGGCGGCCTGCGCCTCGCGGGCCCGATCGCCGGTGGCCTCGGTCCACCGCCGGTGCAGGGCGCGGCCGACCTCGCCGGGCCGGCCGGTGGCGTGTGCGCCGAAGGCGGGGTGGGGCGGGTCGGTGGCGGTGACCGTGTGGGCCAGCGTGGCGAGGGTGGCGCCGGCCTCGTCCAGGCGGGCGGCGAGCGCGCGCAACGTCTCCATCTCAGGCTCCCGCCAGCGGCCGGTAGGCCGCGAAGGTCTCGTTGTGCAGCTTCTCCCGGGCCCACTGCGCCGCGTCGGCGGCGGCGGTCACGGCGGCCTGCACGGAGCCGGCGACGTCCCGGGGGTTGCGCTGGTGCAGCGGGCCGAGGAAGCGCACGTCGGTGATCCGCCCGCCGGCGGTCACCACCACCTCGACGAGGCCGTCCGGCGAGCGGACGGTCACCTCGACCGTCGCCACCGCCTGGTCGAACTCGGCCTGGAGGGTCTCGATGCGCCGGTAGCGCCGCACCGCCTCCTCGATCCAGGCCTCGTCGATCTCCCCCCGTGGCATGGGCGGACTCCTCCCGGCTGACCCCGTCACTGAGCGTGCCGCCACCGTCACCGCGCGGCCACACCGGACCGTACCGCAGTCAACAAAGCCTGTCGATGCCCTGTGGACAACCTCGACTGCGGTGGTCAGCCCTTCCACAGGGCGAGCATCATGGCCTCCACCGCGATCCGGGGCTTGACGTTCGCCTCGATCGCCGCCCGGCACTCCAGCACGGCCTCCAGCCGGCGCAGCGCCCCCTCGGCGTCCCACTTCTGCGCGCCGGCCCCGGCCAGCGCCGCGGTGTCGGTGTGCACGGGGGCGACCGGCGCCCGCAGCGCCATGGTGAGCGCGTCCCGGTAGAAGCCGGCCAGATCGACCAGGGCCCGGTCGAGCGCGTCCCGCTGGGCCCGGGTGGCCCGCGACTTCTGTCGCCGCTCCAGGTCCTTGAGCTGCCCGGCGGCACCCCGCATGGCCCCGGCCGCACCCCGGCCGGTGCCGCCCGCGCCGAGCGCGGTCTGGAGCGCGGCCCGCTCCGCCTCGTCGATCTCGGCGACCGTCGCGGCGGCCTCCGCCTCGGCGGCCTCGATCAGCGCGGAGGCCGCGTCGAACGCGGCACCGACCCCGGTCAGCCGGCGTGGCACGGCGAGCACGGCCTCGCGGCGCTGCCGGGCCTCCGGGTCGCGGGCCAGCCGCCGGGCCCGGCCCACGTGCCCCTGCGCCGCCGCGGCGACCCACTCGGCGACGTCGGGGGCGATGCCGTCCCGGCGTACGAGCACCTCGGCCACCGCGCCGGCCGGCGGCTGCCGCAGCGGCACGACCCGGCACCGCGACCGGATGGTCACCGAGATGTCGTCCGGGTGGGTGGAGGGGGCGCAGAGCAGGAAGACGGTACGCGGTGGCGGCTCCTCGACCGCCTTGAGCAGCGCGTTGCCGGCGGCCTCGGTGAGCCGGTCGGCGTCCTCGATGATGACGACCTGCCAGCGGCCGCCGGACGGCGTGCTGGCCGCCCGCAGCACCAGCGCGCGCATCTCGTTCACGCCGATCGAGAGCCCCTCGGGCACCACCAGCCGCACATCGGCGTGGGTGCCCGCCAGGGTGGTGTGGCAGCCGGGGCAGTGGCCGCAGCCGGTGCCGTGCACGCACTGCAGGGCGGCGGCGAAGGCGCGCGCGGCCACCGACCGGCCGGAACCGGGCGGTCCCGTGAAGATCCAGGCGTGGGTCATCCCGGCGCCGGGCTGGACGCCATCCGCGCCGGCGCCGTCACGGGGGGTGGCGCCGCCGGGCTCGTCGAACTCCTCGGCGAGCGCGTCGAGGTCGTCGTGCCCGACGGTCGGGTGGGCTCCGCCGGCCGCCGGGGCGCCCGCCCGCGCCACCGCAGGTGCGGCGGCGCGCAGCAGGGCGGCGGCCGAGGCGGCGGCCCGCCGGAGCGTGGCCACCGCCTCGTCCTGCCCGACCAGGTCGGCGAAGACGTCCGTCATCGGTGGGGGCGTTCCATCGTCACGAGCTCCGCGTCGGATAACTCGGGCTGGACCGTGGTGTCGGGACCCTGGGCCGGGCGCGGGTGCACGATGCCGGCCGGGTCGACGAGGAACTCGTCCACCCGGCGGGCGACCGCCGCGGCGATCTCCTCGACCGGGCGGGACGCGTCGAGCACCAGGTAGCGCTTGGGATCGGCGGCGGCCAGGTCGAGGAAGGCGTACCGGACGCGCTCGTGGAACCCGAGCGACTCGGCCTCCAGCCGGTCGGTGCCCTGGTTGCGGGAGTCGACCCGGGAGCGGCCGGTGTGCGGGTCGACGTCGAGGAGCACCACGAGGTCGGGCTTCAGCCCGCCGGTTGCCCACGAGGAGAGCCAGGAGACCTCCTGCACCGGCAGGGTGCGCCCGGCCCCCTGGTACGCGAGCGACGAGTCGACGTACCGGTCGCTGATCACCACCGCGCCGCGGACCAGCGCCGGCCGGACCACGGTGGCGATGTGGTGCGCCCGGTCGGCGGCGTAGAGCAGCGCCTCGGCGCGCGGCGACGGAGCCTGGTCGTCGGAGGTCTCCAGCACCAGCGAGCGGATCCGCCGGCCGACGCCGGTGGCCCCCGGCTCGCGGGTGACCACGACGTCCCGGCCCTGCCCGCGCAGCCGGTCGGCGAGCGCGGCGAGCTGGGTGGACTTGCCGGCGCCCTCGCCGCCCTCGAAGACCACGAAGAGCCCGCTGGAGACGAAGGGCTCGGACGGCATCAGCGGGCGGCCCCGGATCGAGCCCCAGAGGTCGGCCAGGACCGGCACGCCCTTCTTGTCGTCCATCTGACCGAAGGCGCTGATCCCGGCGAAGATGCCGGCGGCGCCGGCGGCGAGCAGCAGCAGGCGGGTCGAGGAGACCGAGATGCCCAGGTCGGCGATGGTCAGCTGGCGCGAACCGCCGACGCCGACGAGGAGGCTGCTCAGCGCGATGGCCAGGATCAGCACCAGCCGGGTGCCGATCTGCACCACGGCGAAGACCCGGCCGCGCACCTCGTCGGCGACCTCGCCGCCGAGCAGCGTGGTGCCGGCCAGGAAGGCCATGCCGGCGCCCGCGCCGACCAGGACCGCGCCGAGCATCGCCATGGACAGGTGGATGGCGAAGGCGAGCACCAGCACCGAGGCGCTGGCCAGCACGATGCTCATGCCGAACCAGCGGCGCCGCGACATGTCCCGGACGATCATCGGCCCGAGCCCGATGCCGAGCGCCAGGCCGACGAAGATCGCGCCGAAGAGCAGCGAGAACGCGGCGTCACCGGCACCGAGCGAGTTGGCGAAGAACTTGGCCGTGCCGACCACGATGCCGCCGCCCGCGAAGGCACCGAAGATGCCCAGCACGAGGCCGCGTACCAGCGGGGTCTGGCCGATGTATTTCCAGCCGTCGGCGAACTGGCGGAACATGCTCTGCTCGACGCGCTCCGCCTCGCCGCGCTGGGCCTCGCTGATCTCCTTGATCCCGAAGGCCACCACCAGCGCGGTGGCCAGCCGGGAGAAGGCGTTGAACCAGAGGGCGAGCTGGGCCGGCTCGGCCCAGTCGGGCAGGTCGCCGCCGACCGCCCCACGCACCCCACGGTCCAGCACGGCCAGCGCGATGGCGGCGGCCACCGGGGTGAGGCCGTACGTGGTGATCAGGGTGAGCTGGTTGGCGGTCTCCAGCCGGGTCCGCGGGATCAGGTTCGGGACCGCGGCCTCCTTGGCCGGGATCCACAGCAGGGTGACCGACTCGATGAGGAAGGTGGCGATCAGCGCCCATCCGACCACCAGGCCGCCGCTGGCGCCGGTCAGCGCGTAGAGCGGGATGGACGCGAAGAGCACGAAGCGCAGCAGGTCGCAGATGACCATGGTCCACCGGCGGTCGAACCGGTCGGCGAAGACACCCGCCACCGGGCCGAGCACCAGCGCCGGGAGCAGCCGGATCGCGGTCACGCCGCCGAAGGCGGCACCCTGGGCGGTGCTGCCGGAGACCTGGGCGGCGGCGAAGAGGGCGGTGGCGAGCAGGCCGAGCCAGTCGCCGAAGGAGGCGACGCCGAGCACGATCCACAGCCGGCGGAACGGCCGGATGCGCAGCACGGACCGGATGGCGGCCGCACCGGAGCGGTCGGCGGGCGACGACACGCCGGGCGACTCGCCGTTGTTCTGGCTTTCGATGGCCGTACCTCCACGTGCCGGCCCAGAGCTGGGCATCCCCGGTGGAACACTCTAGTCGCGGCGAGCTGCGACCCCCTCCGCGACATTCGCCTGCTCGCCGAGCCTAGGCCGCCGGCACCACCGCCCGCAGCCCGGACAGACGCGAGGGTATTTCGCATTGGCGTCCAGACAGTTAGCGTGCACACGTGGCCATCGACCGTGACAAACTTCGCGATCGCCTCGATCGGGCGACCGCCCACCTCGACCCGCCGTACGCGGTGGTCGATCTCGCCGCCTTCGACGCGAACGCCGGCGCGCTGGTCGACCGGGCGGCCGGCAAGCCGGTCCGGATCGCCAGCAAATCGGTCCGCGTCCGGGAGCTGCTGACCCGGGCGCTGGCCCGGCCCGGCTGGCGCGGCGTGATGGCGTTCACCCTCGCCGAGGCGCTCTGGCTCGCCCGCAGCGGCGTCAGCGACGACGTACTGGTCGCCTATCCGACCGCCGACCGCGGGGCGCTCGCCGAACTGGCCGCCGACCCGGCGCTCGCCGAGGCGGTGACCCTGATGGTCGACGACGCCGGGCAGCTCGACCTGATCGACCAGGTCAGCCCGCCCGGCCGCCGGCCGCCGCTGCGGGTCTGCCTCGAACTGGACGCCTCCTGGCGACCCCTCGGCGGCCGGGTGCACGTCGGCGTGCGGCGCTCCCCGGTGCACAGCGCCGGGGCGGCCGGCAGCCTCGCCGCCGCCGTCGCCGGCCGGTCGGGCTTCCGGCTGGTCGGCCTCATGGCGTACGAGGCGCAGATCGCCGGCCTCGGCGACGCCCCACCCGGGCAGGCGGTGCTGGGCACGGCCATCCGGGTCACCCAGCGCGGGTCGTACCGGGAACTGCTGGCCCGCCGGGCGGCCGCGGTCGCCGCGGTACGCGAGCACGCCGACCTGGAATTCGTCAACGGCGGCGGCACCGGCAGCGTGGCCGCCACCAGCGCCGACCCCGCGGTCACCGAGGTCACCGCCGGCTCCGGCCTGTACGGGCCGACGCTCTTCGACGCGTACCGTGCCTGGCGCCCCACCCCCGCGGCGTTCTTCGCCTGCGCGGTGGTCCGCCGCCCCGGGCCGGGGCTGGCCACCGTGCTCGGCGGCGGTTGGATCGCGTCCGGCCCGGCCGCCGACAGCCGGCTGCCCCGGCCGTGGCTGCCGGCCGGTCTGAAGCTGCTGGGCGCGGAGGGTGCGGGTGAGGTGCAGACCCCGCTCGCCGGCGACGTCGCCACCGAGCTGCGGATCGGCGACCGCGTGTGGTTCCGCCACGCCAAGGCCGGCGAGCTGTGCGAGCACGTCAACGAGGTGCACCTGGTCGACGGCGACAGCGTGGTGGCCACCGTGCCGACCTACCGGGGCGAGGGCCACGCGTTCCTCTAGACGGTGACGGCGGGTCCCGGTACACCTCGGGAACCCGCCGCTCGTCTCCTGCCCGGTCGCACCCGGGCGTCGCACCTGTGATCGTCACCGCCGGCACCTGAGCGGTGACGTCCTGCTCAACCCTGTTGCACGGCCTCCGTCCGGGCGTCGACCTGCCGGTGCAGGTACTCCCGGATGAGCGCCTTCGCCTCGATCAGCACCCGCTCGTCGCCCTCGGTCTTCCGCCGGAACGCCAGCTTGATCAGCGAGTCGGCGGCCTCGACCGCGACCTCCAGGTGGAAGCGGAGGTCGGGCACGCCGGCCAGACCGAACCGTTCCGTGAGCACACGGGCGAGCTGATCGGCGATCACCCCGTTGTTGTCCCGCTGCTCGTCGAGCAGGTGCAGGTCGACCACGTCGCCGAAGTGCAGGGTACGAAAGCCCGGGACCGTGCGGTGCATCGAGATGTACTCGTCGATGGCCGCGTCGACGCCGTCCCACCAGTGGGTCAGGTCGGCGGAGGAGAACCGCTCGTCGAGCCGCTGGAGATAGGACTCCATCGTGCGCAGCGTCAACGCCTGCACGATGGCCCGCTTGTCCGGAAAGAACTGGTAGACCGACCCGATCGCCACCTCGGCACGCTCGGCGAGCAGGGTCGTGGTCAAACCCTCGTACCCCACCTCGTCGACGAGCTCGGCGCAGGCGTCCAGCATTCGCTGGACCCGCGCGACACTTCGACCCTGCACCGGTACCCGACGCAGCGGCCCGGTCGTGGCGGCTGGTGTGGACACTCGGCGCCACCCCCCTTCGACGGATGAACATATCTGCACGTCACGAGTCTGTGACTACCGGTACAACGAGCCGGGCTCGATTGCGGTATTTACCAGGTACAACGTTCCTGATATGAAGTCAGTTCATATTCACGTCGAGGAGCGTCCATGGCCGGCACGGCAGCCACCTGGTCCAACTGGGCCGGCAACCAGCGCAGCACCGCCGCCCTGACGGTGCGCCCCCGCACCGTCGAGGAGGTCGCCAAGGCGGTGCGCCACGCCGCCGACACCGGCCGGACGATCCGGGCGGTGGGCAGCGGACACTCCTTCACCGGCACCGCCGTCGCCGACGGGCACCGGCTCGACCTCGCCGACCTGGACACCGGGGTCACCGTCGACACCGCTCGCCGCCTGGTCACCGTACCGGCCGGAATGACCCTGCACACCCTCAACGACCTGCTCGCCGCCCACGGCCTGGCACTGCCCAACCTCGGCGACATCGACGCGCAGACGATCGCCGGGGGACTCTCCACCGGCACCCACGGCACCGGCGCGAAACTCGGCTGCCTGTCCACCTTCGTCACCGCGCTGACCCTGGTCACCGGCACCGGCGAGGTGCTGCGCTGCTCCGCCGACGAGCACCGCGACGTGTTCGCCGCCGCCCGGGTCGGGCTCGGCGCCGTCGGAGTGCTGGTAGAGCTCACGCTGCGCTGCGTCGACGCCTTCGTGCTCCGCGCGCACGAGCGGCCGGCGGCGCTCGCCGCCGTGCTCGACGACCTGCCCGGCCTCGTCGAGCAGCACGACCACGCCGAGTTCTACTGGTTCCCCTACACCGACCGGGTGCAGGTCAAGACCAACGACCGGGTACCCGCCGACGACCGGCCGCTGCCCCGCTGGCGCGGCTGGCTGGACGACGAGTTCCTCTCCAACACCGTCTTCGCCGGGGCCTGCCGGCTGGGCCGCGCCGCGCCCGCGCTCGCCCCCGGCATCAGCGCGATCTCCGCCCGGGCGCTCACCGAACGCACCTACACCGGTCGCTCCGACCGGGTCTTCTGCACCCCGCGCCGGGTCCGCTTCGTGGAGATGGAGTACGGCCTCCCGCGCGCCGCCCTGCCCACCGCGCTGGCGGAACTGCAACGCATCGTGGACGGGCTGCCGTTCAAGGTGCTGTTCCCGGTCGAGGTGCGATTCACCGCGGCCGACGACATCTGGCTCTCCCACGGATACGGGCGGGACTCGGCGTACATCGCCATCCACCAGTACGTGGGGATGCCGTACGAGCCGTACTTCCGGGCGTTCGAGAAGGTCGCCACGGAACTCGGCGGCCGCCCCCACTGGGGCAAGCTGCACTGGCGGGACGCGGAGTCCCTGGCGACCGCCTACCCGAAGTTCACCGACTTCCAGACAGTCCGCAAGCGCCTGGACCCGGACAACCGCTTCACGAACCCGTACCTGAACCAGGTCCTGGGCGCCTAGAGATCTTGGAGGGAAGTGGCCCGCATGAGGGCCCTTTCCTTCCAAGATCTCGCGAGCCGTCAGCCGCGCCAGCCAGCGGCTCGGAGGGCGGCGCGTAGTTGGCTGACGACCGTCTCGGGGTCTGCGCGCAGGGCCCACGAGGGGAACCGGAGGACCCGGTCACCCTCCACCCAGAGGTCGTTCTGCCGGCGCATGTCGGCCCAGGCGTGTGACGGGTCGAGATGCTGGCCACCGTCGACCTCGACGTGCACCCGCCACTCCTCGAAGTACGCATCCAGATACCGGCGCCGGCCGGCCGCGTCCCGCCGGACCTGCTGACGTGTGGGTTCCGGCAGTCCGGCCCCGCGAACCAGGCTCAACAGGTTCAGCTCGCCCAGCGAGTGCGCGCCGCCGGCGGCGTCCGTCGCGGTGCTCAGGATCAACCGGCGCCGGCGCAGGCGCGGCATCCGGTCGAGGACCTCGTTCAGATCGTCACCGCCCACCAGCCGCTGCTGGAACGCCGCCGCGACGATGGAACGGGCCTGCCCGTCGGTGGGGGCCCACTGGGCCGCGTCGACGACCGAGCGGGCTGCTGCCGTCCGGGGTGGCTGCCCCAGCGGCAGCACGTCCCAGTCCGGTAACTGGCTCGTCCGGTGCGCCCGGACGCCCGTGGGCAGCGGGGCACGGCGAACGGCCGCCGGAAGCAGCAGGTGCACGACACGATCGGGGAACCCGCGCAGCCCGCCCGCCTGGGCGGCGGTGAGTCCGCCGAGCAGCGCGGTGGGGCCGGCGGCCAACACAGCGATCCACCGGAGCTGAGCTCCCGCGATCGGACCGTTGTGCGCCACGAGGACCGCCCGGTGCACCTGGCGCCAGCGACCGGTCGCCACCCGGTGCCGGATCGCCTTGCGGGTCAGGTGCTCCCGCGCCTGTCCCAGGCTGATCACGTCGTCCTGCCGGAAGAGCAACCAGGTCAACTCGTCCGCGTCATCTCTCGGCACCGCCCGCCGCAGCACCGCCCAGGAAGTCCCCACCCACCGACCCTGCCTCAGCGCGCCGCCCTGCGGCGCCCCCTGTGGACAGAGAAAAGATCGACCTACTCCGGGGAGGTGGTGGCCTTTTTTGGGGCTGCCTTTTTGGCCGGGGTTTTCTTGGCCGCCGTCGTTTTGGCGGTGGTCGTCTTCTTGGTGGCCGTGGACTTTGCCGCGGCGGCGGTCTTCTTGGCTGCCGTCTTCTTGGCCGGGGCGGCCTTCTTCGCCGCCTTCTTCTTCGGCGCCGGGCCCTTCGCCCGCTTCTCGGCGAGCATCTCGGAGGCCTCCTCGAGGGTCAGCGCCTCCGGGGTCTGCGCACGCCGCAGCGAGGCGTTGGTCTCCCCGTCCGTGACGTACGGGCCGAACCGGCCGTCCTTGATGACCAGCGGCTTCTCGGTGGCCGGGTCGTTGCCCATCTCCCGCAGCGGCGGCGCGGCGGCCCGGCGCTGCCGGGTCTTCGGGGCGGCCAGCAGGGCGAGCGCCTCGTCCAGCGTGACGGTGAACATCTTGTCTTCCGAGTCCAGCGAGCGGAACTCGTCACCACGCTTGACGTACGGGCCGTAGCGGCCGTTGTTGGCGACCACCTCGTTGCCCTCGGGGTCGGCGCCGATCAGGCGGGGCAGGCTGAGCAGCTGCAACGCCTGCTCGAGGGTGAGGCTGTCCGGCGACTGCGAGCGCAGCAGCGACGACTTCCGCTCGCCGCTGGCCACGTAGGGGCCGAACCGGCCGGACTTGAGCAGGATCGGCTCGCCGGTGGCCGGGTCGTCGCCGAGCTTGCGCTCGCCCCCGCCGCCGAGGAACAGCTCGTGCACCTTCTCCGGGGTCAGCTCGTCGGGCGCCAGGCCCTCGGGGATCGGCGCCCGGTCGCCCTGGCCGCCGCCGCCCTCCTCGCCCTCCGCGGGCGGCGTGGGCTGCTCGCCCGGCAGGGCCCGCTGGAGGTACGGCCCGTAGCGGCCGACCCGGACGACGACCTCGCGCCCGTCGTCCTCGGTGAACAGCGGGATCGAGTTGACGCTGCGCGCGTCGATGTCGCTGAGGTTCTCGGTGACCAGCTTCTTGAGCCCGCCCGCGTGGGCGATCGCTTGGTCGCCGGTGCCGTTGGCGCTGCCGAAGTAGAAGGAGGTGAGGAAGTCGACGGCCGCGTGGTCGCCGCCGGCGATCTCGTCCAGCTCGTTCTCCATGCTGGCCGTGAAGTCGTAGTCGATGAGGCGCGGGTAGTGCCGCTCCAGCAGCCCGATCACCGCGAACGCCAGGAACGACGGGATCATGGCCTGGCCGCGCTTGAAGACGTACCCGCGGTCCTGGATCGTCTGCATGATCGACGCGTAGGTCGACGGCCGGCCGATGCCCAGCTCCTCCAGGGCCTTGACCAGCGACGCCTCGGTGTAGCGGGCGGGCGGCTGGGTGTGGTGGCCCTGGGGGGCCAGCTCGTCGGCGGTGAGCGGCTGGTCCTTGGTCAGGGTGGGCAGCCGCCGCTCGGCGTCCTCGGCCTCGGCGTTCTCGTCGTCGCTCGACTCGACGTAGGCGCGCAGGAAGCCCGGGTCGGTGATGGTCTTGCCGGTCGCGCCGAAGTCGGCCTCCTCGCCGGCGGAGGAGAGCGCCCGGATGCGCACCGACACGCTGGAGCCGACCGCGTCGGTCATCTGCGAGGCGATGGTGCGCCGCCAGATCAGCTCGTAGAGCTTGAACTCCTCGGCGGACAGCTCCTTGGCCACCTCGCCCGGGGTGCGGAAGTTGTCCCCCGCCGGGCGGATCGCCTCGTGCGCCTCCTGCGCGTTCTTCACCTTGCCGGTGTAGCGGCGCGGCTCCGGCGGCACGCTGCGCTCGCCGTAGAGCTCGGCGATCTGCCGGCGGGCCGCCGCGATGGCGGTCTCCGACAGGTTCACCGAGTCGGTACGCATGTAGGTGATGTAGCCGTTCTCGTAGAGCCGCTGCGCGGTGCGCATCGTCTGCTGGGACGAGAGCCGCAGCTTGCGGGCCGCCTCCTGCTGGAGGGTGGAGGTGATGAACGGCGCGTACGGGCGGCGGCGGTAGGGCTTCTCCTCGACCCGGGTGACGGTGAACGGTCGCCCGTCCAGCCGCGCGGCCAGCCCCCGGGCGCCGCTCTCGTCCAGGTGCACCACGCCGGCGCCGGCCCGGACCCGGCCGGTGGTGGGCTCGAAGTCCTTGCCGGTGGCGATCCGGTCGCCGCCCAGCGCGATCAGGGTGGCGTTGAAGGTGCGCGGCCCCTCGCCGGGGTTCGCCACGGCCAGGGTGGCCAGGATGTCCCAGTACTCGGCGGTGCGGAACGCCATCCGCTGCCGCTCCCGCTCGACCACGATGCGGGTCGCCACGGACTGCACCCGGCCGGCGGAGAGGCCGCTGCGGACCTTGCGCCAGAGCACCGGGGAGACCTCGTAGCCGTAGAGCCGGTCGAGGATGCGCCGGGCCTCCTGGGCGTCGACCAGGTCCCGGTCGATCTCCCGGGGGTTGGCGACGGCGGCCTGGATGGCCGGCTTGGTGATCTCGTGGAAGACCATCCGCTTGACCGGCACCTTGGGCTTCAACGTCTCCACGAGGTGCCAGGCGATCGCCTCGCCCTCGCGGTCCTCGTCCGTCGCGAGGAAGATCTCGTCGACTTCCTTGGCCAGCGACTTCAGCTTGGTGATCTGCTTCTTCCGGTCGGCCGAGACCACGTAGAGCGCGGCGAAGCCGTTGTCGACGTCGACGCCGAGCCGGGCCCAGGGCTTGTCCTCGTAGGCGGCCGGGATCTCGGCGGCGTTGCGGGGCAGGTCCCGGACGTGGCCGAAGCTGGCCTCCACGACATACCCCGGGCCGAGGTAGCCCGAGATCGTCTTGGCCTTCGCCGGTGACTCGACGATGACCAGACGGGTGGTTCCAGCGTTGCTCGGCACGTCTCTCCCCGACCTCACTCCTACGCAATGCCCGCTTCGGGGCGTGTTGCACCCTGCCGGACCACCGGCGGTCCGGATGTCCAACGTAACGCGCCGTCCGCGTTCCGGGTTTCGTGGGCGGCAAATGATCAGGTGGCGTCGACCATCGGCCGGCACCCCGCCGGACGGCGCCACCGTACACCGTGGGTAGGGCGCCGAGCGGGTCACTGTGACGATCGCGCACCCATGGCGGAGGAGACATCGGTCGTTTTCCTGGGCAAACCTCCGCAGGGGGTGTCCGGGATCGGACACGCGGCGGGCTTGCGCCGGAGAATCAGCCGTGCGTGGCCGGCCACTCGGCCGCCGGTACGGTCCGCGGCCGGTCCCCCACCAGCTCCGCGAGCCGGTTCACCCGCCGTCGACCGGTGATCCGGTACGCCGGCCCGCCCTCGTCCGCCTCCACGAACGCGGCGGGCAGCCCCACCGCGGCCAGCGCGGCGCGCACCGGCGGCCAGCACTCCTCGTCGGCCGGGCCGAGCCGGAGCCGGAACCCGGCCGGGTCGGCCGCCCCGGCGGCGGCGAGCCAGAGCCGCAGCCGCCGCCCGTTGAGGTGGAACGCCGCCGGGGGTCGCTTCACCGTGCCGCGCAGCCAGGCCAGCGCGAGGGGGGACAGGGTCGTGGCGTACGCGGTGCGCACGAGGTGCTGCCCGTCCCCGGTCGGCTCCCAGCTCGCCGGGATCCCCCGGGCGCCCAGCTCGGCCACCAGCACGTGCACCCGCCAGGCGGCGTCCACCACCACGGAGACCCGGGCCGTCCCGCCCATCCGGACCACCTCACCGGGCCCGGCGAGCAGGCCGGCGAGGTCCGCCAGCGACGGGTCGACCGCCTCGGTGGAGAACAGCGAGGGCTGGCGGGCCGGTTTCGGGGTGGGAGGGGTCAGCGACACTCCGGGACCTCGTCGAAGGCCTCTTTCAGCTCGGGTGAGTTGAGCCTGCTGGTGTCCAGCGCGCTTGCGTCGTACTCCTTGTTGAGCGTGTCCACGGCGGCCCGCACGCCGTCGTAGAACGGGCCGGCCTGTGCGGTGTCCAGCCGGTCGATGGTGTCCCGGGCCCGCCCGTACGCGTCGCGCACCTTGCTGAGCGAGGCGCGGAACCCGGCGGAGATCTCGTCGCCGTGGTCGGTCTCTGGCACGCCCGCCTCCTCGACCTTGCGCCGGGCGGTCTCGCTGGCCTCCTCGGCCCCGGCGAAGAGCCGGACCAGGTTCTCCTTGGCCTGCGCCGGGGTGGTCCGCGCGGTCATCTGCTGCTGGGTGCTGCTGGTCAGCTTGTTGATCTCGGCGCGCCACGGGCTGAGCGCCTGGCAGACCGACGCGGCCCAGGCCTGCGGGCTGGGTCCGCCGCAGCCCGAGACGACGAGGACCAGCGTGGCCAGGACCACCGTGAGCTTTCCGGCGGTTGCCGCCCGGCGCGTACGCATGCGAAGCAGCGTACGACCTTGCGGTGGAAGTGCCACCGGTCAGGTTTCGTGCACGGGACCGCCGGACGGCACGGTTCCCGGCCGGCCGGGGCCGACCGGGAACCGCCGCGTCGTCCGGGTCAGGCGTTGACCGTCTCCACCTGCTGGTCCGGGGTGCCGGCACCGCTGTCGGAGTCGTCCATCGCGATGCCCTTGCGCTTGCTGAACACCACCGCGGCCACGATGACCAGCGCGGCCACCACGGCGATCGTGATCCGCAGCGCGGGGTTCTTGTCGTCGCCCACGCTCCAGGCCACCACGGCCGGCGCGATCAGCAGCGAGACCAGGTTCATCACCTTGATCAGCGGGTTGATCGCCGGGCCGGCGGTGTCCTTGAACGGGTCGCCGACGGTGTCGCCGATGACGGTCGCGGAGTGCGACTCGGAGCCCTTGCCGCCGTACGCGCCGTCCTCCACCAGCTTCTTGGCGTTGTCCCAGGCGCCACCGGAGTTGGCCAGGAAGACCGCCATCAGGGTGCCCGCGCCGATCGCACCGGCCAGGTACGAGGCCAGCGCGCCCGGGCCGAGGCCGAAGCCCACCGCGATCGGGGCCAGGATGGCCAGCAGGCCGGGGGTCATCAGCTCGCGCTGCGCGTCCCGGGTGCAGATGTCGACGACCTTGCCGTACTCGGGGCGCTGGGTGCGGTCCATGATGCCGGGCAACTCGCGGAACTGCCGTCGGACCTCCATCACCACGGCGCCGGCCGAGCGGGAGACCGCGTTGATGGCCAGGCCGGAGAAGAGGAAGACCACCGCCGCGCCGATGATGAGGCCGACCAGGTTGCGCGGGTTGGCCACGTTCAGCGAGTTGAGGATCTCGGCGCCGACGTCGCCCACACCCGCGTCCTCGTACGAGGAGCGCAGCGTGTCGGTGTACGAGCCGAACAGCGCGGTCGCCGCCAGCACGGCGGTGGCGATCGCGATGCCCTTGGTGATCGCCTTGGTGGTGTTGCCGACGGCGTCCAGCTCGGTCAGCGTCCGCGCGCCGTGCTCGTCGATGTCGCCGGACATCTCGGCCACGCCCTGGGCGTTGTCGGAGATCGGGCCGAAGGTGTCCATGGCGACGATGACGCCGACGGTGGTGAGCAGGCCGGTGCCGGCCAGCGCCACCGCGAACAGCGACAGCGTGATCGAGCTGCCGCCGAGCAGGAAGGCGCCGAAGACGCCGGCGCCGATCAGCAGTGCCGAGTAGACCGCCGACTCCAGGCCGACGCTGATGCCGGCGAGGATGACGGTGGCGGCGCCGGTCTGCGAGCTCTTGCCGATGTCCTGCACCGGGCGCCGGTTGGTCTCGGTGAAGTAGCCGGTGAGCGCCTGGATCGCGGCGGCCAGCACGATGCCGATGACCACCGCGCCGATGGCCACGAGCCGCGGATTGCGGTCGACGTCGGTCAGCCCGCCCTGCAGTTCACCGAAGGTGGCCGGCAGGTAGGCGAACGCGGCGATCGCCACCAGCACGGCGGAGATCACCGCGGACAGGTAGAAGGCCCGGTTGATCGCGGTGAGGCCGTTGCGGTCGCTGGTGCGCAGCCGGGTGATGAAGACGCCGACGATGGCGACCAGCACGCCGATGGTGGAGATGATCAGCGGGAAGACCAGGCCGTCCTCGCCGAACGCGGCGCGGCCCAGGATCAGCGCGGCGACCAGGGTGACCGCGTACGACTCGAAGAGGTCGGCCGCCATGCCGGCGCAGTCACCGACGTTGTCGCCCACGTTGTCGGCGATGGTGGCGGCGTTGCGCGGGTCGTCCTCCGGGATGCCCTGCTCGACCTTGCCGACCAGGTCGGCGCCGACGTCGGCGGCCTTCGTGAAGATGCCGCCGCCGACCCGCATGAACATGGCGAGCAGCGCGGCGCCGAAGCCGAAGCCCTCCAGCACGGTGGGGGCGTCACCCTTGAACAGGATGACGACCAGCGCCGCACCGAAGAGGCCGAGACCGACGGTGAGGAAGCCGACGACGCCACCCGTGCGGAAGGCGATCTTCATGGCGCCCTCGCGCCCGCCTTCCCGCTCCCGGGCGGCCGCGGCGACCCGCAGGTTGGCGCGGGTGGCCAGCCACATGCCGGCGCCGCCGATGAACGCGCTGAACAGCGCGCCCACGACGAAGAACGCCGACCGGCCGATCTTCACGAGGGTCTCGCTGCCGTCGGTGTCGTGCACCGGCAGCAGGAACAGCAGCACGACGGCGATCACCACGAAGATCGCCAGGGTGCGGAACTGCCGCAGCAGGTACGCGGACGCACCCTCCTGCACCGCCCCGGAAATCTCCTGCATGTTGGTGGTTCCCGTACCGGCCGCCAGGACCGCCCTGGTGAGGGCGGCCGCGAAGACGAGCGCCACCAGCGCGATGACCGCGGCGATGACGACGTACGTCACGTTGGCTCCGGTAAGGGACAGTGCGCCGCCGTCGGCGGCCAAGGTCCCGGACATCTATGTCCTCCTGTACCGAACACTCGCGCCGGCCATGGAGACGCACGGACCGACGCCTGGATTGCGGACTCGCAAGTGCGCGCCAACCCACCCCGGCGGACCAGCGATGAACACCCATTCCCGCTGGCTGCGAGTCGGGTCACTTGCTGACAACCCGGGTACTGTAGCCCTCCGGCGTGGTGAGGGTCACACCGAGGGGCCAGGGTGTCTCGATGATCTTCGTAACTGTGCTATGTGAGGAAATCTGATATAAGCGCCGGGCAGCACGACGAGGCCGCGCTCCCCGAGGGGAACGCGGCCTGCGCAAGGACAGGGTCAGGCGCGGCCGGCCGGCCAGACCATCCGGACCTCGGTGCCGACGCCCTCGTCGACCGGACGGACCTGGAGGTCCTCGACGAAACCCGCGAGCAGGGCGAACCCCACCCCGGTGGTCAGCGCGTCCTCGCTGAGCGACTCCTTGGCCAGCTCGTCCGGGGGCAGCGCGGCGAGGCCGATGCTCGCCTCGATCGGAGCGCGGTCCACCACCCGCACCGTGTACGCCCCGCTGTCGGACATCTCCACGTAGACCGGGTCGGGCAGCCCGTACTGCCGGTGCAACGCGACCGCCCGGGTGCACGCCTCCCCGATGGCCAGGCGCACCTCGTCGAGCAGGTCCTCGCGCACCCCGGCCCGCCGGGCCACCGCGACGCCGACCAGGCGGGCGGTGCGGACGTGCACCGGAGCCGGGGAGAACGAGAGCTTGACGGTCGCCATCATGCGCCGGCGCCGGTCGGGTCGGCGTTGATCGCCGCGTCGACCGTGGGATGCAACGGGAAGACCTGGTCCAGGGCCGTGATCCGGAAGATCTTGAGCAGCGGCTCCTTGTCGCAGACCAGCGCGAACGAACCGCCGGCCGAGCGGAGCCGCTTGAGCGCGCCGACCAGCACGCCGAGGCCCGTCGAGTCGAGGAAGTCCACCCGGCCGAGGTCCACCACGACCCGGCGGGCACCGCCGTCGATCAGCTCCAGGAGCCGTTCCCGCAGGCGCGGCGCGGTGTAGACGTCCACCTCACCGCCGACCTCGAGCACCGTGTGCTCCCCCACGGTGCGGGTCGCCAGCGACAGCTCCATCGGTCCCTCCTCGGTAAGCTCTTGTGGGCATCTAACCATCCCCCCGCGCGGCCCCTTCCAGGTCACCGGCGAAGGCTTCCCCATACCCAGGCCCCCCGGTTTTCAATTCCGAACACCAGTGCGAGAGTGCAGGACGTGACCAGTGCACCTACCGCGCCGCCGGGCAGTGGCCCCGGGCGGGCGCCGGGAGAGCTGCTCCGGCGACTGCGCCTGCGGCACGCCGCCGACCCGGTCACCCACGTCGAGCGGGTCCCGGCCCGGGCCGGCGAGCCGGCGCCGTGGCCGGACTGGGCGCCCGACGAGCTGCGGGCGGCGTTCGCGCGGCGCGGCGTGCTCGCACCGTGGCGGCACCAGGCCGAAGCCGCCGAGCTGGCGTACGCGGGGAAGCACGTCGTGGTGGCCACCGGCACGGCGTCCGGCAAGTCGCTGGCGTACCAGTTGCCGGCACTGGGCACCCTGCTCGCCGACCCACGCGCCACGGTGCTCTACCTGGCTCCCACCAAGGCCCTCGCCGCCGACCAGCTCCGCGCCGTCGCCGGCCTGGAGCTGGAGGGGGTACGCCCCGCCACCTACGACGGGGACACCCCGCGCACCGAGCGGGAGTGGATCCGCCGGCACTCCCGGTTCGTGCTGACCAACCCCGACATGGTGCACCACGGCATCCTGCCCGGGCACGCGCACTGGTCGGGCTTCCTGCGCCGGCTCGCGTACGTGGTGGTCGACGAGTGCCACACCTACCGGGGCGTGTTCGGCTCGCACGTGGCGCACGTGCTGCGGCGGCTGCGCCGGCAGTGCGCGCGCTACGGGCGTACCCCCGTCTTCGTGCTGGCCTCCGCCACGTCGGGCGACCCGGCGACGGCGGCCGGCCGGCTCACCGGCCTGCCCGTCACGGCCGTCACCGAGGACACCTCGCCGCGCGGCGGGGTGACCTTCGCGCTCTGGGAACCGCCGCTGCTGCCCTCCTCTTCCGCTGATCAGGAGGTCGCCGACCTGGTGTCCGTCCGCCGCTCGGCGCTGCGGGAGACCGCCGACCTGCTGACCGACAGCGTGATCGAGGGGGTACGCACGCTCGCCTTCGTCCGGTCCCGGCGCGGCGCGGAGGTGGTCGCCGCGAACGCCCGGCGGGCGCTCGACGAGGCGGTGCCCGGGCTCGGCGACCGGGTGGCCGCCTACCGGGCCGGCTACCTGCGCGAGGAGCGCCGCGAGCTGGAACGCGCGCTGCTCACCGGCGACCTGCTCGGGCTCGCCTCCACCAACGCCCTGGAACTCGGCGTCGACCTGGTCGGGCTGGACGCCGTGCTGATCTGCGGCTGGCCGGGCACCCGGGCGTCGCTCTGGCAGCAGGCCGGCCGGGCCGGCCGCTCCGGCGACGAGGCCCTCGCCGTGCTGGTGGCCCGGGACGACCCGCTCGACACCTACCTGGTGCACCACCCCGAGGCGCTGTTCGGGCGGCCCGTCGAGGCGACCGTGCTCGACCCGGCCAACCCGTACGTGCTCGCGCCGCAGCTCGCCTGCGCCGCGCACGAGGCCGCGCTCACCCCGGCCGACCTGGAACTCTTCGGGGAGGGCGCGAAGGAGGCCGTCGACTCGCTGGTCGAGGCGGGGGCGCTGCGGCAGCGGCCCACCGGCTGGTACTGGCGGCACCGGGAACGCCCGGAGGTCGACCTGCGCGGCGAGGGCGGGGCGCCGGTCTGCGTGGTGGAGGAGTCCACGGGCCGGCTGCTCGGCACCGTCGACGGCGGCTCCTCGCACTTCCTGCTGCACTCCGGTGCGGTCTACCTGCACCAGGGCGTCTCGTACGTGGTCGACTCGCTCGACCTGGCCGACGGGTGCGCGCTGGTGCACGCCGAGGAGCCGGACTGGTCCACCCACGCCCGGGACGTCACCTCGCTGTCCGTGGTGTCCGTTCGGTCCTACGTGGACGCCGGGCCGGTCGGGCTCTTCCTCGGCGAGGTGGACGTGACCAGCCAGGTGGTGTCGTACCAGCGGCGGCGGATCGCCACCGGTGAGGTGATCGACACCCGGCCGCTCGACCTGCCGGCGCGGGAGCTGCGCACCGTCGCGGTCTGGTTCACGCTCTCGCCGGAGTCGCTGGCCGCGGCCGGGGTGGAGGCCGCCGACATCCCGGGGGCGCTGCACGCCGCCGAGCACGCCGCGATCGGCCTGCTGCCGCTCATGGCGACCTGCGACCGGTGGGACATCGGCGGGCTCTCCACCGCCCTGCACCCGAACACCGAGGCGCCCACCGTCTTCGTCTACGACGGCCACCCGGGCGGGGCGGGCTTCGCCGAGCGGGCGTACGGGACGGCCGCCGCCTGGCTGCGCGCCACCCGGGACGCGATCGTCGAGTGCGGGTGCGAGTCGGGCTGTCCGTCCTGCGTGCAGTCCCCGAAGTGCGGCAACGGGAACAACCCGCTCTCCAAGCCGGACGCGGTCAAGGTCCTCGACGTGGTGCTCGTCAACCTGGCGGCCGCCGAGGGTGGGCGCGGGCCCGTGCTGCCCCGGCAGGAGGGGCGGGCCGGGGACTGACCTCCTGGTTCGTGGGACGGGCGCATGAGTCGGACGGCATCGGGGCATTGATGCATGGGAGCGCTTCCATGTCCCCGAGCTTCTTCGCGCCGGAGGTACCGCCGTGGCCGACACCATCGCCGAGACCGTCGACCTGCTCTACACGATCGACCAGGAGAACCTCACCCCCGACCAGCAGATCGCGCTGGGTGTCGCGCTGGCCAACCTGGCCCAGGCCGAGCGCCTGGACCAGATCAACGAGCGCCTGCGCGGCATCCACCAGGTGCTCAACGCCTGGGCCATGAAGGCGACGGTCGACGGCGGCCGCTGACCCTTGCCGGCCGCCGGGCGAGCGGTCACCCGTCGGAACGCGCCGGTCGCGGGCACGCGGTGGCGGCCGAGCTGTGCGAGACTCCGGCGTTCGCCTCTTCAAGGAGACCAGATGCAGCTCGACAGCTTGCAGGCCCAGCAGCGGTTCATCGTCCGGCAGCGGATCCGGATGATGGTCAACCAGTACGAGGTCCACTCGGTGGCGCCGGACGGCTCGGAGGGTGGGCTGCTCGCGTTCGCGCAGCAGAAGCGGCTCGCCTTCAAGGAGCAGGTGACCATCTACACCGACGACTCCAAGCAGTACCCCCTGCTCGGCTTCAAGGCCCGGCAGCGCCTCGACCTCGGCGCCACGTACGACGTGACCGACCACGCGGGCACCCCGATCGGGCTGTTCCGCAAGGACTTCGCCCAGTCGCTGCTGCGCTCCACCTGGCACGTCGAGCAGGCCGGCCTGCCGCAGATGACCGGGCAGGAGCGGAGCCTGCCGGTGGCCCTGCTGCGCCGCTTCGTGGACTCGCTCTCCTGGCTGCCCTACCACTTCGACTTCGTGGCGGGCGGCCAGCCGGTGTTCTCGGTCGACAAGAAGTGGGGCCTGCGCGACCGGTACGTGGTCGACATCCACCAGCCGCAGATCGACCGGCGACTCGTGATCGCCATGGCCGTCGGCCTGGACGCCCTCCAGGCCCGCTGACGCCGACGACTCGACGCGGCCGGTGTCGGGGCGGTGAGCTTCCGCCCCGGCACCGGCCGCGGTCGTCAGCCTCGGGCCGGGCCGGCCCGGGAGGTGGCGGTCGCCGCGCGGGCGAGCCAGGGCAGTGGGGCGACCCGCACCTCCGTCGTGACGACGACGTCGAGACCGTCGAGCCGGCAGGCCGTCAGCCGGCCGCCGTTGGCCCCGGCCAGCTCGGCGGCCCGACCGCACGCCACCTCGGCGCCCTCCACTGCCCGGCCGGCACCGGCGAGCGCCCCGAAGTCAGCGGCGTTCCGGGCCTGGTGACGTGCGTGCCGGGCCGCGCCGAGCCCGGCGCCGAAGAGCCCGACCAGCACGAGCACCATCCCCACCGCGAGCAGGCACACCGTCGCCCCACCCCGGTCGGCGCCCTGGTGAGGCCGCCCGTCGACCACCCGCCCGGCCCCGCTTGCCCACGAGTGCCCGAGACCAGCCGGGCGGGTTCCGTCGCCCGCGGTCACGGTTGCGGTCCGGGGGCTCCGGGTTCGACGGCGGCGACCGCGGTGCCCGACACGGTGAGCCGGGGCAGCCGGGTGCCGAAGCTCCAGACCGGCGCCCGGACGGTCACGGTGACACGGTCGCCGGCCACGGTCACCGAGATGTCCGCGCCGGCCGGGGCGTACCGGGAGCCGGCCGTCGACCCCGGTTCGCCCCGGGCGGCCGCGAGCGCCGCCTCGCGGGCCGCGTCGAGGCAGCCCGCGCGGGTGGTGACCGCGCCGAGCGCGGTGAGGCCGGCGAAGAGGAGGAGCATCAGCGCCGGCAGGCCGGCCGCCAACTCGGCCGTGAACGAGCCCCGCTCCCGCGCACCCCACGGCCGCCGGCCGCCGACCCGTTCCGGGCGCCCGGTGCCTGTCGTGCCGGGCGGAGAGCCCGGGTCCGGTCCGGGCTGGCGGCCGGCCCACCGGCGACCGGTCACTTCAAGGCCCGGTCGATGACGGCGGTGAGGGCGGACTGCACGTTGCCGGAGGTGAGCACCTTCAGCAGGATCCCGGCGAAGGCGACCGCCGCGAGGGTGCCGACGGCGTACTCGGCCGTGTTCATCCCGGCGTCCCCGCGCAGGCGGGTGAGGAGTTTGCGCATGGCGTACTTCCTTTCTCTGGGTTCACAGCACATCGCCGAGGACGGCGACGATCACCGGCACCAGGCCGGCGAGAATGAAGGCGGGCAGGAAACAGAGCCCGAGCGGCAGCACGATGAGCACGCCGGCCCGCCGGGCGGCCGCCTCGGCCGCGGTCGAGCGGTCGGACCGCAGGTCGTCGGCGAGCCGGGTGAGCGCGCCGGCCAGCGCCGCGCCGCTGTTCGACGAGCGGACCGCGCCGGTCACCAGGCGGTCCGCCCCGGGCACGGGTCGCAGGTGGTCCCACGCCTCCGCCGCCGTGCCGCCGAGTTCCAGCGTCCGCCCGACCCGGCCCAGCCGGTCGGCGAGCGGTCCACCGAGCGCCTCGGCCACGGCCAGGACCGAGCGGTCCACCGGTGCGCCGGCCCGGAGCGCGGCGGCCAGCAGGTCGGCGGCGAGGGGCAGGTCGGCGGTCTCCCGGAGCCTGCGGTCCCGGACGGCCCGTGGCTCGATGCGGCGCAGCAGGCGGTCGGCGGCCACCGCGGCCAGCGCACCGACGAGCGCACCGGGCCAGCCGCCCACCACGACCAGCGCCGCCACGCCCGCCAGGCCGGCGCCGAGCCGGATCCGGTCCGGCCACCAGGCGGGGCGGCTCCGCTCCGCCCGCCGGGTGGGCGCGAGGAGACGCAGCCGCCGCGCGGGCCGGACGGCCGGTCCGGACGCGACCAGGAGCAACGCCGCCGCGCCCAGGCAGGCCGCGGCCACCACCTGCCGCGGCATCAGGCGGCCCGCCCGGGTGCCGCGCTGAGGCGCTCCGCCCACAGCAGACCACTGATCTGGAGCGCCACTGCCGCGAGGGCGCTGCCGCCGCCGACCGGGGTGTGCAGGAGGACAGCCACCGGGTCGACGCCGATGGCGTACCCCAGTCCGATCCCGCCGAGCGGTAGCGCGGCGAGCAGCCAGGCGGTCGCCCGGGCTCCGGCCGCCTGGGCAGCTGCCGCGGCCAGGCCCCGGTCCGCCGCCCGGGCGTCGGCCTCGACCCGTTCCAGCAGCTCGGCCAGGGGCGCTCCGGTGCGGTCGGCGAGCCGCACGGCGGCTCGCGCCAACCGGGCGACGCGCTGCGGCCCGTCGGCGATCGCGCCGCCGGCCGGCAGCCCGGCCCGCAGGTCGGCGGCCAGCGCGCCGATCTGGTCTAGGTCGCGGCGGTGGGCCAGGTCGGTCGCCCGGCGGTCCCGCCGGCGCAGCACCGCCCGGGCGGCGAGCGTGCCGTAGGCGGCCAGGACCAGCGCGCCCACCGGGCCGCCGAGCAGCGCACCGGCCCCGGCGCCGACCACGGCCGCCGCCGGCAGGGCGGCCCGCCCGGACAGCGGAGCATGAGCGGCAGGCCCGCTCGACGTCGAGGCGACACCCGATCCCCAGATGGGCAGTCCGGCGACCAGGCGGAACCGGAGGGAACGGTTGGCGGGGGCGAGGGCGGCAGCCGGCCGGAGCCCGGGTGCGTGGTCCATGGGGATGGAAGCGGCGTCCGGCCGCGATCGGAGGGTGCGAGCGGTGGAAATCAGAGCGTTGGCCAGCCGGGACCGGGGAGGGCGATCGGTAGGGACGACAGCGCTGGCCAGCCGGAGGCGGCGCACACGATCGGTCGGGACCAGAGCCGCGCCCATCCGGGGCCGGCGGGCACGATCGGTGGGACCGGGCCTGGTGGTCGGGCGGGTCGGGTCGCGCCGCCCCGGGGGCCGGCCCGGAAGGGGATGTCCGAGCAGCGCGCCGGACCGCTGGGCGACGCCGGCGTGGGACGTCCGCCCGAACGGCCCCGGGCCGGAGCACAGCGGTCGGGTGCCGCCCGGACCGGGGCGCTTGCCCAGGTCGAGGACGGCATGCTGGCGGACGCGGTTGGCGCGTACCGGCCAGGCGACCGTGGCCGCGGCGCCGGCCAGGAGCACCGCCACCAGCCACACCTGACCGGTCACGACGGACCCGCCGAGCCGGGCCACGCCGCGCAGAGGATCGGCGGCACGGTCACGCCCCGCTCACGCAGCAGGGCGCCGAGCGGTCGGGCGGCCAGCCCGAGCCCGCGCCCGCGGATCCAGGCGGGAACCACGGTGACCAGCCGCTCGGGTCCCTCGGGCAGGAGCAGGCCGATCGACTCCAGCACCCGACCCTCCGTGGTCCGCCGGACCTGCAGGAGCACCTGGAGCGCGGCGGCGACCTGGGCGTGCAGGGCGGCCCGGGGCAGGCCACCGAGCATCCCGAGCGCCTCCAGCCGGGCCGGCACGTCCGTCGGGGCGTTGGCGTGCAGCGTGCCGGCCCCGCCGTCGTGGCCGGTGTTCAACGCGGCGAGCAGGTCGACCACCTCGGCGCCCCGGCACTCGCCCACGACCAGCCGGTCCGGCCGCATCCGCAGCGCCTGCCGGACCAGGTCGCTCAGCCCGACCGCCCCGACTCCCTCCACGTTCGACGTCCGCGCCTGGAGGCCGATCACGTGCGGGTGCACAGGCCGCAGCTCGGCGGCGTCCTCCACCAGCACGATGCGCTCGGTCCCGGGCACGAGCCCGAGCAGCGTGTTGAGCAGGGTGGTCTTGCCGGAGCCGGTGCCGCCGGTCACCAGGTACGCGAGGCGGGCGGCCACCACGGCGGCGAGCAGCGGGGCGACCGGCCGGGGCACGGTGCCCTGCCGGACCAGCTCGTCGAGGGTGAACGGCCGTTGCCGGAAGGTGCGCAGCGACAGGTAGGGCCCGTCGGTCGCCACGGGTGGCAGCACGGCGTGCAGGCGGGTGCCGTCGGGCAGCCGGGCGTCGGCGTACGGGGAGGCGTCGTCGAGCCGGCGTCCGGCGGCCGCGGTGAGGCGCTGGGCCAGCCGGCGCACGTCGTCGACCGTCCCGAGCGGCACGGCCACCTGGTGCAGCCCCCGCCCCCGGTCGACCCAGACCCGGGTGCCGTTCACCAGCACGTCGGTCACCTGCGGGTCGGCGAGCAGCGGTGCGAGGGGACCTGCGCCGACGAGGTCGTCGTGGACCCGGTCGGCGATCCGGAGCAGGGCGGTGTCGCCGAGCACGGCGGCGTCCGGCTCGGCGCGTACGGCGGAGACGATGGCTGCGGGAGTGACCGGGGTGGCCTCGGCGGCGAACCGGTGCCGGACCCGCACGGCCAGGTCCCCGGAGTCGGCCGGGCCGCTCACGCGGCACCTGCGGCGGGCAGGCCGGTCAGCTCGTCGAGGAGTCGCTGGCAGAGCACGGCGAGGGGGCCCTTCCCGCTGGCGGCCGGCGCCTCGCCCCGTTCCAGTCCCCGGCAGAGCCCCGGCTCGGGCCGGAGGGTGCCGGCGAGCGGCAGCCCGAGCGCGCGGGCCACCTCGCCGGCCTTCAGCCGTCCGGGGGCGGGGCCTCGCACGACCACCGCCAGGTCGGCGCAGTGTGGGGCGGCCGCGGCGACCACCCGGGCCGCTGCGGCGGTGGCCCGCAGCTCCGCCGGCACGATGACCAGGGCCCGGTCGGCCGCCTGGAGGGCGACCACGGCCGCGTCGTCCAGGTGCCGGGGCAGGTCGAGGACGACCATGTCGCGGCCCCGGCGGGCGGCGTCGACGGTGGCGGCCATCGCCTCGGCCGGCAGGTGCCGCAGTGCGCCCCGGTCCCACGACAGCACGACCAGGTCGCCACGGCTGGGCAGGGCCCGGACCAGCGACGGCGGGTCCACCCGGCCGTCGGTGCCGGCGAGCCCGGGCCAGCGCAGCCCTTCGAGCTGCTCCCAGCCGAGCACCAGGTCGAGGCCGCCGCCGAGCGGGTCGGCGTCCACCAGGAGGGTGCGCAGCCGGGCCCGGGCCGCGGTGACGGCGAGGCCGCCGGCCAGCACGCTGGCTCCGGCGCCGCCCCGGCCGCCGAGCACGGCCACGACCCGGGACGGGCCACCGCCCGGGGGCTCGTCCGCGCATTCGGCGAACCGGTCGACCAGCCACGGTTCGGCCGCGGGCAGGGTGGCGACGTGCTCGGCGCCGATCAGCTCGGCGACCTGCGTACCCGGATCGAGCTGGCCGGAGCGGCCGACCAGCACCGTCCGGGGCCGGCGTGGGAGGCGGGCCCGCAGGCAGGCCTGCGCCTGGTCGGCGCCGACCAGCACCAGTGGCGCCGGCGTCCAGCGGGCCCGCGCGGCGGCGGGATCGGCGGCCAGCTCGACCTCGGTGCCGCCGGCCGCGGCGAGCCGCAGCAGCTCGTCGAGGAGGTCGCCGTCGGCGGTGACGAGCAGGGGCAGCCGGCGGTACGGCGGCAGCGGGGTGCGGGGTGGCATGGCGGCCTCCAGCGGTCGGACTCGGACGTGCCGCGGAGCAGCCTGCCGACGGATCCGGCGCACTGGTGCCCGACCGGGTGCGGCTGTGGACGACGGGGACGCCTGTGGACAGCCGCCGATCGCCCGATCGATCTGCTATGGGCCGCCCGTCGCCGCCGACCGTCCTTTATGCATGGATCTGTCGGCGCGATGTAACGGCGGCGGCCGTCCCCGCGGTAATTCACTGACAGCGGTGTTCGGCAACGAGATGCCCGGCTGTCCGACCACAGAGAGAGGAACGGGGATGCAGAGAACCTGGCGGAGGGCGGCCCTCGCGGCCAGCCTGTCGATCACGGGGGCGCTGGGCGGGCTCGTCGCCGCCACGCCGGCACAGGCGGAGACGGTGCCACTCGAGCTGGGGCTGGCCGTCGCCACCGACGGCACGGCCAGCACGATCAGCGGCAAGGCGATCGTGCACGGCACGGTGACCTGCAGCCAGCCGACCTCGGTCACGGTGAGCGGCACGGTCGACCAGGTGGTCAAGAAGGTGCTGGTCCGCGGCCGCTTCGACGCGCTGGTCGCCTGCACCCCGGGCGCACCCGTGGCCTGGACGGCCGCGGCCACCCCCATCGACACCACGCCGTTCGCCAGGGGCGCTGCCGAGGTGAGCACCGAGGCGTCCGCCTACGATGCCGAGTACCAGCGGTACGTGGTCTACGACACGTCGATCGTGGACCTGGTCAAGTCCTGATCCACGGTGGCGCGGGCGGCCGGACCAGCGGGGTCCGGCCGCCCGCCCACGCGACTGTCGGCGTACCCGATGGTCAGCCGGTCCGGCCCGGCGCGTCCACGATCTTCCCGGCGACCCGGACCAGTTCGACCTCGACGTCGCCCTTCTTCAGGCTGACCCCCTCGGGGGTCGTGTGGTCCTCGACCACGACGGTCCGGCTGCCGAGGAACTCGTGGGTGGTCGGGTCGAGCAGGATGTCCTCCTGCCGCCAGCCGTCCTGCACCATTCCCAGCGCGATCGCCGGGCGCCCGTCGAAGTCGACCGGCTCGTCGGACCGGGTGACACCCGGGATGAGGGCCAGGGCCCGCAGCAGGGTCGCCTTCACGCCGGGCGGCAGCACGTTGTCCCGGAGCATCGACTCGACGAGCAGGAACGAGACGGCGTCGCCGTCCTTGCCGGACTGGCTCCGGGTCCGCAGCCAGTCAAGCAGCGCCCGCGGATCGGTGGGGAGCCCGGCCAGCGTCGGGTAGTCCTGCGGCGGCATGACCTGCGGCAGATCCGTGCTCTCCGGCATGACTTCGAGCTTGCCGTCGATCATCTCGGCAGCCTGCCGCCCGTCGGCCCGCTGCCACGACCGCGTGGTCTCGCGGGTGGCCTGGCCCTTGTCCCGAGCGATCTTGCCGCGGACCATCCTCAGCTCGACGTAGGTCCACTGGTCGTGGCGCGGTGGCGTGAACGGTTCGGTCTCGGCGTGCACGGCGGCCAGTTCGAAGGTCTGCGCGACCGGCCCGCTCACCACGTAGGGCGCGGGGCGTGCCGGGGGTGTCGCCGGGCCGAGGTCGCCGGCCGTGACCACCCCGGCGACCAGGGCGGCCGCCCCGAGCGCGGCGAGTCCGGACCGCCAGGCCCAGCCCGGCAGGCGCCGGCCGTGCCGCTCCGGTCGGCTCGCCGGCGTGGCCTCGCGTTCGGTGATCCGGGCCAGCAGGGCCGCCCGGGCGCGTCGCTGAGCATCCGGCGAGGGCGGCTCGACCTCGCTCCAGCTCTCCCGCAGCGCGGTGATGTCGTCGATCACTCGGATTCCTCTCCGGTTGCCGTCGGGTCGACGCCACCCAGCGCCGCCCGTAATCTCGTGCGCGCCCGGTGCAGCCGGGACCGGACGGTGCCGGCGGGGATCGCCAGCGCGCGGGCCACCTCTTCGCAGGTCAGATCCGCCCAGGCGACCAGCAGCACCACCTCCCGGTCGGCCGGTGCGATCCCCTCCAGCGCCGCCGCGAGCCGCCCGCGCACGGCCTGGGCATCCAGCCGTACGGCCACCTGGTCGGCCGGCCCGTCGTGGCTCTCGCGCTCGGCGGAGGTGGTGTGCTCCGCGCGGGCCAGTGCCCGGTACCGCCGCGCCTCGGCCCGCCGGTGCCCGGCGATGAGGTTGGACGCGATGCCGAACAGCCAGGGCCGCGCGCTGTGCTGCGTGGTGTCGTACCGCCGCCAGTGGTCGAACGCGACCAGGAACGTCTCCGCCGCCACGTCGTCGGCCAGGTCCCGGCCGAGTCGCCGGGTGGCGTAGCCGTGGATCGCCGGGTAGTAGCGGTCGAAGATGGCGTCGAACACCGCCGGATCCCCGTGCATCCGGCTGATGATCGCCGCGTCCGTCTCGTCGGCGGCGGTGCACACGTTCGGTGTCACCACACCCATGGATTCTCCTTCTGTTCCCCCATCCCTCCTGCACGGCCGAGGGCTCATCCGTACTTCGCCGATGGTCGCGGGAGTGTTCGCGACGGGAGTCGGGACACGCCTGGGCGCAACCGCCGCCGGGCATACTGAGTATGCTTCCCGCCGTGCGCTGTGATCATCGGACGGTGGCGCTCACCGCCGTGCTGGGCGGCCTCCTGCTCGGCGCCCTCGACTTCGTGTGGATCAAGTGGGTTCCGTACCCCTTTGCCGAGCTCGGCAACTCCACCGCCACCTGGGCCGTCGCGGCCTTCACCTTCGGCTGCCTGGTCCGGTCGGGCCCGGTGCGGTCGGCGCTGGGCGCCGCCGTCCTGCTCGTCGTCGCGGTGCCCAGCTACTACCTCACGGCGACGCTCCTCCAAGGCGACGACCCGGCCGTCGTGTGGGCGCCGACATCGCTGCTCTGGATGGCCTTCGGCGTGGTCGCCGGGGTGGTCTTCGGCGTCGGCGGCGACTGGGCGCGCCGGGACGGCGTGCGGCGGATCCTCGGGACCGCGCTGCCGGCCGCCGTCTTCTTCGAGGAGGCGGCACGGTTCGCCGGCCGGGCCCGGGACCCCGCCTATCCACCGGGCGCGGAGTGGAACGTCGCCATCGACGTGGCGCTCGGCATGCTGGCCGTCGCGCTGGTGGGCGGATCGCACCGCCGGCGGGCGCTCGCGCTGGCCGCCGCGCTGCCGATCGCCGCCGTCATCTTCGTGGGCTTCGCGGTGGCCGGTCGCTGAGGCGGTGTCCGGTCCGGATCACCCAGGAAAGGGACGACCCCCGTCGGGGGGAGACGGGGGTCGTCGTGAGGTTCGGCTCCGGGGGGGTCGAGCCGAACCCACTCAGCGGTCACGGGGGGTGCAACCGCCGAGAGCCTTCTTGTCCGACGGGACGTGAACTCTCGTCGCGAGCACAAGCATGCCGCAATGGACCCTTATACGTCGAGTGGTGTCCACTCCACGCAACGCTAATTCATGGTACGAGTGTGTGACAGCCGTCACTCAGAGGAGTGGTGCAACCCGATCGATCCGTTCCGGAGGCCCCGGGGACCCGACGGCGGCGCCCCGTCGGGCTAGACTTTCGCGCCGTGGGCCGAAGTGCCGCTTTCTTCGATCTCGACAAGACCGTCATCGCCAAGTCGAGCGCACTGGCGTTCGGTCGGCCGTTCTATCGGGACGGGCTGATCACGCGCCGTGACGTGGTCAAGTCGGCGTACGCGCAGCTGATGTTCCGGCTGGGCGGCACCGACGAGCAGACCATGGCCCGCACCCGGGACTACCTCGCCACGCTCTGCAAGGGCTGGCCGGTGGAACAGGTCCGCCAGATCGTCGCGGAGACGCTGCACGAGCTCATCAACCCCTACGTGTACGCCGAGGCCGCCGCCCTCATCGAGGAGCACCAGGCCGCCGGGCGGGACGTGGTGCTGGTCTCCGCCTCCGGCGAGGAGATGGTCCGCCCCATCGGCAAGCTGCTCGGGGTGACCGACGTGATCGCCACCCGGATGGCGGTGGCGGACGGCCGCTACAGCGGCGAGGTCGAGTTCTACGCGGCCGGCCCGCGCAAGGTCGACGCCGTCGGCGAACTGGCCCTGGCACGCGGCTACGACCTCGCCGACTCGTACGCCTACTCCGACTCGTACAGTGACCGGCCGCTGCTGGAGTGCGTGGGGCACCCGACCGTGGTCAACCCGGACCGGGCGTTGCGCAAGCTGGCCGTGGAGAACTCCTGGCCGGTGCTGGAGTTCCGCCACCCGATCCCGCTGGGCCGGCGGCTGCGGGAGCGCCCGGCCGTGCCGGTCGCCGCGGCGGCCCTCGGCGTGGGCGTCGGCGTGGCGATCGGCATCGCCTGGTACGGGCGCCACCGCCGCACCCGCGCCGCCGCCACCCCGACGGCCTGACCGCTCGGCGACCCACCCGGGCGCGATCACGGCAGCCCGGGGACGCCGCCGAAAAGGATCAGGACGCGGCGAGGATCTCGTCGCCGATGAGCGTGATCTGCTCCGCGCCGATCTCCACGGCCGCCATGTAGTGGCGCAGCCAGGAGCGCAGCCCGTCCGGGGTGCCGGTGGCGAAGGCGCCGGCCGCGCCGACGTACTCGGGCTCCCGCTCGCGGTGGCCGACGTCGACGGCGACGAGCCCGCGCGGGTCGAACCCGGTGGAGATCAGCACGAGCCGGGCGGCGGCGCGCGCCACCACCCCGGACGGCCCGGCGAACGGGCGCAGGTTGAGCAGCTCGCCGTGCACCACGGCGGCGAGCACCAGCGGCGGCACCTTCGTACCCCCGGCGACCAGCCCGGCCAGCCCGTCGAGGCGGGCCGCCACCACGGGGTCGGCCACCGGGCGGCCCAGCTCCGCCTCGGTCACGACGTCGCGGGCCGCGAGCACGTGCAGCCGGGCCAGGGCCTGGCGGGGCGCCTTCGGCCAGAGTTCGCTCAGCCCGGGCAGCGCCCCGGCCACGCGCAGCGCGCCCTGGAGCAGCGGGTCGGTGACCGTGCCGGCGCGTACCTCCTCGCGGTCGTGCACCCGGCCCTCCAGCGCGGCGCTGGCCACGGCCGAGCGGAGGCTGACCTCGGCGGCGACCTGGCCGCCCTGGCGGCGCAGCGCGCGGTGCCGGTGGGCCCCGTCGACCCGGTCGCGGGCGCGTTCGACGGCGGGCGCGATGTCGGCGAGCGCGAGCAGCGGGGCGAGCGGGTCGGTGGTCACTCCGCCACGCTAGCGATCCCCACGCTCCGCCGGAGCGCCAGCCGCCGGGAAGCGACGCGTACCACGCCTCCGGCGGAGCGGTGAGAAGGGAACCCCTCTCTACCGGAGGCGTTAAGAAGGGACCCTTCCTGACAGCTCGGCGCGCGCGGAGGGCTACTGGGCGCGTGGTCGGTGGGCGGGCGGTCGCGGCGGGGGCCGCGCCGGGACTAACCTCTCCCGGGTAGGAGACGCAGGTCACGCGATGAAGGAGTCACCGCATGAGCGAGGCATTGGCCAACTTGCTGAACGAGACGCGCCAGTTCCCGCCGCCGGCCGAACTCGCCGCGAACGCCAACGTGACCGCGGACGCGTACGCCGAGGCGGCCGAGGACCGGCTCGCCTTCTGGGAGCGCCAGGCCGGGCGGCTGCACTGGGCCCGGCAGTGGGACCAGGTGCTCGACTGGTCCAACGCGCCGTTCGCGAAGTGGTTCGTGGGCGGTCAGCTCAACGTGGCGTACAACTGCCTGGACCGGCACGTGGAGGCCGGCCGCGGCGACAAGGTGGCGATCCACTGGGAGGGCGAGCCGGGTGACACCCGCACGGTCACCTACGCGGAGCTGCACCGGCTCACCTGCCAGGCGGCGAACGCGCTGACCGACCTGGGCGTCACGGCGGGCGACCGGGTGGCGATCTACCTGCCGATGGTTCCCGAGGCCGCGGTGGCGATGCTCGCCTGCGCGCGGATCGGCGCCACGCACAGCGTGGTCTTCGGCGGCTTCTCGGCCGACGCGCTGACCAACCGGATCCAGGACGCCAGCGCCAAGGTGGTGATCACCGCGGACGGCGGCTTCCGCCGGGGCAAGCCGTCCGCGCTCAAGCCGACCGTCGACGAGGCGGTGGCGAAGTGCCCGTCGGTGGAGCACGTGCTGGTGGTCCGCCGCACCGGCGAGGAGGTCGCCTGGTCGGGCAAGGACCACTGGTGGCACGAGACGGTGGAGACGGCCTCGCCGGAGCACACCGCCCAGCCGTTCGACGCCGAGCACCCGCTCTACATCCTCTACACCAGCGGCACCACCGCCCGGCCGAAGGGCATCCTGCACACCACCGGCGGCTACCTCACCCAGACGTCGTACACGACGCACGCCGTCTTCGACCTCAAGCCGGAGACGGACGTCTACTGGTGCACCGCCGACATCGGGTGGGTCACCGGGCACTCCTACATCGTCTACGGCCCGCTCTCCAACGGAGCGACCCAGGTCATGTACGAGGGCACTCCGGACACCCCGCACAAGGGCCGGTTCTGGGAGATCGTCGACAAGTACAAGGTGACCCTCCTGTACACCGCGCCCACCCTGATCCGCACCATGATGAAGTGGGGCGAGGACATCCCCGCCGGTTACGACCTGTCCTCGCTGCGCCTGCTGGGCAGCGTCGGCGAGCCGATCAACCCGGAGGCGTGGATCTGGTACCGGCAGCACGTCGGCCGGGGCGAGCTGCCCATCGTGGACACCTGGTGGCAGACCGAGACCGGCGCGATCATGATCTCGCCGCTGCCGGGCGTCACCCACGCCAAGCCCGGCTCGGCCATGACCGCGCTGCCCGGCATCGTGGCCGACGTGGTGGACGACCAGGGCCAGTCGGTGCCCAACGGCGGTGGCGGCTACCTGGTGCTCCGGGAGCCGTGGCCGTCGATGCTGCGCACCATCTGGGGCGACGACAACCGCTTCATCGAGACCTACTGGTCGCGCTTCGGCGCCGGCGCCAACCACGGGGACGACTGGGTCTACTTCGCCGGTGACGGGGCGAAGAAGGACGACGACGGGCACATCTGGCTGCTCGGCCGGGTCGACGACGTCATGCTGGTGTCCGGCCACAACATCTCCACCACCGAGGTGGAGTCGGCGCTGGTCAGCCACCCGTCGGTGGCCGAGGCGGCGGTGGTCGGCGCGACCGACCCGACCACCGGCCAGGCGATCGTGGCGTTCGCCATCCCGCGCGGCAGCACCGACATCTCCGGTGAGGCCGGCGAGCGGCTCATCGCCGACCTGCGCAACCACGTGGCGAAGACGCTCGGCCCGATCGCCAAGCCGCGGCAGATCATGCTCGTGCCGGAGCTGCCGAAGACCCGCTCCGGCAAGATCATGCGCCGGCTGCTGCGCGACGTCGCGGAGAACCGGTCGCTCGGCGACGTCACGACGCTCCAGGACTCCTCGGTGATGGACCTGATCTCCTCCGGCATGGGTGGCGGCAAGTCCGACGAGGACTGACGACAGGCGTACCCCGAGGTGGGTGACGGTCCGGACGGGCCGTCACCCATCGTCGTTTTCCCGCCGCGCGTCGGAAGTTCGGTGGAGGCCGCGGCAGGCTGAACGGGCAGAGGGGCAGCTCACCCCTGTCAGTGGGGGACCCTTCTCATTTAGGTTCAGCCGCATCGGCTGGATTAGACGGACGTCACTGCGACGGCCGGTCGGCCGACTCTCTCCCCCCATGCCCTACGAACGGAGTGGCATGCACACATTTCCACGGACCGGGTCACGCCGACGCCTACTCGTCGCGCTGCCCGCCATCGCCCTCGCCGCCACGTCGCTGACCGTGACGGGCAGCGCGGCCGCCCGGACGTCCGGCCCCGCGCCGGTCACGATCGGAGCGGACGAGTACTACATCAACTACGCCGAGCCCGAGGTGCAGCCGGACACCGGCGGCAAGGAGGTCAAGGGTCGAGACGGCGTCTTCACCGCGGCGGCGGACGAGGCCCGGGCCTACGACCGCAAGTACGCCGGGGGCAACCCCGTCGCCGCGCGGGAGCTGGCCAGGACCGAGGCCAAGGCCATCCGGACGGGTCAGAGCCCGCGCAAGTTCAAGAAGGCCAAGAGCACCCAGACGGCCAAGCTGCTGACCCTGCTGGTCGAGTTCAACGACAAGGCGAACGACGACTTCACCAACGTGATGGTCCCGAAGACCGTCTTCGAGGACCGGACCTGCGTGCCGGGCACCGTCCAGAACGGGCCGCGGCACAACACCATCCCCAACCCGGCCACGCTGCCGCACAAGGACAACAACTCGATGTGGGTGCCGGACTTCTCGCCGGCCCACTACGACAAGATGCTCTACACGAAGCAGGGCATCACCGAGCGGGTCCGGAAGGACCTCAAGGGGCCGGACGGCAAGCCGGGCATCAGCCTCGCCGGTCGGACCATGCACAACATGTACCTGGAGATGTCCAAGAACGCGTACACCGTGGACGGGCAGGCGAGCCCGTGGATCACGGTGCCGCACTCGGAGGGCTGGTACGCGGCCTCCCGCTGCTTCCAGGACGAGAACGGCAACTGGGTCGCCGGCCGTGAGCAGTCGATGAACGGTCACCCGGACAACCCGCAGGGCGCCGGCCGCCTCGCCACCGACGCGATCGACGCGCTGGCGGCCGCGGACCCGAGCTTCCCGTGGGCCGACTACGACATCGAGGACCAGAGCGACCGCGACGGCGACGGCAACGTCCACGAGCCGGACGGTGTGATCGACCACCTGGTGCTGGTGCACGCCAACCAGGGCAAGTCCCGCGGCGGCGGCGACGTGGGCGTCTACTCGGTGTGGGCGCACTCCTCGACCGTGGCCGGCGGCTACACGATCCCCGGCACCAACCTGAAGGTGTCGAACTACATCGTGCAGCCGGAGGACGCCGGCGTGGGCGTGTTCGCCCACGAGTTCGGCCACGACCTCGGCCTGCCGGACCTCTACGACACCTCCGGCAACGCCGACTCGGACGTCGACTTCTGGGACCTGATGGCCTCGGGTTCGCACACCGGCGAGATCTTCCAGGCGCTGCCGACCCACATGGGCCTCTGGGACAAGTGGGTGCTCGGCTGGGCCGACCCGCTGGAGGTCAACGCGGGTGACCATTCGCGGCTGGTCAAGCTCGGCCAGACGTCACGGACGCCGGTCGGCACCGAGGACGGCATCAAGATCAACCTGCCGGACAAGGTGATCACGCTCGCCCAGCCGCACAGCGGCGCCAACATGTGGTACTCCGGCGCCGACCAGAGCTGGGCGGACGTCAAGCTGAGCCGGACGGTGACCGTCCCGAACGCCGCCGACGCGAAGTTCTGGATGTGGAACAACTACGTCATCGAGGCCGACTGGGACTACGGCTTCGTCGAGGTGTCCACCGACGGCGGCACCACCTGGACCGAGCGGAAGGTGTACGACGACACCGGCAAGCTCGTCACCACCGACGACGGCTACGCCGACCCGAACGGGCGGATGGTCGACTTCGGCAACAAGAAGTACGGCCTGACCGGCACCACCGGCGGCTGGCGGCACGACTACGTCGACCTGTCGTCGTACGCCGGCCAGACCATCCAGGTCCGGCTGCGGTACGCCACGGACGAGGCGTTCGAGGAGCGCGGCTGGTTCGCCGACGACTTCTCGGTCACCGGCGGCGGCGCCACCACCTGGAGCGACGACGTCGAGGGCGGCGCCAACGGCTGGACCCAGACCGGTGGCACCTTCACCGACACAAGCGGCGCGGGCTGGCACACCGACTCGGGCACCCAGGTCAAGGCGCACTACTACCTGGCCGAGTGGCGCAACTTCGACGGCTTCGACAAGGGCCTGAAGTACGCGTACGACACGATCTACTCGCACGAGGCGTGGAAGGTCGACCGGATCGCGTACAACGCCCCGGGCATGCTGGTCTGGTACCGGGACACGGAGCTGGGCGACGTCAACCACGTCACCGCGCAGATGACCGCGCTGCCCAGCTACGGGGCGAAGGGCGGTCTGCTGATCGTCGACTCGCACAACGACCCGCTGCGCCGCAAGGGCGAGGCGGCCGTCAAGGACCCGTCGGTGCTGGACAACCTGCCCAGCCGCCCGCAGTCGTCCAACGCGGCCTTCACCCTGAAGCCGACGTACCCGTTCCGGGAGTGCCTGGAGGCGGCGGACGAGCCGTACAGCGAGTACTGCACGAAGTTCCACGCCCAGGCCCCGGTCAAGGGGTTCACCGACGCCAAGGGCTGGTACCCGGGCATCGAGATCCGGGACGGCTCCGCGTACGCCCGGGACAACGACGCCTCGGTGGTCATCCCGTCGAAGGGCAACGCGCAGTACACGACCCGGGTGGTCGACCCGGACGGCACGCCGGCGACGGACTACTACGGTTCGACGCTCGGCGGCGGCGCCATCGTGCTGGGCACCGGCAACCCGCGGGACGCCGGCGTCGCGTACGGCGTCTCGATCACCATCAAGTGGGCGCCGCGGGACAACGCGTACGCCATGGTGTGGGTGACCCCACCGAAACCGTGACCTGACACGCCGAGGGCGCGTCGGAGCCGCACGGCGGGGCCTGTCTGGAGCACACTGCTCCGGGACGGGCCCCGCCCTTCTTACACGCGGACAATTTTTCTCCGCGGCCGTGTGACATTTTCCGGCGCCACTGCGCTCCTCTTCGGGGACCTCATAATCACCGTCACTACGGGTGATCGTGGTCGAAGCGTAATGTGAATCGCCGCTTAATTGCTGGGCGATTTCGTCCCGTTTTGGCCGGGAAAAAAAGCCGAATGATCGGGTGATTGACCGGTGGCAACGATGCAAACACCTGTCATTGTGAGTGACGCATGACATGACAGTGATGGCTTTGGCTGCCCCTGTCATGTAACAGTTCCACAAAGGAGGAGGACCTTTGAGGAGACGAGTCACAGTGGGCCTGGCCTCGGCCGCGGCCGCGCTGCTGGCAGCCGGTGTCGTCACGACGCCGGCGTCCGCCGCCCCGGCGGCGGAGCCCACCCCCGGCGTCGAGAAGGCGAAGCACGGCAAGGACAACCTCGCGGATCCGAAGTCGGATCAGCAGCGGGAAGTCAAGAAGCAGGCGATTGCCGACCTGCTCAAGGGCAAGGCCAAGCTTCAGACGCGCAACGGCTCGAAGGTCATCCAGGTCAAGGACGACCTGTTCGTCGAGTACCAGCAGGCCCCGAAGACCGACCCGATCTTCACCATGCTGGTCAACTTCGGCGACAAGACCGACCCCCGTACCGGTGGAGCTGCCGGCCCGGTGGTCAACCAGATTCCCCAGCCGGACCGCAACTGGGACGGCAGCTCCACCGACGACAACAGCACCCTGTGGCGCTCGGACTTCCACCGCGAGCACTACATGGACATGTTCTACGGTGAGGGCGAGTCGTTCCGGGACTTCTACCTCAAGCAGTCGGGTGGCCGGTACACCGTTGGCGGCGACGTCAGCGACTGGATCACCGTCCCGTTCAACGAGGCGCGGTACGGCAGCAACAAGATCTCCGAGGCCGACGGCTACTGGAACTTCATCAAGGACACCGCCATCCTGGTATGAGACCCAGGCCGAGGCCGGCAAGACGCCGCAGGAGATCAAGGACTACCTGAAGCAGTTCGACGTCTGGGACCGCTACGACTTCGACGGCGACGGGAACTTCAACGAGCCCGACGGCTACATCGACCACTTCCAGGCGGTGCACGCCGGCGAGGGCGAGGAGGCCGGCGGCGGCGCCGAGGGCGAGGACGCCATCTGGTCGCACTGCTGGGCGGCGTTCCCCAACCTCGAGGGCAAGGCCGGCCCCGCCGGCAACCTGGCCGGTGGCGTCCAGATCGGTGACACCGGGCTCTGGATCCGTGACTACACCACGGAACCGGAGAACGGCGGCCTCGGCGTCTTCACCCACGAGTACGGTCACGACCTCGGTCTGCCGGACCTGTACGACACCGCGGGCGGCGACAACGGCGTCGGCTTCTGGAGCCTGATGTCCTCGGGTTCGTGGCTGAGCCACGGCACCGACGACATCGGTTCGACCCCGGGCTACATGGACCCGTGGTCGAAGCTCTTCCTCGGCTGGCTGAACCACTCGACCGTCGACTACGGCTCGGGCACCACCCAGGTGACCCTCGGCCCGGCGGGCGACAGCGACGGGCCGAAGGCCCAGGCGGTCGTGGTGAACCTGCCCGCGCAGACCCAGACCACGAACTACAACACGCCGTTCGGCGGGTCGTACGAGTGGTGGGGCGGCAGCGCGGACGACCTGAACTCCTCGCTGACCCGCACCCTGGACCTGACCGGCGCGACGTCCGCGTCGATCACCGCGAAGGCCCAGTGGGACATCGAGGAGGACTACGACTACCTCTACGCCGAGGTGTCGACCGACGGCGGCGCCACCTGGGCCGCCCTGTCCAACTCGCTGATCGACGCCGGTGAGACCGGGGTCGACGGCTCCACCAGCGGCAACTGGGTCGACCTGACCTACGACCTGTCGGCATATGCCGGCAAGAGCGTGACGTTCCGCTACCGCTACGCCTCCGACGGCGGCGTGCACCTGGCCGGTCCGTTCCTGGACAACGTCTCGCTGACCAGGAACGGCACGGTCGCCTGGACCGACGACGCGGAGACCCTGGCCGCGGAGTGGACCGCCAAGGGCTGGACCCGGATGGGTGGCTCGGTGACCGACTCCTACCCCCGCTTCTACATCGCCGAGAACCGGACCTACTTCGGTTACGACGACACGCTGCGGACCGGTGGGTACAACTACGGGTTCGCCAGCCGGCCGAACTGGGTGGAGCGGTTCTCCGTCCAGCCGGGCATGCTGGTCTGGTACGTGAACTACGCGTACGGCGACAACAACACGTCGGAGCACCCGGGCTACGGTCTGAACCTGCCGGTCGACGTTCGGCCGGGCAAGATCCAGGTCGGCGGCGTGGGCACCATCACCAACCGGCGCAACGGCTACGACGGCACCTTCAGCCTGTACGCCAAGCCGGCGCAGACCTTCCACCTGAACGACGTGGCGGTCACCGTGCCGAAGCTCGACCCGAACCCGGTGTTCACCGACAACGGGATCAACAAGTACTGGAACAGCAACAACCCGTGGAACTCGGTGAAGGTCGCCGGCACCGGCACCAAGATCGAGATCCTGAAGCAGGGCACCACCCCGACCAGCGACATGGTCGTCAAGGTCAGCAACTGATCGGGTAGCACCACACGGGAGGGGCCGTCGGCGGCAACGCCGGCGGCCCCTTTCGCGTACCCCGAAAGCTTTCGCCCCAGCTCAGGTCCCCCGATCGACCGATCCTGATGTGACGCTGAGGAGCGTTCCCAACAAAAAGTTGCTACAAATCGACGCGTCTGTCTTCCCACGCGTCACGGGAATGTTTATCTTCACCAGTGGTCCCACTTGTGGGACCTTCCACCGGCCCCTACCCCCGTTGGGCTGGTTCCCTCACACCGGAGGTACCACGTGCGCAAAGTCGCAGTGGGTCTGCTCGGGCTATCGCTGACGGCGACGGGACTTGTAGCTGGCACGGCCGCCAGCGCCGCGCCGACGCCGAAGCTGCCGGCTGCCGCTCCGGCGGCGGCCGAGCCGCAGGCCCCTCACGATCTGCCGGACAAGCTCGAGGACAAGCGGCGGGCACTCCGCCAGGAGGGCCTCAGCGAGGTCCTGTCCGGCCGGGCCAAGGCCCAGAAGATCAACGGCAGCACCGTCGTCAAGGTCGGCGAGACCGCCGGCGGCGCGGCGGCGGCGGCCGGCGGCGCGGCGGCGGCGGCCGGCGCCCGGACCGCCAGCAACAAGGCGGGCAAGAAGGACCAGTACGTCGAGCTGGCCCGGGAGCGGACCGACAAGATCTTCGTGATCCTCGCCGAGTTCGGCGACGACCGCGACCCGGCCTACCCGGACAAGGACATCAACCCGGACATCGCGGGCCCGACCGGGTACGACGGTCCACGGCACAACGAGATCCCGAAGCCCAACCGGGCGGTGGACAACTCCACCATCTGGCAGGCCGACTACAGCGCCGAGCACTTCCGGCAGCTGTACTTCGGCACCAAGCCGGGCGACGAGTCGCTCAAGCAGTACTACGAGGCCCAGTCGTCCGGCCGCTACAGCGTCGAGGGCACGGTCACCGACTGGGTGAAGGTCAAGTACAACGCCGCCCGGTACGGCCGCTCGGACGACCCGAAGGCCGACGACGACCCGACGGGCGACCCGGCGGTCTGCGCGGACACCATCTGCCCGAACACCTGGGACCTGATCCGCGACGCCGCCAACCAGTGGGTCGCCGACCAGAAGGCCAAGGGCCGCACCGACGCCCAGATCAAGGCCGACATGCAGTCGTTCGACCAGTGGGACCGGTTCGACTACGACGGCGACGGCAACTTCAACGAGCCGGACGGCTACATCGACCACTTCCAGATCGTCCACTCCGGCGGCGACCAGGCCGACGGCGACCCGCACCAGGGTGAGGACGCCATCTGGAGCCACCGCTGGGCGGCGTACAACACCTCCCGCGTGGGTCCGCCGAACTTCCCGATCGGCGGCACCCAGATCGGCAACACCGGCGTCTGGATCCGCGACTACACGATCCAGCCGGAGAACGGTGGCCGCAGCGTCTTCTACCACGAGTACGGCCACGACCTGGGCCTGCCGGACGACTACAACGTCGTCAGTGGTGGGGACAACAACAACGAGCACTGGACCCTGATGGCCCAGAGCCGGCTCAGCGGCAAGAACGACGCGGGCATCGGCGAGCGCGCTGGCGACCTCGGCGCCTGGAACAAGCTCCAGCTCGGCTGGCTGGACTACGAGGTGGTCAAGGCCGGGCAGAAGCGCGACCTGGACCTGGGCCCGCAGGAGTACAACTCCAAGAAGGCGCAGGCCGCGGTCGTGGTGCTGCCGCAGCGGGAGTACACCTTCCAGTACGGCGCTCCGTTCGAGGGCACCAAGCAGTACTTCTCCGGTAACGACGACGACCTGGACAACACCATGACCAGGACGCTCGACCTCACCGGGAAGACCTCGGCGTCGCTGTCCATGAAGGGCCGCTTCAACATCGAGACCGGCTACGACTACCTCTTCTTCGAGGCGTCGCTGGACGGCGGCAAGACCTGGAACGCGCTGAACGGCACGGTCAACGGCAAGCCGATCCCGCCGGTGTCCAACACCGACCCGACGCCGGGTCTGACCGGCAGCAGCGCGGGCACGTGGGTGGACATCAACATCCCGATGGACGCGGCGGCCGGCAAGGTGGCGCAGTTCCGGTTCCACTACCTCACCGACGGCGGTGTCTCCTCGGGCGGCTTCTTCGGTGACGCCATCACCGTGACCGCCGACGGCCAGACCCTGCTCAGCGATGGCGCCGAGACCGGTGCCGGCGACTGGGCTCTCGCTGGCTGGAGCATCACCGGCGAGAGTTACACCCGGCTCTTCGACAACTACTACATCGCGGGCAACCGGTCGTACGTCTCGTACGACAAGTACCTGAAGACCGGCCCGTACTACTTCGGCTACGCGAACACCCGCCCGGACTGGGTGGACCACTACGCGTACCAGGAGGGTCTGCTGATCTCGTACTGGAACCTCCGGTACGCGGACAACGACACGTTCGCCCACCCGGGCGAGGGTCGTAACATGATCATCGACGCTCACCCGCGGCCGATCTACAACCTGACCGGCGCCCCGTGGCGGGCCCGCGTCCAGGTCTACGACGCGCCGTTCAGCCTGAAGAAGGCGGATTCGTTCACGCTGCACATCAACAGCCAGCCGCAGTACGTCCGTGGCCAGGCGGCGCAGCCGCTGTTCGACGACACCAAGCAGTACTGGTACCCGGAGCTGCCGAACCACGGCGTCAAGCTCCCGGCCACCGGCGTCAAGATCAAGGTTCTGCAGCAGAACGGCACCTCGCTGAAGGTCCGCTTCTCCTGAGCCGCTGATCACACCGCTACACCTCGCGATGCCCGGGCAGGCCACCTGCCCGGGCATCGCCCTTTCCGGCCCGGGCCGGCCGCGACCCGTCCGGCGATGTCCCGGAGAATCCCCTGATCCTCCACACCTGCGGGGCCGCCCGCGCGGTCCCGGCCCTAGGCTGTGCCCCATGACCGACCAGCGTGGCGGACCCGTCGACGAGTCCTGCGTGCTCCCCGAGGGGCCGTGGACCCACCGGTTCGTCGGCGCCAACGGCAGCCGCTTCCACGTCGTCGAGGCCGGCACCGGCCCCATGGTGCTCTTCCTGCACGGCTTCCCCGAATACTGGTACGCCTGGCACGAGATGCTGCCGGCCGTCGCCGACGCCGGCTTCCGCGCGGTCGCGGTCGACCTCCGCGGTTACGGCGCGAGCGACAAACCACCCCGGGGGTACGACGGTTACACCCTCGCCGCCGACGTGGCGGGACTGATCCGGGCCCTCGGCGAGCGGTCGGCCACCCTGGTCGGCAGCGGCGCCGGCGGTCTCATCGCCTGGACCGCCGCGTCGTTCCACCCCACCCTGGTCCGGCGGCTCGTGGTGCTCGGCGCGCCGCACCCGCTGCGGCTGCGGGCCGCCATCTTCGCCGACCCGCGCGGCCAGTTCTCCGCGTCCACCCCCACCCTGAAGTTCCAGCTTCCCCGCTACGAGCACGTGCTGGCCCGCGACGACGCCGCCGAGGTGGAGGCGATGCTGCGCCGCTGGGGCGGGCCGCGCTGGGTGAACGGCCCCGACTTCGACGCGTACGCCCGGTGCTGCCGGGTGGCCATGCAGATCCCGCAGGCGGCGTTCTGCGCCATGGAGGGCTACCGCTGGGCGTTCCGGTCGGTGCTGCGACTGCACGGCTACCGGTTCGTGCGGCTCATGCAGAAGCCGCTGGTCACCCCGACCCTGCAACTGCACGGCGCGCTGGACCGGGCCTCGCTGCCCCGCACCGCACAGGGCTCCGGCCGTTACGTCACCGCCCCCTACGAGTGGCGGCTGCTCGATGGCGTGGGCCACTTCCCCCACGTGGAGGCCCGGGAACTGGTGCTCGGCGAGATCCTGCGCTGGACGAAGTCCTGACTCAGACCCGCTGCTCGCGCAGGTCCGTCACCTCGTCGGCTGGCGCCCAGCCCTGGTAGACGCCGAAGTCGAACGCCTCCAGCCCCATCTTCTGCGCCACCGGCCAGCGGCCCCCCGTGTACTCCACCCGCAGCCAGCCGTCGTGCTCGGCCAGCACGATGAACGGCTGCCCCTGCCAGGTGCAGGTGGTCCGCACGTACGCCAGGTCCTCGACCTCGGCCACCGGCACCACCCGGACGTGCCGGCCCGGGCGTACCTCGGTGAAGCCCTCGCCCGGTTCCGGCTGGTACAGGCGGACATCGCCGCCGTCCGGGCTGGCCTGGTACTCCCGGCCCCGCCAGCGGGCCACGTAGCCGTCGCGGGTCACACGTCACCCGCCCGGTGCCACGCCAGCTCGTCGGTGTCCAGCACGGCGACCACCCGCTCGCTGCGGTCCGCGCCGATCCGCCACAGCTCGGCGCCGTGCGGCAGCCGGGCGCTGTCCACCTTGAACTCGGCGACCACGTCGCTGCTCTCCCCCGGCGCGAAGCCGTTGCCGCGGAACGGGGGCCGCTCGATCACCCAGCCCTCCATGGCCCGCATGGCGGCCTCGTTCTGCCCGCCGTACGGGATGCGGTAGAGGCTCGGCCGGTAGGCCGGCCAGCGCAGCACGTAGATCTCCTCGGCGTCCCCGGAGAACGGCGAGCCGGTGTGGCCGAGGCCGAGCGCGTCGTACAACTCCGCCGGGGTGCCGAGGTGGGCCAGCTCGCTGGCCCGGTGCACGAAGCCGGAGACCCGGTCGTAGCCCCGCTCCAGGTAGTAGGCCAGCTGGCTCGGGGCGATCGCCTTCTGCATGGTCACCGGCCGGGTGGGGTCCACGGGCGGCGGGGCCGGCCGGGGTTCGGACGCCGGCGCCGGCGCGGTGGCCGGCGGCTCCGGCTCGGTCTCGGGGTCGTCGCCCAGCCCCACCTCGGCGGCCCAGTTGGCGAGCGCGAGAACCTGCTCCCCCGGATACGTCGCCCCGACCGGCGTGCCCGGGTTCACGGCGAACGACCAGCTCACGTCCGGCCAGCGGCGGATGAGCTGGACGAACTTCACGCGTACCGTGTCGGCCGGGTTGCCGGCCCGATCCGCCAGGCGCTCCGGCGAGGTGTGGACGACCACGTAGGTCCCACCGTCGATCTGCTCCGTACGCCAGACGAAGCCGGCGTCACCCGGACGGCTGCCCGCCGCCGATTCGGATGCGACCGGCAGCAGCACCCGGGCCAGCAGCAGGGTCGTGAGGAAACCGTCGGTGCTGCCGCTGCCGGCCGCCGCCAGCAGTTCCTCCTCCACCTCGTTCGCCGGCACGAAGTCGGCCTCCGCGGTGCTGCCGGCGACGCCCGCCGGGGACGGGATTCCGGGGACCGTCGCCTGCTCCGTCGACCGGGGTCCGGCCGCTGCGGCCGGCGCGAACACCGACGTGGTCGGCTCGTCGGCGGTGGCGGCTGGCGCGGCCGGTTCGAACAGCGAGGTGGTCGGCTCGGGCGGCGGGGTGGTCGGCGCGAACAGCGACGTGGTCGCCTCATCTGCCGACGGAACCCGGTCGGACGACGGCACCGCCGGCGGTGCGCCGGCATCCTCGTCCGGGCCGGCGGGGGTGAACAGGGACGGACCCGGGTCGTCCGCCGGACCGAACATCGGCACGGTCGGCTCGCCCGGCGTTCCGAACGGCCGCTCCCCCAGGTCGGTGGGCCCGGTGGCGACGTGGCCGGGGGCGGGCGAGCC
>NZ_WBKT01000032.1 GCF_008868175.1 Micromonospora sp. AMSO31t
ACCGTGTGCGGCGCGGCGACGCCCTGCTCACGGACCCGCCGCCGGGTCGCCGGGTCCGGGTCCCAGCCGGCCACGTCGAGCCCGGCGTCGCGGAGCCGGAGCAGCACCGACCCGCCGATCAGGCCGGTGCCGACCACCGCCGCGCGTGCCTGCCCGCCGGCCCCGCCCACCATCGGCCCCACCTCGGCGTCCCGTCGTCCGGAGCCGGACCCGGCCCCGCTGGAAGTCCCGCCGAGGATAGCGTCCGCGGCTCAGCCCTGGCGTTGCGTCACCGTCCGCCGCCACCCGGTGAACGCCCGGCCCGGGTCGCCGAAGTACGTCCACGGCAGCTCGGTCACCAGGTCACCGAGCACCTGGAAGCGCTCCGCCGCGGCGGCGTGGTCGCCGCCCACGGCGAAGCACATCGCGAAGTTGTTGTGCGGCTGCGGCCAACCCGGGTAGTGGCCGTGCTCCGGGTGGCGCACCGACTGGTCGGCCGCCGCGCGCAGCTCGGCGAGCACCTCGGGGTCGCGGAGGTGGGCGTCGTCCTCGCCGGAGGGCAGCTTGAGCCACATCTCCAGGTGGGCCGCCGCGACCAGATGGGCCAGGCCGCTGGCGGCCGGCGCCTTCGCCGCCGCGGACCGGGCGAAGTCGAACATCTCCTCGTCGCTGCCGAACCACTTGGCGCACCGGTACTGGAGCATCTGGACGTGCGCCAGCCGGTGCCAGGGGTGCCGGGCGATCACCTCGCCGAAGCGCCGCGCCGCCTCGTCCCGGTCCACCTGGCGACCCCGCGCCGAGGTGACCAGGAAGGCCCGCGCCGTGGTGTCGTCCGGGTCCCGCGCGGCCACCTCGTCGAGCAGGTTCTCCGCGAAGGTGAGCCGCTTGCGGAACTCGCGGAACTGCTCCTGGCTGGTCAGCGAGGAGGAGGCACCGCCGCGGGCCTCCCAGGCCCAGTGCACCGCGTGCGTTCCCCGGACCAGCAGCGGGAGGGTGGCGCGCGGCTCCGCGTCGGCCCACTCGCCGATCCACTCCTGCACGCCCGGCACCCGGCCGGCGACGGAGAGGCAGAACGCCTGGTGGTCGGGGTCCGTGACGGTGACCAGCACGTCCCGGGCGGCCCGCCAGTCCCGCCGGGCCAGCGCCTCGGAGAGCGCCCCGGCGGCGGGGTCACCCATCGTCGGGTCGACCGGCAGCGCCGGTCCACTCTCCTGCTTCGTCCTCCGCCGGAACGGCCACATGTCCTCGTCCTCCCCCGTGCCTGTCGACGGAGATCGTAGGTGCGACCGGATGGGCACGGAAGGGGGTTGTCCGAGGCGCGCTCGCGTCGTACGGTCCCCCGGCGGCCCGACCGGACGGGCCGATCTCAACGGGGGAAAGGAAGCACATGTCCGCCACGTACCGGGCTCTCGCCTCGGTGGCCATGTTGATCGGTTTCTACGTCGTCGCGCTGCTCCAGCTCGCCGCCGTGGCCGCGCTCGGCGTCTGGCTGTTCAGTCACACCAGCGGCGTGATCACCGGCAAGCTGCTGCTGCCGCTGGTCGTCGCCCTCGGCGCCGTCGGGGTCGGGCTGTGGAAGGCGATCCGCACGAAGAACGAGCCGGCGCCCGGCCTCATCCTGGACGAGCGGGCGGCGCCGTGGCTCTGGGCCACGGTGCGGGAGCTGGCCACCGCGGTCGGCACCCGCGCGCCCGACGAGATCCGCCTGGTGCCCGAGGTGAACGCGGCGGTCGGCGAGCAGAGCAGGCTGCTCGGCCTGATCGGCGGCCGGCGGACCCTCTACGTCGGACTGCCGCTGCTCCAGGCCATGCGGATCGACCAGCTCCGCTCGGTGCTGGCGCACGAGCTGGGCCACTACTCGGGCCGGCACACCCGGCTGGGCGGCGTCGCCTACCGGGGACGGCTGGCCATCTCCGAGACCGTCGAGCGGATCAGCCCGCGCAACCCGGTCGGCTGGGTCTTCAAGGGCTACGCGAAGCTCTACCTGATGGTCGACAACGCGGCCTCGCGCCGCCAGGAGCTGGAGGCGGACCTGTCGTCGGTGGCGCTCGCCGGCACCGAGGCGGCCACCTCGGCGCTGCGTACGCTGCCCGCGCTCGACGCGGCCTGGGGCTTCTACATGCGCCGCTACGTCGAGCCGGGCTGGTCCGCCGGGCTCGCGCCGGACGACCTCTTCGGCGGGTTCGCCCTGCTGCTCCAGGCCCGCCGGGAGGAGATCGACGAGCTGCGGGAGAACGCGCCGGAGGACGAGCCGTCCCGCTGGGACACGCACCCACCGATCGGCGTACGCGTCGCCGCGATGACCGCCACGCCACCCTCGGTGGTGGCGCCGGACGACCGGCCGGCCTGGACCCTGCTGGCCGACGTGGCCGGCGCCGGGCGGCACCTCCAGGGCCTGGTGGTCGAGCACGGCGGCCGTCGGCTGCTGCCCTGGGCGGAGTTCGTGGCCGAGTCGGTGGCCGCCTCGGTGCAGCGGCAGGCGGACGGCATCTACCGGGCGGTCGGGCGGTTCACCGGCACGCCCGCGCCGGGCCTGCCGACCCTGCTGGACCTGGTCCGCGCCGGCCGGCTCGGCGAGTTCGCCGAGCAGTTCTTCAGCGGCGCCACCCGCAAGGAGGCCGCCGCCGCCTTCGCCGGGCCGATGGAGACCCTGCTGGACAACGCGGCGGTCCGCTCGGGGCGGGCGCGCTGGCAGCTCTCCTGGTCCGGCCCGGCCCAGCTGGTCGGCCCGGCGGGCGAGCCGCTGGACCTGGCCGGCATCGCCAAGCTGGCGGTCGCGCCGGAGACCCTGGACGAGGCGCTGACGCGCCTCGCCGAGCTGGGCGTCGACGCCGCCCACGCCACCGTGGTGCAGGCCCGGGCCTCGGCCCGCAACGCCGACCTGATCGGCGGGCTCGCCAACATCAAGATCGACGGCCGGGAGCACGACGTGCTCGTGCTCGACAACGGCCTGATCCTGATCCCGGACCCGGGCAAGTCGAGCGAGGGCGAGAAGCGGCTCGTCTCGCTCGTCGGCGCGGTGCCGGTCGCCGACCTGGCCACCCGGCACCCGTACCTGCCGTATGAGGAGATCACCTCGGTCGAGGTCAAGCGCGAGGTGCCGCTGAAGGCCACCCTCACCCTCTTCGACGGCCGGACCGTGTCGGTGCAGGAGCTGATGGCCAGCGAGTTCCTGGAGAAGCGCAGCCGGGACACCCTGCTGCGGGTGTTCCAACGGATCAACGACTGACGCGTACGCGGCGGCCGAGCCCCCTGGGGCCCGGCCGCCGCGGCACCACGGTCAGGGCTGGGCGAGCCGGCCGGCGACCGCGTCGACGTGCTCGTCTGACTCGGTGAGCGCCGCCCGGACGTGCCGGGCGCCGGCCGGGCCGTAGAAGACGCCGGCCGCGACCAGGATGCCCCGGCGGGCCAGCCACTCGACGGTGTCCCAGCAGTCCTCGTCCCGGGTCATCCAGAGGTAGAGCCCCGCCTCGGAGTGCTCGACGGTGAAGCCGGCACCGGTGAACGCGGCGTGGAGCTTCTCCCGCCGGGCCCGGTAGCGCTCCCGCTGCGCGTCGGCGTGCGCCTGGTCGCCCAGGGCCGCCACCATGGCCGCCTGCACCGGGGCGGGCACGATCATGCCGGCGTGCTTGCGGACCTTGAGCAACTCGGCCACCAGCGCCGGGTCACCGGCCACGAAACCGGCCCGGTAGCCGGCCAGGTTGGAGCGCTTGGAGAGCGAGTGCACCGCCAGCACACCCTCGTACGACCCGCCGCAGACCTCGGGCGAGAGGACCGAGACGGGCTCGGCGTCCCAGCCCAGCGGCAGGTAGCACTCGTCGCTGGCGACCACCGCGCCGCGCTCCCGCGCCCAGTCGACCACCTTGCGCAGGTGGCCGGCGGGCAGCACCCGACCGGTCGGGTTGCCGGGCGAGTTCACCCACACGAGCCGCACCCGCGGGTCGGGGCCGAGGGCGGTCAGCGAGTCGGTGCGCACCGTGGTGGCGCCGGCCAGCCGGGCCCCGTCCTCGTACGTCGGGTAGGCGATGGACGGCACCACGACCACGTCACCGGGGCTGACGCCGAGCAGCGTGGGCAGCCAGGCGACCAGTTCCTTGGAGCCGATGGTCGGCAGCACCCCGAGCCCGTCGACGCCCGCCCCGCAGGCGCGCGCCACCCAGGCCGCGATGGCGGCCCGCAGCGCGGGCGTGCCCGCGGTCAGCGGGTAGCCCGGCGCGTCCGACGCGTCGGCCAGCGCCTGCCGGATCAGCGCCGGCACCGGGTCGACCGGCGTACCCATCGAGAGGTTGATGAGACCGTCCGGGTGCGCCGCGGCCGTCGCGGCCGCGGCGTCCAGGGTGTCCCAGGTGAACTCGGGCAGCCGCGACGAGACCGGCGCGGGCCGGTTCAGTGGCCCTCTCCGCGCGGCGGCTGCGCGGCCACGAAGGTCGCGTCCTTCTCCACCTTGCCGATCTTGGAAGCGCCGCCCGGCGAGCCCAGGTCCTCGAAGAACTCGTAGTTCGCCCCGGTGTAGTCCTTCCACTGCTCCGGGACGTCGTCCTCGTAGAAGATCGCTTCGACCGGGCAGACCGGCTCACAGGCACCACAGTCGACGCACTCGTCGGGGTGGATGTAGAGCATCCGATTGCCCTCGTAGATGCAGTCGACCGGGCACTCCTCGATGCATGCCTTGTCGAGCACATCCACGCACGGCTCGGCGATGATGTAGGTCACCGGTCTTCTCCTCCGCAAGACTCGTCGCGATCATCCGCGACGGTAAGAGCCTAGTATCTCGCCGGGGAGGGGGTCGATCGTGCTCCGACAGCAGGACGTAGGACACCGGATCGTGGTCCGGCGGATTGTGGGGATTCGCGAAGGCCGGCCGCTCTTCTCCGACGCCCTCGGGGAGCTGGTCGAACTGAGCGAGACCCACATCACGCTGTCCACCGACCGGGGCCGGCTGCAGGTGCCGGTGGACGAGGTGCACCGCGCGAAGCGCGTGCCGCCGGCCCGCCGGCCGACCGCCGCCGCCGTGGTCGCCCTGGAACTGGCCGCCGACGAGGCGTGGCCCGCCCCGGTGCGTGGGCGGCTCGGCGACTGGCTGCTGCGCGGCGCCGAGGGCTGGACCGGCCGGGCGAACAGCGCGCTGCCGATCGGCGACCCGGACCGCCCGCTGCCCGCCGCGCTCGACGCCGTGGAGCGCTGGTACGCCGACCGCGGCCAGCCCGCCATGGTGAACACCCCACTGCCGCTGGCCGCGCCGGTGGGCGCCGAACTGGACGCGCGGGGCTGGACCGCCCGGCCACCGGTGCTGGTGCAGACCGCCCCGCTCACGGCGCTGCCGGCGGGGCGGCCCGGCCTGCCCCCGGTCGGCCTCTCGGCCACCCCCTCGGCGGAGTGGCTGGCGGTGGCCGCCGGCCGCAAGGGCGGGCTGCCGGACGCGGCCCGGCACGTGCTCACCGCCGTGGACCGGATCCGCTTCGCCCACCTGCACGCCGACGGGCGGCTGCTCGCGGTGGGCCGGGGCACGGTCACCGGCGAGGGGCGCTGGCTCGGCCTCACGCTCATCGAGGTGCTGCCGGAGGCCCGCCGGCGCGGGTTCGCCGGCGCGGTCATCCAGGCGCTGGCCGACTGGGGCCACGCGGAGGGCGCCACACACGCCTTCCTCCAGGTGGAGCAGCGCAACGCCCCCGCGGTGGCCCTCTACCAGCGGCTCGGCTTCACCACCCACCACACCTACCTGACCCGGGTCGCCCCGGCCTGATCGAAGGATTCCGGCAGGTCGTCCGGGGTACGGAGTACCCGTACCCCGGTGAGGAAGGACCTGCTCGATGGCCAAGCAGCACACGGCGCGGCGCGGGAGCGGCGCGGCGGTGACGAAGAACGAGCCCGGCAACCAGACGCCGGACACCCCCGACATCAACGAGAGCGAGATCGCCCGCCTGAAGGTCGACCAGCTCCGCGACCGCCTCCGCCGGCGTGGCGTCACCGGCACCGCGGACATGCGCAAGCCCGAACTGGTCGACGCCCTCATCCAGGCCCTGCGCGAAGGCCGGAAGACGACCCGGTCGCGCGGCGGCTCCGGCTCTGGCTCCGGCTCCGGGCGTGGCCGGTCCGCCGGCTCACGATCGGCAACCGGCCGGCAGGCCGCCGCGACGGAGTCGACGGAGCTGGCGGACCTGGAACGACGGGCCGCGGAACTGGCCGACGTCGCACCGCAGGCCCCGGAGGTCGAGGAGGTCGAGCGCCGGGCCGCCGAGCTGGAGGCGCCGGGTACGGAGGCGACCGAGGTGCCCGCCCTGCCGGCGGCGCCAGCCCGGCCGGACGGGGACACGGGCGCGACGGCCCCCGCGCTGCCGGCCGCTCCGACGCCGGGGGCCGAAGCGGACGGCGGTACGGTCCCGCGGCAGCGGTCCGGCGCCCAGGCCGGCGTCGGGAAGGCCGGCGCCGGCAAGGCCGGTGGCCCGCAGCCCGTCCGGGTCGCCGAGGAGTCCCGCGCCGGCAGCACGCTCACCATCGACCGGGCGGACCGGGTGGTGGCCGCCATGGTGCCGCCGCAGGTGGACGAGGTGGTCACTCCGGAGGGCACCAGGATCAGCGGAGGGGCCGAATCGGTCGACACGCCGCCCCTGCCCGCCACCGGGCAGCTGTCCGGCCGGGACTGAGCGCGAAAGGGCCGCGCCCACCGCGAGCGAGGCCGGTCGCGCCGGGGCGCCGTTCCCGAAAGGGGCGGTGCCCCGGCGGGATCACTCGCCCCACGGCACGCCGCGAGGTCGCGAGCCGCCTCAGCGGCGAACGATCTTGCGGGGCTTCGCGGCCTTCAACTCGGCGTAGCGCTTGAGCTGCCGGGAGCGGTGGTCGCGGCCCAGCGCGGTGAGGATCAGGTAGCCGGCCAGCACACCGGCCACGGTGGCCGCGAGGTAGAGCCAGATCTGGGCGAAGAAGAGGCCGGCGCCGCCCTCGAACGGGTTCTCGCCGACCAGCAGCGGGCCCACGAAGACGGTCAGCGCCAGCGCCACGACCACCGCGACGGCCAGGTCGCCGGTCCAGTGGCCGGCCGGCCGGTCCGCGCCCCAGCGGAACGCCGTGCCGGCCAGGATCAGCCCGATGGCCAGGAACATCACCAGCGAGACCCGGCCCGCGGCGGTGTCGTCGTCCGGATAGGCCAGCTTGATGACCAACCGGGCCACCACGTTGACCGCGAACAGCGCGGCCGCCAGCACACCGACCGCACGCCACCGCTGGAACATCGCACGCCTCCCGCCGTACCGCCCGCCGTCACGGGCTCCTGGCAGGAATATCTACCACCGCAACCTGTGCGGCGTCTGCACCCTCAGCGGACGGCGGGCGGCGGCACCACGAGCTGCCGGAAGCCCAGCACCGCGAAGGTGATCGCGCCGGCGACGATCAACCCGAGGCCGAGCACGTTGTTGCCGCTGAGCGCGAGATCGCCCTCGACCGTGCGGAAGCCGCCCGCGACGATCACCACGAACCAGGGCAGGGCGGCCAGCGCGGCCGCCCAGCGGGCGCCCACGGCCCGGTGGGCGAACCCGCTCACCAGCACCGTCAGCAGCACCACCGCGGCGATCCCGACCAGCGCGAGCGCGATGCCGACCAGGGCCTTGCCGGCACCGCCGGGACGGCCCTTTACCACCTCCCAGGCCCACGTGGCGTAGAGCAGGTCGAGCACCGCGGCGAGCACGCCGGCCCAGACCGCCACCGCCCCGCCGGCGACGCGCAGCGCGAGGTCGACCGCCCGGCCCGACGGCTCGGGCGGCGCGGCTGGCTCCTGCTCGGGGGCGACCGACATGGATGCGGTGGGCACCGTCACCGGAGGCCGGCCGCCGCCGTGACCGGGGACCGGTCCGGCCCGCCCGGCGCCAACCCGGCGAACAGGTCGTCCTCCCAGCCGTACGGGCCGCTGCCGGGGCCCTTTTCGCCGACGGCGAGGGTGAAGAACTCGACCCCCATGAACTCGGCGCCGAAGTTGCCGGCGATCGAGTAGAGCCAGGAGGTGGCCGGGATCTGGGTGGCGTGGGCGCGCATGGCCGCCTCCTTGGCGGCGTGCCGGTCGGTGCCGTCGATGCGCGCGGCGATCCCCTCGTCGGGGGTGCCGAAGGGCAGCTCGTCGATGCTGTCGATGCCGGCGAAGGGGTTGTCCGACGACTCGGTGAACGCGTCCAGGCCGGCCTCCAGCACGCCGCGCGGCATCGCCGTCCAGTAGACCTTCGCCGGGGCGATCCCCTCGGCCGCGGCGAGTTCCACGCCGCGCATGGCGACCCGGTGCGCCTGGATGTGGTCGGGATGGCCGTAGAAGCCGTTCGGGTCGTACGTGATCATCACCTGCGGGCGGACCTCGCGGATGACCTCCAGCAGGTGCCCGGCGGCCTCGTCGAGGTCGGCCTGCCAGAACGCGCGGGGGTGCTCGTTGGTGGCCAACCCCATCATCCCGGAGTCGCGGTAGCGGCCCGCGCCGCCGAGGAAGCGGTGGTCGGTGACGCCGAGCGCGGCGCAGGCGGCCGCCAGCTCGCCGATCCGGTAGCCGCCGAGCTGGTCGGCCTCGGCCGCGGCGAGCTGGGCCAGCGCCGGCACGTGGATCTCGCCCTCCTCGCCCAGCGTGCAGGTCACCAGGGTGACGTGGGCGCCCGCGGCGGCGTAGTGCGCCATCGTCGCGCCGGTGCCGATGGACTCGTCGTCGGGGTGCGCGTGGACCAGCAGCAGGCGTCGGTCGGGCAGCGTCGTCACGCCCGTCACTCTAACCGGCGGTCCTGCCCGCCCGATGCTTACGCGTCCGCCCAGGTCGGCCACATCACGCCCGGCCCGCGCCTACTCTCTACAGGCGTGGACTTTCCCGAGCTGGCCGCCCGCACCCGTCGGTTCAGCCACGGGGCGCCGCGCTCCGTTTCCGTCGCCGACGACGGCTCCCGGGTCATCTTCCTGCGCTCGTCGGGACCGGAGGACCCGGCCGACGCGCTCTGGCTGCTCGACGTCGCCTCCGGCGAGGAGCACCTCGTCGCCGACCCGGCGGTGCTGCTCGGCGCGGACGGCGAACCGGCCACGCTCGCGCCGGGCGAGCGGGCGCTGCGGGAGCGGCTGCGGCTCAGCGCCGCCGGCATCGGCTCGTACGCCCTGGACGCCGCCGGGCGGGTGGCCGCGTTCGCGCTGGCCGGCCGGCTGTTCCGGGCCGACCTGGTGCACGGCGACGTGGTCGAGGTGGCCGCCGTCGGCCCGGTGATCGACCCGCGTCCCGACCCGACCGGCGAACGGCTTGCCTACGTCACCGACGCCGCCGAGGGGGTGCGCCGGGGGCAGTTGCGGGTGGTCGAGCCGGACGGCACCGACAACCTGCTGGCCGGCGAGGACAGCGGGGTGACGTGGGGGCTGGCCGAGCACATCGCGGCGGAGGAGTTCGGCCGGTTCCGGGGCTACTGGTGGTCCCCGGACGGGCGCTCGGTGCTGGCCGCCCGGGTCGACGAGTCCCGGCTGGACCGCTGGCACCTGCACGACCCGGCCGACCCGGCGAGCCCGCCGACGTCCATCGCGTACCCCCGGGCCGGCGGGCCCAACGCGGAGGTCAGCCTGCACCTGCTGGACCTCGACGGCGGCTGGGTCGACGTGCACTGGGACCGGGAGACCTACCCGTACCTGACGTCGGTGGACTGGGCGGACGGCGGCCCGCTGATCACGGTGCTGCGCCGGTCGCAGCAGCACGGCCTGGTGCTGGCCGTCGACCCGCGGACCGGGGAGACGCAGGTGCACGCGGAGCTGGCCGACCCGCGCTGGGTGGAGCCGGTCCCGGGCACCCCGGCGCACCTGCCCGACGGGCGGGTGCTGGTCGGCGGCGAGCTGGCCCACGACGGGTACGACGCGCGCTGCCTGTTCGCCGACGGCACCCTGCTCACCCCGCCCTCGCTCTACGTGCGGCGGGTGGTGGGCCGGCTGCCGGCCGGGCCGAACTCGGCGGCGGACCTGCTGGTCGAGGCGAGCGAGGGCGAGCCGAGCCAGCGTCACCTCTACCGGGTGCGTACGGCGATCGGCGGTGGGGTGGACGCCCGCCGGATGGGCAGCGATCCCGGCTGGCACACCGCGGCGATCGGCGGCAACACGCTGGCCGTGGGGGTGGCCTCGCTGGAGCACCCGGGCACCCGCTGGCGGGTCTGGCACGACGACCGCGAGGTGGGTGAGCTGGCCTCCCGGGCCGCGACCCCGCCGTACGCGCCGCGGCCGACGCTGGTCCGGGTGACCGACCGGCGCCTGCCGAGCGCGGTGCTCTACCCCGGCGAGCACGTGAAGGGCACGAAGCTGCCGGTGCTGCTGGACGTCTACGGCGGCCCGGGCCACCAGGAGGTGATCGCCGCCCGGTCGGCCTGGCTGGAGCGGCAGTGGTGGGCCGAGCAGGGCTTCGCCGTGGTGACCATCGACAACCGGGGCACCCCCGGCATCGCCCCCTCCTTCGAGAAGGCGATCCACCGGCGGGTGGCGGACGTGATCCTGACCGACCAGGTGGATGCGCTGACCGCTCTGGCCGGCAAGCATCCGGACCTGGACCTGGACCGGGTGGCGGTGCGCGGCTGGTCGTTCGGCGGCTGGCTGGCGGGGCTGGCGGTGCTGCGCCACCCGGAGCTGTTCCGGTGCGCGATCGTCGGCGCCCCGGTCACCGACTGGACGCTGTACGACACCGCGTACAGCGAGCGCTACCTGGGGATGCCGGACGACGGGATGGACGTCTACGCCCACCACTCGCTGGTCGAGCTGGCCGCCGAGCCGGTCGGCGACCCGGCGCAGGCCCGGCCCATGCTGCTGGTGCACGGCCTGGTCGACGACAACGTGCTGGCCGCGCACACGCTGCGGCTCTCGGCGGCGCTGCTGGCCGCCGGCCGGCCGCACGCGGTGCTGCCGCTCACCGGTGCCAGCCACATGGCCGCCGGCGGGGTGGCCGAGCGGCTGCTCCGGCTGGAGCTGGACTTCCTCCGCCACCACCTGTGAACGCGCGAGGGCCCCGGCCGGATCGGACCGGGGCCGCCGCGGGTCAGGCTGTCACTGCTTGACGTAGGCGTTCGTCAAGGCCGGGTAGCCGAAGATGCTGGACAGGTAGATCCCGCCCACCTTGGAGCCGTGCAGGTAGTAGCCCTGCTCGACGAAGAGCGGCACGGCCGGGGCCAGCTCGGTCATGATCCGCTTGTCGAGCTTGGCCCACTCCTTGCCCTGGTCACCGGCGGGCATGGCGAGGATCCGGTCGAACTCCTTGTTGATCTCGTCGCTGTTCACGTACGAGGTGTTGCTGTTGTTCTCGGCCTTTATGCTGCGGCCGTCGAACAGCACCGGCAGGATCGCCGCACCACTGGGCCAGTCGGCGGCCCACTGGTCGGTCCAGAGGTCGTACGGGTTGTTCTTCTTGCCGACCTCGTCGAGCTTGGCGTCGGTCGGGATGGTCTTCACCGTGATCTTGAAGCCGGCCTTCTCCAGGTTGGTCTTGAGCTGGGTGGCCAGTTCCGGCGAGTCGTCGCTGATGCCGAGCACCAGCTCCGGGGTCTTGCCGGCGAGCAGCTCCTTGGCCTTCTCGACGTTGCCGCTCGGGCCGGCCGGGTAGGCGTCGTAGCTCTCCCAGCCGATCGTCGAGGGCGGCATCAGCGTGGTGACGGCCTTGGCGGACGCCTCACCGCCGTACGCCTTGACGAAGCCGTCCCGGTCGATCGCGTAGTTGAGCGCCTGGCGCACCGACAGGTCGGTGACCCGCTGGGTGTTGATGGTCAGTCGCCACAGGCTGGGGGTCTGGCCGCGCACCGAGCGGTCCTTCAGCGACGCATCGCCGGTGACCCGGGCGACCAGTGCCGACGGGACGCCGTTCCAGGCCAGCGCCGCCTGATCGTCGCCGTTGTCGGAGATCACCCGGTTTGCGCCCGCCTCGGCGTCCGGGCCGTAGTTCCAGACGATCTTGTCCGGGTACGCGTGCCGCACCGGGTCGGTCTTCGGGTCCCAGTTCTCGTTCCGCTCCATCACCAGCTCGACACCTGCGGTGTTCTTGGTGATCTTGTAGGGGCCGGAGGAGAACGGTCGGTTGTCCAGGTTGACGCCGGTGTCCTTGTCCGCCTTCAGCGGAGCGGTGTACGGCAGCGACGCCGCGAACGGCAGGTCACAGTGCGGCTTGGCGAACTCGAACTTGAGCGTCTTGGCGTCCGGCGTGGTCAGACCCGGCGGCAGCGCGGTCTTGTTCGCCTTGAAGTTCCACTTGGTGTCGTACTGCGGGTCGTTGGCGAGCCACTCCTGCAGGTAGGTCGGGCCGCCGGTCAGGTCCGGGTCGAAGGAGCGGGCGATGCCGTAGGCGATCTCCTTGGAGGTGATCGCGCTGCCGTCCTCGAACTTCACCCCGTCCTTGATCTTGAATTCCCAGACCTTGCAGTCCTTGTTGACGTCGGTGCCGGGGGTCTCGGCCAGGTCGCCGACCAGGGTCACCTTGCCCGAGCCGTCGTCCTTGAACGTGGTCAGGAAGCGGCTGTAGAGCGGGGCGTTCATCAGACCGGCGAACGAGTAGACCCGCTGCGGGTCGAGGTGCGAGATCTTGGTCTCCCGGATCACCCGGAAGGTCCCGCCCTTGGCGGCGCCGGCCACCTCGGCGGCCGGACCCATCGAGTCCTTCGGGTCGGTGGCGATAGAGCCGCTCTGCACCCGGTTCTCGCCGGAGTCGCCGTCGGTGCCCTTGTTCTCGCTGCACGCCCCCATCACCACGAGCAGTGCGAGCGCGCCGCCCGTGGCGGCTGCCCTCTTCAAGCGCATCTGCGCCTCCTCCCTATCCGGAGCCTCGTCAGACGACGTAGGAAAACTACGGTGTGTGTAACAGAGAGCGGTGGATTTCTCCACGCCCTGCCCGGTGCCGTTGCGCTATCGCAACCGGACCCGGGGGTCGATGGCGGCATAGAGCAGGTCGACGACGATGTTGGCGACGACGATGAAGACCGCCGAGATCAACACGGTGGCCATGATGGTCGGCAGGTCGCCGGCGCGGACCGCGTCCACGGCGGTCCGACCGAGTCCCTGAATGCCGAAGGTGGTCTCGGTGATCACGGTGCCGCCGAGCGCACTGCCCACGTCCAGGCCGGCGATGGTGACGATCGGGGTGATCGCCGCGCGCAGCGCGTGCCGTCCGTACACCTTGCGCTTCACCACGCCCTTGGCCCGAGCGGTGCGGACGAAGTCCTCGGAGAGCGTCTCCAGCATCTGGGCCCGGGACAGCCGGGCGTAGATGGCGGAGAAGAGGAAGGCCAGGCAGATCCAGGCGAGGACGAGCCCGCTGGCCCACTTCACCGGATTGTCGAAGATGGAGGTGTAGGAGGGTGTCGGGGTGATCCGCAGGTTGTACGTGAAGATCAGCAGCAGCACCGCGCCGACGAAGTAGAGCTGCATCGAGGCGCCGGCCAGCGAGAAGCCGATCGCCAGCCGGTCCAGCAGGGTGCCCCGCCGTAGCGCCGAGATCATGCCGAGCCCGACGCCGAGCACCAGCCAGAGCACCGCCGCCGGGATAACGATGCTCAACGTCACCGGTACCACGCGGGTCAGAGTGTCGGTGACCGCCTCGCTGTTGACGTAGGAGTAGCCCAGGCATGGGGCGTCGCACCGGCCGCCCTGGGAGCTGCCCAGGTCCCGCCCGGTGACGATGCCCTTCATGTAGTTGGCGTACTGCTCGGGCAGCGGGTCACGCAGGCCCAGTTCCTCGCGGACCCGCTCCAACCGTTCGGCGTTGCAGTTCTTCGGGCACATGCCGCTGACCGGGTCGCGCGGTAGGCCGAAGAACATCAGGAAGCTGAGCACGCTCACCGCGAAGAGGGTGAGGACCGCGGTGAGCAGCCGGCGTACCAGGAATCGGGTCATGAGGCTCCACCCCTACCGGGACGACTTCGGGTCGAGCGCGTCACGCAGCGCGTCGCCGAGCAGGTTGAAGGCGAGCACGAGGATGAAGATCGTGACGCCGGGGAAGAACACGTACGCCGGGTCGGTCTGCAGGTACGGGATGCTCTGGAAGATCATCCGGCCGAAGTCGGCGGTGGGTTCGAGGATGCCGATGCCGAGGAAGGACAGCGCCGCCTCACCGGTGATGTACGACGGCACGGCCAGCGAGAACGCGACCAGGATCGGCGCCCAGAGGTTGGGCAGGAGCTGCCGGAACAGCATGTGCCCCAACCCGGCGCCGCTGGCCCTGGCGGCCTCCACGAACTCCCGTTCGCGCAGCGAGATCACCTGACCGCGGACCAGCCGGGCGGTGCTCGTCCAGCCGAACGCGGCGAAGATGCCGATGAGGACGATCACCTGGAACGCCGGCGGCACCTCCTCCCGCGGGCCGTAGAAGCGCAGCCCCACGGTGGGCACCACGGCGAGGGCGAAGATGAGGAAGGGCAGGGCCAGCGCCACGTCGGTGATCCAGCTGATCACCGTGTCGACGATCCCGCCGAGGAAGCCGGCGAGGATGCCGGCCGCCACCCCGATCGCGGTGGTCACCAGGGCGGCCGCGAACGCGATGAACAGCGACGTCCGCATGCCGTAGATCATGCGGATGAAGATGTCCCGGCCGAGCCGCGGCTCCAGCCCGAACCAGTGGTCGCCGGTGATGCCGCCGACGTAACCCAACGGCATGCCGTTGCCGTCCAGCAGCTGCTGGAACTGCTCGTTCGGGCCGACCCCGTACAGCTTGGCGATCAGCGGCGCGGCGAGCGCCAGCACGACGAAGAGCACCAGCACGACGCCGCTGACCATGGCCGTGCGGTCCCGGCGCAGCCGCGCCCAGGCGAGCTGGCCGGGCGACCGGCCCACGATGCCCTGCTCGTCGGGCTTGACGGGGTCGGCGGCCGGCTCCATCTCGGCCCGCGCCGCGCCCTCGACCGGGGACAGGCTCATTGCGACACCTCCACAGGCTCGCTGGTGACGACGCCGATCGGCCCGTTCTCGGGATAGTGGCAGGCGGCGAGCTGGGCTCCGCCGTCCCGGGGGACCAGCGCCGGCTCCTCGGTGGCGCACCGCTCCTGCGCCTTCCAGCAGCGAGTGCGGAAGCGGCAGCCCGACGGCGGGTTGAGCGGGGTGGGCACGTCGCCGGTGAGCCGGATCCGTCCGGCCGGGCCGAGCGCCGTGACGTCGGGGATGGCCGACAGCAGCGCCCGGGTGTAGGGGTGCTGCGGCCGCTGGTAGATGTCGTCGCGGTCACCGATCTCGACGATCTTGCCGAGGTACATGACGGCGACGCGGTGGCAGAAGTGCCGCACGACGGCGAGGTCGTGGGCGATGAAGACGAACGCCAGGTCGAGGTCGCGTTGCAGGTCGCGCAGCAGGTTGATGACCTGGGCCTGGATCGAGACGTCCAGCGCGGAGACGGGTTCGTCGGCGACGATCAGCTTCGGGCGCAGCGCGAGGGCGCGGGCGATGCCGATGCGCTGGCGCTGCCCGCCGGAGAACTCGTGCGGGTAGCGGTTGTAGTGCTCCGGGTTCAACCCGACCAGTTCGAGCAGTTCCTGCACGCGCTTGCGGATGCCACCCGGCGGGTTGATGCCGTTGACCTGCAACGGCATGGCCACGATCCGCCCCACGGTGTGCCGGGGGTTCAGCGAGGCGTAGGGATCCTGGAAGATGATCTGGAGGTCCTGCCGCAGCGGCCGCAGCGCCCCCCGGCGGGCGTGGGTGATGTCCCGCCCCGCGAACTCGATGGTGCCGGACGTGGGCTCCAGCAGCCGCACCAGCATCCGGCCGGTGGTGGTCTTGCCGCACCCGGACTCCCCGACCAGGCCCAGGGTCTCCCCCGGCCGCACGTCGAAGTCCAGGCCGTCGACGGCCCGGACGGCGCCCCGGGCGCGGAAGCCCTCCCGCACCGGGAAGTGCTTGGTCAGCCCCCGCACGCGCAGCAGCGACTCGGTCTCGGTGCTCATCGGGCCACTCCCACCTGGGCGATGTCCTGCTGGTAGAGCCGGGTGCGCTCCTCGGCCGGCAGGTGGCAGGCGACCAGATGGCCCGCCTCCCCGGCCGCCCGGAGTTCGGGCACCTCCGTGCGGGAGCGGTCGCCGTTGCGGTCGGCGTAACGGCAGCGCGGGTGGAACGCGCACCCCGACGGCAGGTTGATCAACGACGGCGGGTTGCCCTTGATCGGCACGAGGTCCGCGTCCGCGTCACCGTGCAGCGACGGCACGCTCGACAACAACCCCCAGGTGTACGGATGCTGCGGCCGCCGCAACACCTGCTCCACGCTGCCGTGCTCGACGGCCCGGCCTCCGTACATGACGAGGACGTCGTCGGCCACCTGGCTGACCACGCCCAGGTCGTGGGTGATCAGGATGATCGCCGACCGGAACTCGTCCTGGAGGTCGCTGAGCAGGTCGAGGATCTGCGCCTGCACGGTCACGTCCAGCGCGGTGGTCGGCTCGTCGGCGATCAGCAGGTCCGGGTCGTTGACCAGGGCCATGGCGATCATCGCCCGCTGCCGCATGCCACCGGAGAACTCGTGCGGGTACTGGTCGAACCGCTTCGCCGGCTGCGGGATGCCGACCCGGCCCAGCATGTCCACGGCCCGGGTGCGCGCCTCCCGCTTCCCGGCCCTCGGATGGTGCACCCGGTACGCCTCGGCGATCTGCTTGCCGACCGTGTAGTAGGGGTGCAGCGCCGACAGCGGATCCTGGAAGATCATCGCCATGTCCCGGCCCCGGAGCCGCCGCACCTCCTCCTCGGGCAGCCCGATCAGCTGACGACCACCCACCGAGATCTCCCCGGTGATGGTGGCCCGCTTCGCGTTGTGCAGGCCGAGGACCGCCAGCGACGTGACGCTCTTCCCCGAGCCCGACTCGCCCACGATGCCCAGCGTGCGACCGCGCTCGACGGCGAACGAGACCCCGTCGACGGCCTTCACCACGCCGTCCTCGGTGTCGAACCGCACCCGCAGGTCCCGGACCTGCAGATAGGGGCCTTCGCCGGTGCGCTGCTCCGGCACCTCGGGGCGGTCCGGCTCCCCGGACGGCACCGTCTCCGACCTGCCCATGACCGCCTCCCTCAGTGACGAAGAGAACTTACAACAAACTTCTGGAGGCGAAAATAAGCTACAGAACGCAGCCTGTCAGCGGCCCGAGCGTAACGACTGAGTTTCCAACCTGAACAGCCCTCACCAGGACATTCATGGTTGCGACTGGGCAACGCCGCGTCGTCGCCGCACACGAGGTGCGACCATGGACGCGGCTACCAACGGAGGATTCCCGCCGACACGAGGTGGAGGTGACCATGACCGCGGCGGTGTTCGGCCACGACGGCCCGTGGACCGAAGAGGAGTACCTCGCCCTCGGCGAGACGCAGCAACGCGTCGAACTCTTCGACGGGAGCCTCCACGTGACGCCAGCGCCCACCCCGCGGCACCAGCGCATCCAACGAAACCTCGGCAACCTCCTTGAGGATGCGGCGCGGAACGCCGGGCTGGAACTGCTGGAGACGGTCAACGTCCGGCTCAAGCCGGGCCGGATCCCCATCCCTGACCTGGTCGTCACCGAGCCGATCGACTTCGACGATCCGACGATCGAGGCACCGGACGTCCGGCTGGTCTGCGAGATAATCTCGCCGAGCAACGCGGCCACCGACAAGGTGCTCAAAATGCACTACTACGCCGCCGCGGGCATCGAGTGGTATCTGCTGGTGGAGCAGGAGAACGGAACCCTGCACCTCTACCGCCGGCACGGCCGGCACTACAGCGAACACTCGGTGACCAAACCCGGCGACTCGCTGGAGCTGACCGAGCCCGTCCGGGCGACGATCCGGCCGGAGGATCTCGTCCCCTGACGGATGTCGGTCCGCTCGCCTAGGGTCGGGCGCATGACGGAGTTCGACGCGGCCACCGCCGCCGTCCAGGCCGCCCTCGACGCGGGAGCCCGGTACGCGGACGCCCGGGTGATGCACCGCCGCTACGAGTCGATGTCGGCCCGCAACGGCGACATCGAGGAGCTGACCCAGGACGAGAGCATCGGGCTGGGCGTCCGCGCCCTGGTCGGGTCGAGTTGGGGCTTCCACGCCGTACCCGAGCTGTCCGACGCCGCGGCCCGCGACGCCGGCCGGCGCGCCGCGGCGATCGCCACCGCGAGCGCGCGGGTCCCGGGCCCGGCCATCGACCTGGTCCCGGTGGCGGCGACGGTGGCGAGCTGGGCCTCGGCCTGCGAGGTCGACCCGCTCGGCGTGCCGCTCTCCGACAAGGGCGACCTGCTGACCCGCGCCACCGCGACGATGCGGGAGCACGGCGCCGACCTGGCCGAGGGGCTCTACCAGATCTGGGACACCGCCAAGTGGTTCGTCTCCAGCGAGGGGCACCGCATCGACCAGCGCATCCGCGAGTGCGGCGGCGGCATCTCGGCCACCTCGATCGGCGCCGGCGAGACCCAGCGCCGCTCCTATCCGAGCTACCGCGGCCAGTACGGCACCACCGGCTGGGAGCTGGTCACCTCGCTGGACCTGGCCGCGCACGCCGCCCGGATCGCCGAGGAGTCCCGGGAGCTGCTCACCGCCCCGGAGTGCCCGTCCGGCGAGACCGACCTGATCCTCGGCGGCGAGCAGCTCGCCCTCCAGATCCACGAATCGGTCGGGCACGCCATCGAGCTGGACCGGATCCTGGGCTGGGAGGCCGCCTTCGCCGGCACGTCCTGGCTGGACCTGAGCCGGCTCGGCGCGCTGCGCTACGGCTCCGAGCTCATGAACGTCACCATCGACCCGACCATCCCCGGCGCGCTGGGCAGCTTCGGCTTCGACGACGAGGGCTCCCCGGCGGTGAAGCGGGACGCGGTCCGCGAGGGGCGCTGGGTGGGCGTGCTCGCCGGCCGGGACTCGGCCGCCGTCGCGGGCCTGGACCACGGCGGCAGCGTACGGGCGGACGGCTGGGCGCGGCTGCCCATGGTGCGGATGACCAACGTGGGCCTGGAGCCGGGCCCGCACACGCTCGACGAGATCATCGCGGAAACCGACGACGGGGTGCTCATGGACCTCAACCGCTCCTGGTCCATCGACGACAAGCGGCTCAACTTCCAGTTCGGCTGCGAGGTCGGCTGGGAGGTGAAGAAGGGCCGCCGGGGGCGGATGCTGCGCAACCCCACCTACACGGGGATCGGGCCGGTCTTCTGGCGTTCGATGGACATGCTCTCGTCCGAGATCGTGCCGTGGGGCACGCCGAACTGCGGCAAGGGGCAGCCGGGCCAGACCGGGCACACCGGCCACCCGGCCGCGCCGGCCCGCTTCCGCAACGTCCGGGTGGGGGTGCGGGCATGAGCGAGCTGGACCTCGCCGGCCGGGTGGTGGAGCTGGTCCGGCGGCTGGCCGGGCCGGGCGCCGAGGTCGAGGTGGTCGTGACCCGCGCCGACCTGGCGTTGACCCGGTTCGCCAACTCGTTCATCCACCAGAACGTCGCCGAGTCGGGCACCTCGGTCCGGCTCCGGCTGCACGCCGACGGGCGGACGGCCGCGGGCAGCGGCAGCCTGGTCGACCCCGACGGGTTGACCGCGCTGGTCGAGCGGACCCTGGCCGCGACCCGGCTCGCCCCGCCCGACCCGGCCTGGCCGGGGCTCGCCCCGCCGGCGCCGGTCCCGTCCGGCCCGCACGTCGACGAGGCCACCGCGGCCGCCTCACCTGACGAGCGGGCCGCCCGCGTACGCGCCTTCGTGGACGCGGTCGAGGGGCTGGAGGCCGCCGGCTACTGCCGGACGGCGCACCGGTCCGGGGCGTTCGCCAACTCGGCCGGGCAGTCGGCGGTGGGGCGGTCGGTCGAGGCGGCCATGGACGGCATCGCCCGCACCGGCGGCGCGGACGGGGTGGCCCGGCACGCGGCCGACCGCCTGGCCGACCTGGACGGGGGGGCCCTGGGCGCGCGGGCCGCGGCGAAGGCGCGGGCCGCGGCCGACCCCGTCGAGCTGCCCCCGGGGCGCTACGAGGTGGTGCTCGAACCGGCCGCCGGGGCCGACCTCCTGCAGAACCTTTCCTGGTACGGCTTCAACGGCAAGCGGCACGCCGAGCGGCAGTCCTTCGCCGAGCCGGGCAGGGCCCAGTTCGACCCGGCCGTGACCCTCGTGGACGATCCGCTGCACGCCTCCGGGCTGCCGTTCGACCTGGAGGGCACGCCCCGGCGCTCGCTGACCCTGGTCGAGGCGGGCACCACGGCGGCGGTGGCGCACGACCGGCGCAGCGGCGCCGAGGCGGGCACCGGGTCCACCGGCCACGGGATGCTCGGCGCGTCCACGTTCGGTCCGCTCCCGCGCAACCTTCGCCTGCTGCCCACGGGCGGCCCGGCGGAGGTGGCCACCGGGCAGTTCAGCGCCGGGGTGACCGGCGCGGTGGCCGACCCGGACACCGCCGCCCTGGTCGCCGGGATGGCGCGGGGCCTGCTGGTCAGCGACTTCTGGTACACGCGGGTGCTCGACCCGAAGCAACTGGTGGTCACCGGGCTGACCCGCAACGGCGTCTGGCTGGTGGAGGACGGGGTGCCCACCCGCGCGGTGCGCGACTTCCGGTTCACCGAGTCCTACCCCCGCGCGATGGGGCCCGGGCGGGTGCTCGGCGTGGGCCGGGCGCCGGTCCGCCAACCGGACCGGATGGACGGCTCCTGGTGGGAGGCTCCGGCGCTGCGGCTGGCGTCCTGGAACTTCACCGGGGGCGCTTCCGGCTGACGGTCCAAGATATTGATCTTGGTGCGGGTCTTTCCAACCTCCCGGACACACGGGACACTGCGTTGCGCGGCCGGGCCGCGAAGATCGGCGTAACGTGTGTCATTTAGCTGCACCGGTTCGCCGGTGCGGTCTGTGCGTGCGCAAGACGTGGCAGTGGACGCGGTCTCGCCGGTCCGCTGACCGGTACGAAAGGTGTGATCCGCCGCCCCGCGAGGGCGCCGTCAGGGAGACGACTCGAATGACATCAACGGCAACGAGGCCGCGGGGAGCGCGGGGGCGCGCCGCCATCGCGGCGAAGACGTTGCGAACGGACCGCTGGTGGTTCGCGCCACTGATCACCGTCGTCGGGCTCAGCGCCTGGGTCATCTACGCGACGGTCCGGGTCTTCATGCACAAGTGGTACTGGGTGGACCAGTACCACTACCTGACGCCGTTCTACTCCCCCTGTGTCACCGAGCGGTGCGTCGAGGGGTCCTCGCACTTCGGCAGCTTCCTGCCCGGCTGGTGGATCATCCCGGACGCGGCGCTGACCCTGCCGTTCCTGCTGCTGTTCCGGCTCACCTGCTACTACTACCGCAAGGCCTACTACCGGTCGTTCTGGCTGTCGCCGCCGGCCTGCGCCGTGCCCGACGGGCACCAGGCGTACAGCGGTGAGACCCGGGTCCCGCTGCTCGGCCAGAACCTGCACCGCTACTTCTTCTACGCCGCCGCGATCATCTCGCTGATCAACACCTACGACGCGATCTACGCGTTTCACTCGCCCAAGGGCTTCGGTTTCGGCCTGGGCAACCTCGTCCTGCTGCTCAACGTGGTGATGCTCTGGGCGTACACGATCTCCTGCCACTCCTGCCGGCACATCATCGGCGGGCGGCTCAAGCACTTCTCCAAGCACCCGCTGCGCTACCGGGCGTGGACCGGCGTGTCCTGGCTGAACGTCCGGCACATGCAGCTCGCCTGGATCACCCTCGGCACCCTGGCGCTGACCGACTTCTACGTCATGGCGGTGGCGGCCGGCTGGTTCAACGACCTGCGGTTCATCAACTGAGAGCCTGGACATGACTGAGACGCGAATCGAACGACACCACTACGACGTCGTCGTGATCGGGGCCGGCGGCGCCGGCCTGCGCGCGGCGATCGAGGCCCGGCTGGCCGGCAAGAAGACCGCGATCATCTCGAAGTCGCTGTTCGGCAAGGCCCACACGGTGATGGCCGAGGGCGGCGCCGCGGCCGCCATGGGCAACGTGAACTCCCGGGACAACTGGCAGGTGCACTTCCGGGACACCATGCGCGGCGGCAAGTTCCTCAACAACTTCCGGATGGCCGAGCTGCACGCGAAGGAGTCGCCGCAGCGGATCTGGGAGCTGGAGACGTACGGGGCGCTCTTCGACCGGACCAAGGACGGGAAGATCTCCCAGCGCAACTTCGGCGGCCACGAGTACCCGCGCCTCGCGCACGTGGGCGACCGGACCGGCCTGGAGCTGATCCGCACCCTCCAGCAGAAGATCGTCTCCCTCCAGCAGGAGGACAAGCGGGACCACGGCGACTACGAGGCCCGCATCAAGGTCTTTTCCGAGACCACCATCACGGAGCTGCTGCTCGACGGCGACCGGGTCGCCGGCGCATTCGGCTACTTCCGTGAGTCCGGCGACTTCGTCCTCTTCGAGGCCCCCGCGGTGGTCCTCGCGACCGGCGGCGTCGGCCGCTCCTACAAGGTCACCTCGAACTCCTGGGAGTACACGGGGGACGGTCACGCGCTCGCGCTGCGCGCCGGGGCGACCCTCATCAACATGGAGTTCCTCCAGTTCCACCCGACCGGCATGGTCTGGCCGCCCTCGGTGAAGGGCATCCTGGTCACCGAGTCGGTCCGCGGCGACGGCGGCGTCCTCAAGAACTCCGAGGGCACGCGGTTCATGTTCGACTACGTCCCGGACGTGTTCCGCAAGCAGTACGCGGACAACGAGGACGAGGCGGACCGCTGGTACAAGGACCCCGACAACAACCGGCGCCCGCCGGAGCTGCTCCCCCGCGACGAGGTCGCCCGCGCCATCAACAGCGAGGTCAAGGCCGGTCGGGGCACGCCGGCGGGCGGCGTCTTCCTGGACATCGCCTCCCGGCTGCCGGCCGAGGAGATCCGCCGCCGGCTGCCCTCGATGTACCACCAGTTCAAGGAGCTGGCCGACGTCGACATCACCAAGGAGCCCATGGAGGTCGGCCCGACCTGCCACTACGTGATGGGTGGCGTCGAGGTGGACCCCGACTCCGGTGCCGCGTACGGCACGGTGCGCGGGCTCTTCGCCGCCGGTGAGGTCTCCGGCGGCATGCACGGCTCCAACCGGCTCGGCGGCAACTCCCTGTCGGACCTGCTGGTCTTCGGCAAGCGGGCGGGGGGCCACGCCGCCTCGTACGCCGACCAGCTCACCTCGCGCCCGGCGGTGTCGGTGGCGGCCGTGGAAGCCGCGGTGGAGACGGCGCTGGCCCCGCTGCAGCGGGACACCGGCGAGAGCCCGTACGTCCTCCAGCAGGACCTCCAGGCCGTCATGGGCGACCTGGTCGGCATCATCCGGCGGGAGGGCGAGCTGGTCGACGCGCTGCGCCGGCTGGCCGAGCTGCGGGAGCGGGTGGCGAAGGTGAGCGCGGCCGGCGGCCGGCGCTACAACCCGGGCTGGCACCTCGCCCTCGACCTGCGCAACATGCTGGTCGTCTCGGAGTGCACCGCGAAGGCCGCCCTGGAGCGGCAGGAGTCGCGCGGTGGGCACACCCGGGAGGACCACCCTGCCATGGACCCGAAGTGGCGCCGGGTGAACCTCGTCTGCGCGCTGGACGGCGACACGGTCCGGCTGACCCGGAAGCCGCTGCCGAAGATGCGCTCCGAGCTGATCTCGCTGTTCGACCGGGGCGAGCTGGCCAAGTACCTGACCGACGAGGAACTCGCCGAGTTCGACGCCCTCACCGAGGAGGAGCGCTGAGGAATGGGAACTGACAACACGCAGGCGGCCGGCAAGCCGGGCGCGAAGCGGCCCTTCCGCATCTGGCGGGGCGATGAGAACGGCGGCGAGCTGCGCGACTACACGGTCGAGGTGAACGAGGGCGAGGTCGTCCTCGACGTGATCCACCGTCTCCAGGCCACCGACGCGCCGGACCTGGCGTGCCGGTGGAACTGCAAGGCCGGCAAGTGTGGCTCCTGCTCCATGGAGATCAACGGCAAGCCCCGGCTGAGCTGCATGACCCGGATGTCGACCTTCGAGGAGGGGGAGACCGTCACGGTCACCCCGCTGCGCACCTTCCCGGTCATCCGGGACCTGGTCACCGACGTCTCGTTCAACTACGAGAAGGCGCGGGAGACCCCGGCGTTCGCGCCGCCGGCCGACGTGGCCCCGGGCGACTACCGGATGCAGCAGGTCGACGTCGAGCGCTCGCAGGAGTTCCGCAAGTGCATCGAGTGCTTCCTCTGCCAGAACGTCTGCCACGTGATCCGCGACCACGAGGAGAACAAGCAGGCGTTCTCCGGTCCCCGGTTCTTCATCCGGGCGGCCGAGCTGGACATGCACCCGCTCGACGCGAAGACCGACCGCAAGGAGTACGCGCAGTCCGAGATGGGACTCGGCTTCTGCAACATCACCAAGTGCTGCACCGAGGTCTGCCCCGAGCACATCAAGATCACCGACAACGGGATCATCCCCATGAAGGAGCGGGTCGTCGACCGCAGGTACGATCCCCTTGTGTGGCTTGGTAGCAAGATCTTCCGGAGGGGTCAGGTGCCTCAGACCAGCGTGACCAGCGGGCATTCGAGTGGCGCCGTGACCGCCAGCGGGGCCCACGGCGGGGCGCACTCGCACGCCGGCGGCTCGCACGACACGGCGGCCGAACGGCAGGCGCAGCAGGGCGTCAACTGGCACCGCGAGGTGCCGCACCCGACCGCCCCCGCGGTCGACGTCAACGGCAAGCTGCCGCTGACCGAACTGACCTTCGACCGGGCCGCCGCGCCGTCGCCGTTCGGTGACGACGTGACCTTCCCGCTGCCCCCGGAGCACCTCAACTTCGCCCACCCGCAGCAGGACGAGCCGAAGCACTGAGCAGCACGCCGACAACGATGACGGGGGCCGCGGCACATGCCGCCGGCCCCCGTCCCGTTTCCGTCCCGGCGTCCGGTTCCGCCGGTCAGGAGCCGGCGAGCAGCGGGCGCAGGGCGGCGACGATCGGCACGTCGGCCGGCAGCCAGGGGACGCTGTCGAGTTCGCCGGCCGCGAGCCAGCGCAGCTCCAGGTGCTCCAGGGCCTTCGGCTGGTCACCGTGGAGGAGGCGGGCCACGTACACCCGGAGGACGGAACGGCCGTGGGCCATCCGGACGTCGCGGCCGACCCGCGCGCCGATCTCCACGCGGACGCCGAGTTCCTCGGCGCACTCGCGGATCAACGCGTCGGTTTCGGTCTCCCCCGGCTCCACCTTGCCGCCGGGGAACTCCCAGCGCCCGGCCACCTCCGGCGGCGCGGACCGCGCACAGGCCAGGACCCTGCCGTCCACGATGATGGCCGCGCCGACGACAACCCTCGGCTCCCGCCGGTCCTGCCCGTTCCCGCTAACCCGTTCGGTCCGCACGGGCGTCCAGCGTGCCAGATCAATCGGCGGTTTGGGTAGCTGAGTCGACCGTCAGGTCAGCAGAACACGGAAGTGTGGGCGTGGACACACCATCTGTGCGACGACAGACTGGAGGGCGTCGACAGGGACACGGGATGGCGACGATTTGGCCACAAGCCGGCAACGACGCCTGGGAGGTGCGGTGATGCGCGTGCTGTTCAACGGCCGGGCGAAACACGACTACCTCAGCGATGCGCTCGCCCTGCTGTCCGGTTGGACCCGGGAGGGTGAACAGATCCGCCGCACGCTCGTCATCGACGACACCCAGCACGCCGCGCTCACCGAGCGCGTCGCGGTAGTCGCCGACGCGCTGCGGCTGCGTCCGGAGATCAGCCGCCGGGCCGACCGCACCCAGATCAGGGTGGGCCACGGCGACGGCGAGCCGCTCACCGAGGGCGAGGTCCTGCTGGCGGCGCGCATCGAGGACGCGGTCCGCGCGGTCACCGATCTCTGAGCGCTCTCCTGAAAGATCCCTGAAAGTTTCTGGTTAGCAACTAATTCCTCCGGGGTAGGACTTCCGGCACAGGGAACCGCAAAGGCTCCCGAAGACGACGGAATGTGCCAAACCCCTTTGAGGAGCTGACCATGACGACCCCCGCCACCACCGACCGGACCACGGACCACGTCGAACGCGACGTCCGGCACCTGCACCGGCACGGCGAGGAGACCAAGCCGGCGTGGAAGACCACCGAGCTGGCGGTCTACCTGCTCGCCGTCATCGGCGTCCTGATCGCCTCGAACGCCGTCGGCGACGGCGCCGCGAACAACGGCGGCGACTACTTCGCCGCCGACAAGGCCTGGTGGTACATCACCCTGCTGACCGTCGGCTACCTGATCAGCCGGGGCCTGGCCAAGGCCGGCAGCCGCAGCCGCGACCACGACCCGCGCGTCGACCACTGACCCCCGGACCCCGGCAGCCCCCGTCCAGCGAGGACGGGGGCTGCCGCCGTTCCACCGGGCCGCCGGCCGGCTGGCGGGCCCCGCCTACCGTCGGGGCATGGCCGATCCGACGTACGACCGCAAGGAACAGTTCCAGCAGATCCAGAGCGGGCTCCTGCCCGGCGAGCAGATCATCGCCGTCTACGACGCCGTCGGCACGGGCACCGGGTTCATCGGCCTGACCGACCGGAGGGTCGTCATCCAGGACCGCTCCTTCGTCGGAAAGCGGTACGCCATCACCAGCATCCCGTATGCGAAGATCACCAGCGTGAGCGTGGTGAGCAACAAGTCGTGGGGCGGCTCGTTCTTCTCCACCGGGGCCATCGCCATCCACGTCGGCACGCACACCTACGAGGTGGAGTTCCGGGGCGCGCAGAAGAGCCACCACGTGCACAACGTCATCCTCCACCACATCTCCTGACGTGCCGGTCGACCTGTCTGCCGCGCTCTACGACGCGGACAACGCGTGGGGGCGCGACGACGAGTTCTTCCTGCGCTTCGTCGGGCGGGCGCCGACCCGGGTCCTCGACCTGGGGTGCGGCACCGGGCGGCTCACCCTGGCCCTGGCCGCCGCCGGCCACCGGGTGACCGGCGTCGACCCGGAGCCGGGGTCGCTCGCCGCCGCCCGGGCCAAACCCGGCGGTGACCGGGTCACCTGGCTCGCCGGCACCGCCGCCGACCTGCCCGACGCGACGTACGACGTGGCCGTGCTGACCAGCCACGTGGCGCAGGAGATCCTCGACGACGGGACGTGGGCGGAGACCCTCCGCCACCTGCGGCGGGCCCTGGTCGACGGCGGCCGGCTGGCGTTCGACTCGCGCGACCCGGCCGCGCGGCGCTGGGAGCGCTGGAACCCCACCGACACACTCCGCCGGCGCACCCTGCCTGACGGCACGACGGTGGACGCCTGGACCGAGCTGACCGCCGTGCGCGACGGCCTGGTGAGCTTCCTGCACCACTACCTGCTGCCCGACGGCGCGGAGCTGCGCAACCCCGGCACGCTGCGCTTCCGCACCGAGGCGGAGCTGCGGACCGCCGTCGCCGGGGCCGGCTTCACCGTCGAGCGGGTGCTCGGCGGCTGGGCCGGGGAGCCGGTCGGCGCGGGCGACGACGGAGAGCTGATCGTGCTCGCCCGCGCGGCACGGTGACCCGGGCGGGAGTCAGCGCCGGTACGCGAGCTTGAAATCGAGCGCCCAGTCGGTGCCGTCGGCGGACCGCTCCCAGCGGCCGTCGATGGCGGCGCCGTCCTCGCCCAGGGTGCCGATGAACCGCTGGTGGAAGCCGGACGCCTCCCGCCACATCCGCCACACGCCGCCGGCGAACGTCATCCGGTAGACCCGGTGCACGCCGCGGGCATCGGCGTAGAGCACCGCGAACTCCTCGTCCGAATCGTCCAGGCCGATCAGCTGGGTGGCCGGGAGCGGGTTGTTCTCCCGCCAGGCGGCCGGCGCCGTCTCCGGCACCGGACCGGCGTCGCTGTGCTGGCGGAGGAACCGGCCCTCCTCCACCCAGCTGAACTCCGTCCAGCCGGCACCGAGACCCTCGACCTCCGGCTGCACGGTCCACCGGCCGACCAGCACATCGAGCCGTGCGAGCGCCGGGTGCCGCTTCGTCGCCATGTCGTCCCTCCTCCTGCCGCCGGGAACCCGGTGGGCGCCGCTGCCTGACAGAATCGCCCGCATGCGGGGGCTGTTCGTCAGGGTCAGGGGATGGTGCGCCGACCGCAGACCGACCGTACGCCGGATCCGCCGTACCGTGGTGGCGGTCGTGGCCGGCGCGGCGCTGCTGGCCGCCGGCACCGGGGCGAGCGTGGCCTGGGTCCGGGCCGGCGCGGAGGGCCACGTGTTCACCGAGGCCGACGTGCCGGAGGCCCCGGTCGCCCTGGTCCTGGGCACCAAGGTGGAGGCCGACGGCACCCCGTCGCCGTTCCTCGCCGCCCGGCTGGAGATCGCGCAGCGGCTCCTCGCCGCCGGCAAGGTCCGGGTCATCCTGGTCTCCGGCGACCACATGAACGACGACTACGACGAGCCCGACGCCATGCGCCGCTGGCTGGTCGACCGGGGCGTGCCGGCGGAGAAAGTGGTGCTCGACCACGCCGGCTTCGACACCTACGACTCCTGCGCCCGGGCCCGGCGCATCTTCGGCGTGGAGCGGGCGACCGTGGTGACCCAGTCCTTCCACCTGCCCCGCGCCGTGTCGGTCTGCCGGCACCTCGGCGTGGCCGCCAACGGCGTGGGCGACGACACCGCCCGCCGGTACGCGGAACGCTGGCGGGTCAGCGCCACCCGGGAGTACGGCGCCTGCGTCAAGGCCACGGTGGACGTGGTCTCCGGCCGCGATCCCGTCCACCTGGGCCGCCGCGAGACCGGGGTGGACGACGCCCTGCGCGCGGGGTGACATGCGGCCGCCCGCCGGCGGTACTGTCGCGGCGTGGTGAAGCTGGCCGAGGGGACCCTCGCGGCGGTCGGTCGGATGACCGTCGCGGCGACCGAGCTGGAGCACGTGCTGTCCCGGCTCGGCGCGGGTGAGGCGGACGCCGACGAGATCTTCGCGCGGGTCGGAGCGCCGCTGCGCGCGGCCCGCGAGGCGGCGCGGTCCGCGCCCCCGGCGATCCGCGTGGAGTGCGCCAGCCTGGTCGAGGGGGCGGCCACCCAGCTGGCCGTGGGCCAGGCCGCGCTGCGGGCCGTGTGGCGCGGCGGCCGGACCGATCCGGCGCTGTTCGACGAGATCACCGCGCGGCTGCTGCGCTGCCGGGACGTGCTGCACGACCGGATCCTCGCTCCACAGGGGATCGACTAGCCGGGCCTTCACCCCGGTCGCTCGCCGGCGCTATCGTCGTCGGATGCCCGCGCTGATCGCGCCCACCGTCCGGCTGCACTCCGCCTGGCTGGCGGCCCGTCGAGAGTGGGGTCCCGGCCCTCACGAGGACGGTTTCGGGCTCCGTCCCACCGACGAGGTGGTCTCCCCGGCCGGGTTCGCGGCCTGGGTCGCCCGGTTGACCGACGAGTCGGACCGGACTCCGGGCCCGGCCGGGGTGCGGTGCACGTACCGGTGGATCGTCGAGGACGAGACGGTGCTCGGCGGGATCGCGCTGCGGCACGAACTCGACGACGTCCTGCTGCGGGTCGCCGGCCACATCGGTTACGGCATCCGGCCCTCGGCCCGGCGACGGGGCCTGGCCACCTGGGCGCTGGGCCGGATGCTCGACGAGGCCCGTGCGCTCGGCCTGGAGCGGGTGCTGCTCGTCTGCGCCGACGGCAACACCGCCTCGGCACGCACCATCGAGCGCCAGGGTGGCGTCCTCGAGGACATCCGGGACACCGGGCTGGGCGCCGCCCGGCGCTACTGGATCACGCTCCACACGCCACGCACGCGCCCCCACCCGGGCTGAATGTCCTGGTACATTCGCGCTTCGCCTCGATCGAAAGAGGAACTGCGCATGACCGGCACGGGGGCCGAATCGGGCGCGGGACCGGCGATGGAGCCGGTGCCCGGCACCGGAGCAGCCGATCCTTCCCCACCTCACCCACTCGGGCAGCCGCCGTCGAGCTACGGGCCGCCGCAGTGGGCGCCGCCGGCGGGAGAGCAGCCGGTGCCGTTCGCGCCGCAGCCGCCGGTGCCGTGGGCGCCGCCGCCCGGCCCGCGCAACCGCACCCTCGTCGTCGCCGCCGTCATCGTGGGTGTGGTGCTGCTGGTGGGCTGCCTCGGCCTGACCGGCGGCGTGCTCCTGCTGCGCTCCGCGACGACCACCACCTCCGGACCGGCCCGGGAGGCGCCCCCGGCGCCCACCACCGACCACAGCCCCGGCGCGACCGCCGAACCGGAGGCCAGTGAGGAGCCGGTGCAGCAGGGGCCCGAGGCCAGCGCGTACCCGGCCGAGGAGATCTCCGACCTGAACCGGGTGTGCGACGACGGGGTCTTCTACCCGCAGTCGCCGAAACGCGCCGGCAAGGCGCCGCACCCGGTCGTGCTGCTCATCGGGAACGGCTCGGGCCTGCGCTACCAGAACGGCACCTACTACTTCTCGCAGGGCCTGTCGAAGAAGGTGGAGCAGACCTGGGCGCCGGAGTCACCCACGAAGGTGCAGATGGTCGCCTGCCTGGACCGGGTCAGCACCGGCACGACGATCCGCCGCTGCAAGTACGACGACCCGAAGCCGCTGACCTTGACGCTGCTGCGGGCGAGCTGGCGACTTCGGGTGTACGAGGTGTCGACGGGCCGCAAGCTGCTCGAGAAGGCCATGACCGGCGACGACCAGGCATGCCCGTACGTGGTCCTGGCCGGCCCGGACAAGAAGATCTACGCCGAGGTCAGCGACCGGGCCGCCGTGGCCGCGCTCCGCAAGCTGGTGAACGGGTCAGCCTGAACCCGCCCCGCGTGCCTCCAGCGCGTCCAGGTCACGCTCCGCGTAGAGCCGGTGCTCCCACTCCTCGTTGAGGACGACCAGCAGGCACTCCCGGACCGGGTAGCTGCGAGGTCGCGGCCAGCCCGGGCCCTCCACCGGCTCGGTGTGGCCGTCCAGCGACTCGTGGGTCAGCCCCTCGATGACCTGGCGCACGGTGGACATCCGGTCGCGGCGCAGCGCGAGCACCGTGTCGAGCGAGGGTCGCGCGCCCCGGTCGCGCGGCACACCCGGCGTGTCCGGCATCTCGTCCCACGGCAGGCCCAGCGGATCCCACGGCGACGGGTCGCCGAGCATCGCCCGCCCGACCCAGGAGTCGGTCGCGAAGACCAGGTGCCGCAACGTCTCGATGAACGACCACTCACCGTCGACCGACTCGTGCAGCAGCGCGGGCCGCAGCCGGCGGGCCCGGTCGACGGTCGCGCCCCAGAGCCGCTCCAGGATGTCCCACGCCTCGCGGAAGCCGGCCGGATCGGTCGGGCGCATCCTGGCCCGGTCCGGGTGCCGCCGGTCCAGCTCCGCCTGGATCAGCGGCCCGACGTCGACGCCGTTGATCGTCAGGTTCTCGATCTCGCCGTGGATGTCGACGCCGACCAGCTCGACCCCCCGCATGGCGACCCCGCTCAGGTCGACGCCACGGAACCGGGCGCCGGACAGGTCGACGGCGCGGAGCTCGGCGCCGCTGAGGTCGACGTGCTCGAACCGGGAGCCCCGCAGATCGGCGTCGGTGAATTCAGCCACGCCAGCAGGCTAACCGCGACGCCCGACACTTCGCGTCCCGCAGAACGCGGCGGCGCACGCACCACGGTCCCGGCGCTGGCCCGATCGGCGGGCGAAATGGCCTTGCCGGCCGGTCGAGCGGCTGCGACGCTCCGGACGTGCTCGACAAGCCGGACGTCGACGAGCGGTTGCTGGCGGCCGAGGTGGCCGCCGCCTGGGGCGTGGACATCGCCGACCTCGTCTTCATGCCCGTCGGACTCGACGGGAACGCGTGGGCGTACCGGGTGGACACGTCCGACGGCGAGCGCTACTTCCTGAAGCTGCGCCGCGGCGAGTACACCCCCGCCGCCGTCCTGCTGCCCGGTCTCCTCCGCGCGCACGGCGTCCGGCAGGTCGTCGCGCCGATCGACCTGCCGGACGGCGGGGCCGGCCACGGCTTCGGAAACCACCGGCTGCTGCTCTACCCGTTCCACGACGGCGGCAGCCTGTGGGGCCGCGGCCTCACCGAAAGCCAGTGGATCGAGTACGGCGAGTTCCTGGGTCGGCTGCACGCGGTCACGCCGAGCGCCGACCTCGCCGCCGTCCTGCCCGTCGAGACCTGGCGATCGAGCGCCGGCGAGCGGCTACGGGCCCTCGGCGAGCGGGCCGCGGCGAGCCAGGTTCTCGGCGCCTTCTGGGACCGGTACGGCGCCGCGCTGCGGCGGTTGTCCGCGACGGTCGACGACCTCGCCTCCCGCGTGACGCACGGTCGACACGTCGTGTGCCACGCCGACATCCACCCCGGCAATCTGATCGCCGACGGGGACGGTCCGCTGCACGTCGTGGACTGGGATGCGCCGATCCTCGCACCGCGCGAGCGGGACCTGATGTTCGTCTTCAGCCAGGACTTCGGCGACCACCCGATCGACGCGCACCGCGCCGAACTCTTCCGCCGAGGCTACGGGCCGCTGGAGCCGGACCAGACCCTGCTGAGCTACTACCGCAGCGAACGGCACCTCGACGATGTCGCCGTCTTCCTGGAGAGCATCCTCAACTCCGAGGCCAGCGCGGAATCCCGCGCGAACGACCTGCACTGGCTCACCCGCATCGCCGAGACCGTCGCCGACCCCGGCTACGCGCCCTGACCCGCACCCCATCAGACGGCGAGGGGGCCGGGAGCAGCCACAGTTCGAGCACGATCCCGCGTCCGGGACAACGCCGACCGGTCCGGACAGGAGAGTCTGACGGAAAGGGCAGAACGGGGGCAGGGACGTGGAAAAGTACACCGTGCACATCGACGAGCAGCCGGGCGCCTTTGGTGGGGCGACCCTCGACGCGCTCCGGCGTTCCGTCGGGACGCGGCCCCGGCGATGGCTGATCACAATCACTCTGCTGCTGGGCCTGCTGGCCGCCGTGGCGATGGCCACGGCAGGGCAACCCGAGGACCGCACCTTTGCCACCCTCTCGGACATGGTGCAGAGCCTGATGTCGGTGACGGTGCCGTTCCTCGGCGTCCTGCTGGCTCACGACCTGCGCCGGGCACCCCGCACCACCCGGCCGGCACCGACCCTGCTGGCGGCGACGCTCCTGGCCGCCGCCGTCGGACTCTTCGGCGTCCTGGTGTGCGCCGCAGCTCTCGCGCTGGCATCGTCGGGCACCGCCCCGGCCCCCTGGCGCCACGCCGCAACCATCGCGCTGGGCGGCGTGCTCGTGCAGATCGTCGCCCAACTGGTGGGGACCGGGCTCGGCTTGCTACTGCGGCCCGCTGTCCTCGCATGCCTCGCCACCATCGTGCTGCCGCTGGGCCTCTGGGCCGTGCTGGGCGGGATCGACGTCCTCCAGCCCGCGCAGGCCTTCACCCCCTACGCCACGGTCCGGAACCTGCTCTCGGGCCGGATGAGCGCAGCGAACTGGGCCCAGTGGCTCGTCGTACTCCTGATCTGGGGTGTCGGTCTGAACATCGTCGGCCTGGCCCGGCTGAAGCGGCGGAAGCCGGACGGCGAGACCACACCGGACGGCACCGCGCACGATCCCGCTCCGGCGGTGTGACGGGCGTCCGCCCAGGCGGTGCGTCTAGCGGGTGGGTGAGACACCGGGCGACGACTCCGGGCAGGTGTCGAGGAGCGGCTGCCAGGTGTTGGTTAGCTCCGCCGTGGCCGATGCCCGCCCATCGGCGACCGCGACGAGGGCATCGGCTGCCCGGTTCAGAGCTGCTTCCAGCTCCCGGCTACTCGCGCGGGCGGCGACCGGACGAAGGTCACGAGCCCACGCCTGAAAGTAGGCCACCTTCGCCGCGCTTGCGGCGCCTGGCTTCCCGTTGCCCGCGTAGTCCGCTTGCACCGCCTGCACATAGGCGAGCCGCTCCGGAGAATCGCCGTTCGAGTAACGGTCGAAGACCGTGCGGAAGTCGCTACAGACCTGCGCTGTGTTGTCGACCGGGTCCGGGGCACCCACGGATGATGTGCCGCACCCGGCGGGGATCAACCCGAGAACCACGACAGCAGGCGTCACAAGCCAGCGGCGCATCGCCCACCCTCTCCAAGATCGGGCACAGACTAGCCGACGCCGGGGTCAGGACGGCCTCGGGCAGGAAGACGCTTCGCCTAACCGCCCAAGCGACCACTCCGCAGCAAGACGAACCTGCTCATGAGGATCGCCAAGCGCAGCCCGGAGCAGAGGTTGAACCGAGGTGTCACCAGCGACACCGAGCGCGGTGGCGAGAACACTGCGCACGTGAGGCGTGGGCTCCCTTTCCCAGTAGGTCAAGAGCGCCGGGAGGATGCGCCGAATGAGACGACCTGGAGGGGGCTGCATCCGGCCATATCCCAGGGCCTTGGTAATTGCGTCACCAGCGGAGCCGCGGACGGCCCGGTTGTCATCCTCAAGGGCCTCCAGCAACTCGGGCAGAGCCGACCTCGCGGCACGGAAACCAAGCAGGTCGCACAGCAACTGGCGCGTCAAAGGACGTTCAGCAACTCTGAGCGCCTGAGCAAGGACACGAACGGGAGCCTGACGTCGAAGTCTGTCAACAACAGGACGTCGATCGGCGGTTTCGCACTCCAGCATGTGGATGACATCCGCCGATGTCAGGTCAAAGTCCACCACGCCTCGGCCACCTGATTCTCAAGTGCTGGGTACGTCCTGATGCTGCACGGCCCAAGGGGCGGCCGGCGCGCGCCCAGGCCGGTTTCAGACGTTGAAGCGGAACATAGAGCGGCATTTCCGTGACCTCCGGCAACGCTGCCAGTGCAGTGCTCGGGGCGCAATCTCGGTCCTCGTCGCCTCGCGCTGGTGACCGACGTTTCACACCGTCTTGTGCCCCCGTTGTGCCCCCAGTACCGCGCGCCCGCCTTCTGGATCGAGGACGGGCGCGCGAGGGCGTAACGATCAGCAGCAGCTCGCGGCCGCCCCGCTGGTGGCCGGCTCCTTCTCGGCGGCCGGGGTGCAGCAGGCACTCTCGGTGGCCTTCTGGAGCCGCCCGGAGTCGGCCTTGACGGTGTAGACCTCCCACGGCTCGTTGCCGGGGCCGCGCACCCAGACCTTGTCCTGGAGTGCGTAGCAGCACTCGGTGTCGTTCTCCTCCAGGGTGATGAGGCCGGAGTCCGTGAGGCGCTTGGTCGCGGCGTTGACCTCGTCGGCGCTGAACACCTCGACGCCCAGGTGGTCCATCACGGTGGGCTGGTCGGCCTCACCCTCTAGGAGCACGAGCTTCAGCGGCGGATTCTCGACGGCGAAGTTGGCGTAGCCGGGGCGACGCTTGGCCGGCTCGACGTTGAACAGCTTCGAGTAGAAGGCCACGGAGCCTTCGAGGTCGGACACGCGCAGGGCGAGCTGGACACGGGACATGGTCATTCCTCCTGACAGGTTCAGCGGACGATGTAGGTGAGAGCGGCGATGCGGTTGCGCTCGTAGCGGGCGTCGGCGCGGCATGCCGCGGTGCACACCTGGCCGCAGGGCTCGCAGAACGTGACGCCCTGGTTCCGCGTGGTACGACGCTGCCGGAACAGCTTGATCATGGCTTCGCCCTTGCCTAGATGTTCTTCGAAGCAAGACCTACGTTGCACCCTGTTTTGAGTTCTGTCAAGCTAGAGGCATGTCGAAACAAGAGCTGCCGGTGGTGGACCTCAACGCGGTCGCCTGCTGCTCCCCCATCGCGGTCCGCCCGATGGACCCCGAGCAGGCTGCGGTGGTCGCGCCGCTGTTCAAGGCCCTGGGTGACCCGGTCCGGCTGCGGCTGATGTCGATGATCGCCTCGGTACCGGAGATGTGCGTCTGCGACCTGACCCCGGCGTTCGACCTGTCCGGGCCGACCATCTCCCACCACCTCAAGGTGCTGCGCGAGGCTGGCCTGGTCGACTCGGAGCGGCGCGGCACCTGGGTCTGGTACCGGGTCAAGCCGGAAGCGTTTCGCCAGCTCGGGGCTCTGCTGGACATCTCGGCCGCTCCGGCCGCCGCCGCGTGAGCCTCGCCCTGCCCCGGCGGGCCTCGGCGGAGTTCGCCGGCACCGCCCTCCTGGTCGCCGCCGTGGTCGGCTCCGGCATCGCCGCCGCCCGGCTCTCCCCCACCGACGTCGGCCTGCAACTGCTGGAAAACGCGATCGCTACGGCCCTCGCGCTGGGCGCGCTGATCCTGACCTTCGGGCCGGTATCCGGCGCGCACTTCAACCCCGTCGTCTCCGGCGTCGACTGGTGGCTCGGTCGTCGCTCCGGCACCGGCCTGACCGGCCGCGACCTCGCCGCCTACACCGCCGCCCAGACCGGCGGAGCCATCACCGGGGCTGTCCTGGCCGATCTGATGTTCGGCCTCCCGGCTGTTGCCTGGTCCCGCACCGGCAGGACCGGGGGGAACCTGTGGCTGGCTGAGGTGGTCGCCACCGCCGGCCTGGTCGTCCTGGTCTTCGCCCTCGCCCGCTCCGGCCGCACCGCCGCCGCCCCCGCCGCCGTGGGCGCCTACATCGGCGCGGCCTACTGGTTCACCTCGTCGACCTCGTTCGCCAACCCTGCCGTCACCATCGGCCGGGCTTTCACCGACACCTTCGCCGGCATCGCCCCCACCTCGGTGCCCGGCTTCGTCGCCGCCCAGCTCGTCGGCGGCGTGGTCGCCGTCGCCGCCCTCGCCGCCTGGTACCCGCACGCCGCCGACACCGCCGACGCCGTGGTCGTGCCGCAGCTTGCCGAGGAGAAGCGATGACCGCTCCCGCCCCGACCAGCGGCGTCACCATCACCGCAATGGGCGAGCAGCACGCTGACGCCGTGCTGGACATCTACCGGCTCGGTATCGCTACGGGCCACGCCACCTTCGAAACCGAGCCGCCCACCTGGGAGCAGTTCGCGTCGACCCGGCTGCCTGACCACCGCTGGGTGGCCGTCGACGCCACCGGCCGCGTCCTCGGTTGGGTCGCCTGCTCCGCTGTCTCCGACCGGTGCGTCTACGCCGGGGTGGTGGAGCACTCCGTCTACGTCCACCCCGACGCCCGCGGCTTGGGAGTCGGTCGACTCCTGCTCGACGCCCTGATCGCCTCCACGGAGCAGGCCGGCATCTGGACCATCCAGTCCGGCGTGTTCCCCGACAACACCGCCAGCCTGGCCCTGCACACCGCCTGCGGCTTCCGCACCGTCGGCACCCGCGAACGCATCGGCCGCCACCACGGCACCTGGCGCGACGTCACCCTCATCGAACGCCGCAGCCCCACCATCACCTGACAGGAACCCACCGATGAGCGACAAGCCCACCGTCCTGTTCGTCTGCGTCCACAACGCCGGCCGCTCCCAAATGGCCGCCGGCTGGCTACGCCACCTCGCCGGCGACACCATCGAAGTCCGCTCCGCAGGCTCCGAACCCGCCGACCAAATCAACCCCGTCGCCGTCGAGGCCATGCGCGAAGTCGGCATCGACATCACCGACCAGACCCCGGCCCGACTCACCTGGGACACCGCCGAAGCCAGCGACGTCATCATCACCATGGGCTGCGGCGACGCCTGCCCCGTCTTCCCCGGCAAACGCTACGAAGACTGGAAACTCACCGACCCCGCCGGCCAACCCATCGACGTCGTCCGCCAAGTCCGCGACGACATCAAGAGCAGGGTTACCGCGCTCCTCGCCGACCTGGCGGCCCAGGGCTGAACGTCGTCAGACGTTCTGGCGGAACTAAGAGCTGCTGTCCCGCCATCAGCGAAACAACCCTCAGCGCCTGCTCATGCGGTGTCTCAGCCTGCCAGCCGTTCGCGGCTGGTTAACGACGTTGACAGCGTCGTGTGCCCCACGCTCGTCGTTGCTTGTTGCTGTTCAGCACAAGGTCGTCAAAAATCTAAGCCATGCCGACGTTCTAGGGGAGGGAATCGGACTTCCTAGCGGCCTAGTGACTCACCCGCGCTCCCTCCGATGTTCGAGAAGGTGCTCCAGGTCGTCGACCTCGCCATCCCCGGGTCGCGGAAGGATGTTCTTCCGAGACCCGTCGGTGCGGTACCCCTGCTCAACCAGGGGCTTCGCGCAACCATCTGAGTAATGTGCCTTGTGGCTCCCCGCACGACGCTGCATGATCCAGAAGACGATGCCCCAACCAACGAAAATGACCAGCCCCACCGCGATCAACCACTGCATCCATCCCACCACTGGACCCCCTCGCGTTGCCACCGGCTATGCCCAGTCACAGGGTAGATCCGGCAGTAGCCGTTCCGTCACACAGAGACGCTAGTCTCTTTCTATGGATCTGGCGCTTCGCTCGTCACGGGCAGCCGAATCCCTGACCAAGTGGCTCAGGCCCCTCGCCTTCACTGACTGGTCAGCACCACGAGTGACCGCGGCACTGATGAGAGGCGTCGTGGACTGGGGCGTTGCACACGGTTGGCGCGTCCGACGGGAAGTACCGAGCATCGCGGGCCTGCCCGGTTCCCATCCAGATCGGCCCGGCTACCTCGACGTTGTCTGTGAGCGCCTAGGAGCCCCACCGATCGCCGTCGAGATCGACAGATCCGACAAGCAGTGGTCGTCGCGCAAACTGCTTTGCGAAGCCGACGCGGGAGCTGTCGCAGTCTGGGTTCGTTGGGGTAGCCCTCGAACCTGGATCGTGCCCCATCCGGTCGCCCTGGTCGACATCTCCACCACCCGCCGCCGCGTCGCCGGCCGTCTCCTTTATTCCCGCGCCGAGGGAGACGCGGCCGTTGCTGCGGCGGCACCCGAACCACCTGCGGCTTCCCACTGCCGCGCAACCACCCGCAGCGGCGAGCCATGTCCCATCAACCCGCGCCCGTCGGGGCTGTGCCACGTCCACGATCCCGCAGTGCAGTGCGGTGCCCGGAAGAAGAATGGCCAGCGCTGCGGTAATGCCACTGGTGGAGGTCTCTGCAACATTCACAAGAACAGTCCTGCCTTTGACAGACACAGCCACCCTGCTTTAACCGGCGGCAGCAGCCCGGAGCGGTGTTGCCATCCCGTCTGCCGTCGACCCGCCCTCCTGGGAGCGGGCCGCCGCCCGCCCCGCCATGTCAAGGCGGCCTTGACGCACGGACGGACGCTGGCGGGTCGGGCGGTGGTGTGCTCGGCTCGCCCGGGTCGTCGGCTGGCGGGATGGTTTGCGCAACCACCCACGGACCGCAACTCGCCGACGGGCTTGCAGCCATCTCGGAGCCCGAGCGCCCCCGCCGGAGGCGCAGTAGCCGCAACCCCGCGATCGCCGCCAGCTCGCCTACGCGGCCGGCGTGCGCTCCCCTACGCCGCGCGGGCTCGTGGCCGCGCGGCCCGGCCGGCTGCCGGCCCACTCCTCACCAATCAACGGTCCTGTCGTTCTGCGGCGGCCCACCGGGCTTCCCGCCCTCCGCGCCAGCCGCCGGGCGTCAGGCGTGACGGCCGCAGAGCGACAGCGGCAGCGGCCGGCGCGCGCCCAGGCGGCGGCGCGTGCGGCCCGTTACGGGCCGCCTTGGAGACGTACAGAAATTTAAACAACCTCGCCGGCAGCCGGCTGCCCAGTCTCGGGGCCTGCGTGACAGATCGGTATCGGGACCTGCGTGACAAGCGTTCCGCAGAGTCTCCGGGAATGACGGTGGCTAACGTGTCGGGCATGACGGACCTCGAAGACGTGATCAGAGCGCTCTTCCGGCCACCTGGTTCGGAGTCCGTGCCTCGCGCTGGCTCTGTCGACCGGCTTGACAACGGGACCTTCCATGTCGACTACCACGATTCTGACCACGTCTACCTCGTGACGGTTCGCCAGGTCCCGCGAATCCGGTTGCCACTTGCGCGCCCGGTGCTCGTGGGTCGGGTCGCTGGGGTGCGCGCAGAACTTGTTCAGGTGAGCGTGGCCAACCACATCGAGGTGAGGCTCGACGCTGAGCCCGGCCCACCTCGGGAGACAGCGCTCAGACACTATCTGGCCTCGTATCAGCAGTGGGAGGAGCGAGCCGAGCACGGCGCCCCGCCGCCGCCGTGGCCCGCCGAACAGTTCAAGAGGATCTCTCTCGCGGTCTCCGATGATGTCGGCACGCCCTATCGCCTGATCTCCGGTCAGCTTGGAGGCATGGGGACTGAGTGGGCGCTGCACTGGGGGTTTCGGCCACCACCGCCAGCGACGGCGCGTCGCCTGACACTCGACTTCACGTCTCCGGACGGGGCGCCGGCGAAGATCGACCTACCGCTGCCTCACGCCGAGACGAAGACCTCGTAACAGAACCGCAAGATCGCCTAGCGCGGTGTAAACCGGGTCCTGAGATCGATCTGTCACGCAGGTCCTGAGACTCGACATCGCCGACAGCCGGCCGGTCGTACACCTGTACGAGTAGGCTGCCCTGGTGGAGGTACACGGGCGCTGGTGGAACGGGTCTTGGGGCCGCATGGCCCAGCGTGACATCTGACTGCTCTCCGACGGCCGGCTCTGGCGAGTCCGCGGCCGCATCGGCGGCGACGAAGGGCAAGAGGTGTCGTACGACTTCCGCGACGAAGCATCTGCCCGGTCGATGGTCGACCGGATGATGAAGACCTCGGCCGGCACGTGGCGGGACCTCACGGAGGCGCTTCGGCAGGAGTCCAACCGCCAGACTCGCTAGGTGAGTGGCCGCTCGATCTGGGATCGAGCCTGCACGAATTTGTTCGGTGAAAAAGCTGACGAGCCGAGTTGGGTCACCATGCCGATGGTGCGGTTGTCTGCCCATGCACAGACGTGGACCTTGACGTCCTGGGTCTCACCCTTGCCGCAGCGAGCCTCGCCGCCCATCGGCCCTGGTCGGATGGGCTGGATATCGGACAGTTTCGGCAGAGCGGCGAAGATCTTGTCCAGGCTTCCCTTGGGATCCGTGACCTTGCCGGACACCCCGCTGACAAGGATGGTGGTGCTGTTATCGAGGAGGGCGTAGGCGGCGCCGACCTCGCTGGTTGCCTCACCGTCGAGGAACGGCTTGAAGGTGTCTGTGTTGTGCTGGGCCTGATCGCGCAACGTCCCGCTTGTCGACTCCGGCCAGCCGCTGAGCAGCTTCTCCGGCTTAACGACACGTATCGCCGCAGCTGGAGACGGCGACGCTGTGCGTGGCCGCGACGCCTCTTCCGCAGTGTTTGCCGCTCCCGAGCAGCCGCCCGCCATCATGAGGGCCGCGAGGGCCAGCGCGCCCACACCCGCCGCGCGCCCTGCCGCACCTACTTGCCGTGCCCTCGCCAGCGCCACGTCCTCGTCTCACGTTCGGCGCGGCCGTCCGGAAAGCCGGCCTGCCGGACAGCATCACGACCCACGACCTGCGCCACCACTACGCCTCGGTCCTGCTGATGCAGGGCGAGTCGGTCATCACGGTCGCCGAACGGCTGGGGCACGAGAACGCGACCCTGGTCCTGTCAACGTACGGGCACCTGATGCCGGACTCGGAGGAGCGCACCCGTCGGGCGGTCGATGAGGCGTGGGGTTGTGCCCCCGGTGTGCCCCAGAGCGAGGGCACACTCTTCTGACCTGCGGGAACGCGCCGGATTCAGACGTTGAAGCGGAACTCCACCACGTCGCCGTCCTGCATGACGTACTCCTTGCCCTCGATCCGGACCTTGCCGGCGGCCTTCGCCGCCGCCATCGATCCGGCCTCGACCAGGTCGGCGTAGGAGACCACCTCGGCCTTGATGAAGCCGCGCTGGAAGTCGCTGTGGATGACCCCGGCGGCCTCCGGCGCGGTGGCGCCGACCGGGACGGTCCAGGCCCGCGCCTCCTTCGGGCCGGCCGTCAGGTACGTCTGGAGCCCCAGCGTGCGGAAGCCCACCCGGACGAGCTGGTCCAGCCCCGGCTCGGACTGCCCGATCGACTCCAGCAGCTCGCGGGCCTCCTCCTCGGGCAGGTCCACCAGCTCCGACTCGATCTTGGCGTCCATGAAGACCGCCTCGGCCGGGGCGACCAGGCCGCGCAGCTCGTCGAGGAACTCGGCGTTGCCCAGCTCGGCCTCGTCGACGTTGAAGACGTAGAGGAACGGCTTCGTGGTGAGCAGGTGCAGCTCGCGAAGGTGTTCCAGCTCGATCTTGGCGGCGGCGGCGCCCGCGTACAGGGTGGTGCCGCCGTCGAGGACCTCGACGGCCTTCTTGGCGGCCTCGACGGCGGCGGCCCGGTCCTTGCGGAGCTTGGCCTCCTTCTCCAGCCGGGGCAGCGCCTTCTCCAGCGTCTGGATGTCGGCCAGGATCAGCTCGGTGTTGATCGTCTCGATGTCGTCGGCCGGGGAGACCTTGCCGTCGACGTGCACCACGTTGGGGTCGGAGAAGGCCCGCACGACCTGGCAGATCGCCGAGGCGTCGCGGATGTTGGCCAGGAACGCGTTGCCCCGGCCCTGCCCCTTGGAGGCGCCCCGGACCAGGCCGGCGATGTCGACGAACGAGACCGGCGCCGGCAGCACCTTCTGCGAGGAGAAGATCTCGGCGAGCGTGGCGAGCCGCTCGTCGGGGAGCCCGACCACGCCGACGTTCGGCTCGATGGTGGCGAACGGGTAGTTCGCCGCGAGCACGTCGTTCTTGGTCAGCGCGTTGAACAGGGTGCTCTTGCCCACGTTGGGCAGGCCGACGATGCCGATGGTGAGACTCACGACGAGCCAGCTTACGCGGTTGGCGGCGGGAACCGGTCAGGCGGGCCGGGCGGGCAGCAGCCGGGGCTCGATCCGGGTCTCCCGCACGGTGCCGTCCTCGGCGCGGGCCAGCTCGTACGCGGCCACGCCCTCCCGGTCGGCCACGGCCTCGGCCAGCCGCGTGCCCCGGTAGATCAGCCCGACCCCGTCGTCGGTGCAGTGGCTGGTCGGCAGCGTGCCGTCGGCGACGAGCCGGTGCATGAGCGGCCGGCGCTGGTCCTCGCTGTCGTAGTGCACGCCGTTGCCGTACGGGAGCCAGCCGAGCCCGTCCGTGAAGGGGCGCAGGGTGGGGCCGTAGCTGTCGGTGGCGCCACCGAGGTGCCAGCAGATCGACCCGGCGGAGACCCCGCCCAGCACCACGCCGGCCTCCCAGCACTCGCGCAGGATGTCCGGCAGGCCGTGCGCCCGCCACACCGCGCAGAGGTTGGCCACGCTGCCGCCGCCGACCCAGATGATGTCCTGGCCGAGCAGGTGGGCGCGGATGTCCTCGACGTTGGGCATCGGGTAGAGCGCCAGGTGGGAGGGGCGGAATCGGGTGCCGGCGAACGCGCCGTAGAAGACGGTGAACGAGGTGGGCTGGTCGCCGACCGCCTGGTTGAGGTAGCAGACCCGGGGCGCCTCGCCGGCCTGCGCCAGCTCGGCCATCAGGTCGAAGAGCTGGCTGGGCCGGGCGTCCCACGGGCCGCGGTGCCGGCTGAAGAAACCCATGCTGCTGGCGACGATGGTCGGTTCACTGGCGGGCATGGCCGTCCTTCCGGTCGGTGCTGATGGAGATCATCCTGCCCGATCCGCCTCGACCGCGGCGAGCAGCGTGCGCAGCAGATCGGCGAGCCGGTCCTGGTCAGCGGGGGGCAGCGCGTCGAGGACCCGCCGCTGCACCTCCAGCCCGGCCTCGGCCGACTCCTCGACCACCCGGCGGCCGGCGTCGGTGAGACTGACCCGCAGGGCCCGCCGGTCGGCCGGGTCGGGCGAGCGCCGGACCAGCCCGGCCCGCTCCAACCGGTCGAGCCGGCCGGTCATCCCGCCGGAGGTGAGCATCAGCGCGGCCGCGAGCGCCTTCGGCGCCAGGGTGTACGGCGTGCCGGACCGGCGCAGCGCGGCGAGCACGTCGAAGTCGCCCCGGCCGATGCCCCAGCCGGCGTACACCTTCTCCTGGCGGTCGCCGACCAGCCGGGCCAGCCGGTAGATGCGGCCGAAGACGGCCATCGGCTCGGGCCGCATGCCGGCCCGCTCCCGGCGCCACTGCTCGACGATCAGGTCCACGTCGTCCGTTGCCACGGCTGTCGATTGTGCCCCACCTCGCACTTCCGCTTTCCCTCGGCACTGACTAGCTTAGCGCTAAGCTACTTAGCACCGAGGAAAGGGGATCCGTCGTGACCCGCCGCTGGACCGACATCGCGCTCACCGCCGTCGCCCCGACCGTCTGGGGCACCACCTACCTGGTCACGGCCGAGCTGCTGCCCGCCGGCCGGCCGCTCTGGTCCGGCACGATCCGCGCCCTGCCAGCCGGCCTCCTGCTGCTCGCGCTGACCCGCCGGCTGCCACGCGGCATCTGGTGGGGGCGGGCCGCCCTGCTCGGCGCGCTCAACATCGGCGCGTTCTTCCCACTGCTCTTCGTCGCCGCGTACCGGCTGCCCGGCGGCACCGCGGCCGTGCTCGGGGCCGCCCAGCCACTGCTGGTCGCCGCGCTCACCGTCGCCCTGCTCCGGGACCGACCCGGCCGGCCGGCGCTGCTCGCCCGCGCTGGCCGCCCCGGCCGGGGTCGCCCTCGTGGTGCTGCGGCCCGGCGCCGGCCTCGACCCCCTGGGCGTCGCCGCCGGCCTGGCCGGCACCGCGGCCATGGCCGCCGGCCTGGTGCTCACCCGCCGCTGGGGCCGGCCGCCCGGGGTGGGCACCCTCGCCGCGACCAGCTGGCAGCTCGTCGCCGGCGGCCTGCTGATCGTGCCGGTCGCTGCCGCCGTCGAGGGCGCGCCGCCCGCGCCGGACGGGCCGGCCCTGCTCGGGTACGCGTGGCTCGGGCTGGTCGGCACCGCGCTGGCGTACGCGCTGTGGTTCCGGGGCGCGGCCCGGCTGCCGGTGACCCGGGTGTCGGTGCTCGGCGCGCTCAGCCCGCTGACCGCCGCGACCCTCGGCTGGCTGGCGCTGGGGCAGGCGCTCAACCCGACCCAGCTCGCCGGCTTCGCGGTGGCCGTCGCCGCCATGGTGCTCGGCCAGCTTTCCGGACGGACCACGCCGGGCGAGCGGGGCGGCCAGCCGGCGCTGCCGGGTCAGCTCACCGGGGCGGCCGCGGCCGGTGGAGGCGCCCGTCAGCCGGCGCGCAGGCGGCGCCAGTCGTCGAGCGGGACGTCGGCGGCCACGCCCTCGGGCAGCGCCCCGGACGGCAGTTCCGCCGCCGCCGCGAGCGGCAGGGTGAACCGGTGCGCCGCGGACGGCGCGGCCGCGTGCGACTGGTCCAACAGCCAGCGCACCTCGTCGACCGTCCAGCCCAGCCCGGCCCGGCCGGCGAGCTCCCGGACCAGCCGCAGGCCGACCCGCGTGTCGTCGTCGTAGAAGCGCATGCACCAGTGGTGGGCCCACATGCCGAGCGCGCGCAGCCCGGGCGCGTCGAGGGAGCTGACCAACCGGCCGCACGCGGTGTCGGCGAAGGCCCGCCCCGGGTCGTCGGCCCGGTCCCGCTCGATCGCCCCGTACGCGGCCGGGGCCACCACCCGCATCCGGTCGTAGAAGCCCTGCACCACCGCCGCGTCCAGCCGTGCCCGCCCCGACCGCATCAGCGGACACCCCGCCCGGCCACGCTCGCCATGCCCCGCACCTTTTCTTGAGTTGGTGGCGCGACGGTACCGACCACTACCGACACTTTCGTCGCCGGAATCCGTTGCCACGCCAGGGATAGCTGGCGTGAGCTGGGGCGTCTGTATTGGTGACGACGACGAGCGGGAGGGTGGGTGGACGAGGACGACCGGGCCCGGCTGGCCGAGTTCGTGACCAGCCGCACGCCGGCGCTGATGCGCGTCGCGTACCTGCTCACCGGCGACCGGCACGCGGCCGAGGACCTGTTCCAGTCGGCGCTGGCCAAGACCATCCCGAGGTGGCGGACGCTGCGGCACGCCGACCCGGAGGGCTACCTCCGCACGGTCATGTACCGGGAGCAGGTGAGCTGGTGGCGGCGGCTGCGGCGACGCCGGGAGACGGCGCTCACCGGGGCCGCCGAGGCGGTCCAGCCGGACCCCAGCGGCGGCATCGACGTACGCCTGGCGATGCGGGCGGCGCTGCGGCTGCTGCCGCCGGCCCAGCGCACGGTGCTGGTCCTGCGCTACTACGAGGACCTCACCGAGACCCAGGTCGCCGAGGCGCTGGGCTGCACGGTCGGCACGGTGCGCAGCCGGACCCACCGGGCGGTGACACGGCTGCGCCAGCTCATGCCGGACGTCGAACTCCTGGAGGTACGGCGGTGACCACGCCCTTCGAGGACCTCATCCGCACCACCCTCTCCGACCTTGCCGAGGAGGCACCCAGAGTGCAGGACCAGTTGACCCCGGCGGAGCGCCGGTTCCGGAACCGCCGGCGGACCACGGTGACGCTCGGCGCGGCGGGCGTGGTGGCCGCCGTGCTGATCGGCGCGCCGATCGCGCTGGCGGCCGGCGGCGCGGACGCTCCCCGCCCCGCCGCGCCGTCGGCG
>NZ_WBKT01000033.1 GCF_008868175.1 Micromonospora sp. AMSO31t
GATGCGCAGGTCGTCGACCCGCTCCGCGGCGAGCCCGGCGTGCGCGTCGAGCCGGTCCGGCCGGAGGGCCTCGGGGCGCTGCGCGCGGCGGTGGCCACGGTCGCCGAGGCCGCCGGGCTCGCCGCGGAACGGGTCGACGACCTGCGCATCGCCGTCACCGAGCTGGCCTCCAACGCGCTCACCCACGGCGCCGGGCCGGCCATCGCGCGGTGCTGGGCCGCCGCCGGCGACCTCGTCTGCGAGGTGAGCGGCCCGGGCGAGCTGGCCGATCCGCTGGCCGGCCGGATCCCGCCGCCGGTGACCGGCGTGCGCGGCCGGGGGCTGCTGCTCGTGCACCGGCTCTGCGACCTGGTGGACGTGCACGTCGCCGACGGGGTGACCACCGTGCGGCTGCACCTGGAGCTGCCGGCCCCCCGGCCGGTGCCGGCGCCCCGGTCAGCCCCGGACGCCGTCCAGGGCGGGTTCGTCCGCCCGGCCCCCATCTGAGGCGTCCCGGGTCCGCTCGCCGGCCCGGTCCAGCAGCTGCATGACCGGCGTGGCCGCGATCCCGTGCACCACGACGGAGACCACCACCACCAGGCCGACCGTGGCCCAGACCAGCTCGGCCTGCGGAAACTCCGTCTTGCTGGTGGCGTACGCCAGGTAGTAGAACGAGCCCACACCGCGGATGCCGAACAGCGAGATCACCCAGTGCTCCGCCGGGCGGCCCGGCGCGCCGCGCAGCGACAGCCAGCCGGCCAGCGGCCGGATCACGAACACGAGGGCCAGCCCGACCAGGGCCGCCGGCCAGGTCAGCGGGGCGAGCAGCCCGCCGATCACCGCGCCGCCGAAGAGCAGCAGCAACAGCACGGTGAGCAGCCGCTCGACCTGCTCGGCGAAGTCGTGCAGCACGGAGTGGAACTCGTGGGTGCGTTCCGCCGCGCGGATCGCCCGGGCGGCCACGAAGACGGCCAGGAAGCCGTACCCGCCGACCACCTCGACCAGCCCGTACGCCAGGAAGGTCGCGGCGAGGGCGAGGAAACCCTCGGCGTGCCGGGCCAGCCGCAGGTGGCTCGGGGCCCGGAAGAAGAGCTTGCCGAGCAGCCAGCCGACGAGCAGCCCGCCGCCCACCCCGACGGCGAGCTTGTAGAGCACGTCGACGGCGAGCCAGTGGGCCAGCCAGTCCGCCGGGGCGAGGCTGGTGGTGGCGATCGCGATGGCCGCGTAGACGAAGGGGAAGGCCAGGCCGTCGTTCAGCCCCGCCTCCGAGGTGAGCGCGAAGCGCACCTCGTCCTCCGAGTCCTCCACGTCGGTCGGCTCGCCCACCTGCACGTCGGAGGCGAGCACCGGGTCGGTCGGGGCGAGCGCGGCCCCCAGCAGCAGCGCCGCGGCCGGCACCAGGCCGGCCCACCACCAGCCGAGCACCGCCACGGCGGCGATGCACAGCGGCATGGCGACGGCCAGCAGCCGCCAGGTCGACGACCAGCGCGCCCAGCTCAACGGCCGGTCGATCTTGAGGCCGGCGCCCATCAGCGCGACGATCACGCCGACCTCGGTGAGGTGCGTCGTCAGCTCCGGCCAGCGCAGCGGGTCCGGGGTCGGCAGCCCGGTGGGCAGCACGAAGACCAGCATGCCGAGGCCGAGGAACGCGATCGGCATCGACAGCGGCCGGCGCTCCAGCACCCGGGGCAGGATTCCTGCCAGCAGCGCACCGACGCCCAGCAGGGCGAACGCGACATCGACCGGTTCCACGGCATCCACCCTTCCGCCGCCCACGGTGCGGGCAGGTGGTCACCAGTGCCCCGAAGCGGTCCCCGCTATACCTCCGTGTCCGTCTTCTCACCGGTGGGCCCGGTCACCGTGTCACCGGCGCGGCGCGGGGCGCGAACCGACCTCGCCGGATCGGTGAGGGCGGCGATCGCGCTGTCGGCGAGGCCGTCCAGCAGCGCGGCCGGGTCGTCGTAGACGGCTACCGCGCCCGAGCCCGCCAGCTCGCCGCGGCTGGTGCCCCCGCAGGTCAGACCGATGCAGGGCACGTCCAGCTTGCCGGCGGCGGCGACGTCCCAGACCGAGTCGCCGACGAACACGACCCGCTCGGCGGCCAGCCCCGACTGGGCCAGTGCGGCCTCCAGGATGTCCGGCGCCGGCTTGCTCTCCTGCGCGTCCGCCGAGGAGGTCACCGCGTCGATCACGTCGTCGGCGTCGAGGGCGGCCCGCAGGGCGGCCACCTCGTGCTCGGCCGCCGAGGTGGCCAGCACCACCCGCAGCCCGCGGGCCGCGCAGGCACGCAGCAGGTCCACCGCCCGGGGCAGCGGCACGAGCCGCTCCCAGTACTCGGCGTACAGGGCGTCGTGCGTGTCGCGCAGCTTGCCGTCCGCGTCCCGGTCCCGCTCCGCGCCGAGCAGGTGGTCGAGGAGCTTGTCCGAACCCATCCCGATGGCCCGGTGGATCCGCGCCATCGGCACCCGGTGATCGCCCTGGCGGAGTGCCTCCCACCAGCTCACCGTGTGCAGGTACGTGGTGTCGACCAGGGTGCCGTCCACGTCGAAGAGGACGCCGCAGCGGTTGTCGTCAGGCATGGCACTCTCCTACCCGTCCGGGTCGCCCCCGACGCGCGACTCACCCGGCCGGGATGAGGATTTCGAACCAGACCGTCGAACCGCGCACCGTGGGGTCGGTGCCCCAGGCGTCGCTCAGCTCCTCGATCAGCCCCAGGCCGCGGCCCCGGCTGCTCAGCGTGTCGGTCTGCGCCCGGGTCACCTGCCCGCGGGTGCCCGAGTCGGCGACCGAGACCAGCAGGCGCTCCGGGCTCAGGTCGATCTCGACCCGGGCGGCGGTGCCGGCGTGCAGCAGGGCGTTGGTGGTCAGCTCGCTGGTGCAGAGCACCGCCGCGCCGACCACCGCCTCGGGCACCTGCCAGTCGGTGAGCTGGGCGGTCAGCCAGTGCCGGACCCGGCTCGGCGCGGTCGGCTCGGCCGGCACCTCCATGCCGGCCGACCGGCTCGGCTTGACCGCGTGCTCCACGGCCAGCACGGCCACGTCGTCCTCGGTGGCACCCGGAACGGCGGCGGTCGCCACCGCGCAGAGCGCCCGCGGGTCGCCGCTGCTCGCGGCGGTCACCGCGGCGCCCAGCCCGGTCAGGCCGGCGGTGAGGTCCTGCCAGCGCCGCTCGACCACCCCGTCGCTGAACAGCAGCAGGGTGTCGCCGGGGCGGAACGGCACGGTGACCGTCCGCGGCCGGCCGCCCAGACCCAGCGGCGGCGCGGGCGGCACCTCGACGTACTCGGCGACCGGGTCGCCCTCAGCGGGGCAGCGCCGGATCAGCGGCGCGGGATGGCCCGCGCTGGCCAGGGTGACCCGCTCGCGATCGGCCTCGATGACCCCGAACACCACGGTCACGAAGAGCTCGTGGGTGCCCCCCTCGGTGCCCAGGCTGGCGACCAGCCGGTCCAGGCCGCCGAGCACCGCGTCCGGCCGGGGATCGGAGAGGGCCAGCGCGCGCAGCGCCGCGCGGACCTGGCCCATCCGGGCGGCGGCCTGCACGTCGTGCCCGGCCACGTCACCCAGCACCACACCCAGCGCGCCGGTGGGCAGCACGAACGCGTCGTAGAAGTCGCCACCGGCGGCGTTGCCGTCGACGCCCGGGTCGTAGCGGGCGGCGATCCGCAGCCGGGGCAGGTCGGGCAGCTGCTCCGGAAGCATGCTGCGCTGCAGCAGCTGGGCGGTGCCGTGCTGGGTCTCGAAGCGGCGGGCCCGCTCGGCGGCCTGGCCGACCAGCTCCGCCGAGGCGGCGAGCAGCGCCCGTTCCGCCGGCGACCAGGGGTGCGTGGCCTGGTAGCCGACGGTCAGCGCGCCGCGGATGACGGTCGAACGCAGCGGCAGCGAGGCGATCGCCCGAATCTTCTGGTCGTGCCGGTCCGCCGCGCTGTCCCGCAGCGGCTGGCCGTCGGTGACGAAGGACGACACGCCGCTGCGCGCGGTCACCGCGATCGGGACGGCCGAGTCGGCGGGGAGCCGCCGCCACAGCGGCGGCAGCCGCTCGTCGGCCTCGTCCAGCAGCTCGCCCCGGACCCGGCGGACCATCCGCCAGGCGGGGCCCTCGTCGACCACGAACGAGACCCGGTCGGCGTCGAAGGAGTGCAGGCAGTAGCGCAGCGTGACCCGGGCGACGTCGTCCAGCGTGAGGGTCCCGGAGAGCGCCGCCGCGAAGTCGCTCAGGCTCTGCAACTGCTGGGTCACCTGGGTCGTCTGGGCCGCCACGGTGAGCACGCCGATGATCCGCCCGGTGGAGTCGCGGACCGGGGAGTAGCCGCGGGTGAACACCGCCGGCTCGGCGGGACCGGCATGGTGCCGGTCGACCGGCAGCACCGCCTCCCGCTCCAGGTAGGGCTCGCCCCGCCGGTAGACCCGGGTGATTACCTCCCCGGCGCCGGGGTCGTGCCAGAGGTCGGCGAACACCTCCGCCGCCGGCCGGCCGAGCGCCGCCGGGTGCCGGTCGCCGATCAGCTCCGCGTACCCGTCGTTGTAGAGCAGGACCAGGTCCTCGCCGTAGAGCAGGGCCATCGGCACCGGGGAGGCCAGCACCAGGTCGACCACGGCGCGGACGGCCGGATCCCAGCCGTCCGGCGGGCCGAGTGGCGTGTCCGCCCACGGGTGGGCCAGGGCGGTGGCCGCGCCGGATCCGGTCGCGCCCGGTCCGGCGCCCGCTCCCGGGGTGGGGGCTGATGGCGTGGGGACCCGCCCGACGGTGCCTGGCATGACCGCAGCCTAACCGGAGCCTGGCGGTCAGGTTTCGATCACGCGCGCGCGTCGGCCGCCGACTGGCCCGATCCCGGGTGTTAGTGCAGGTCAGGGATGGTTCGGCCGGTCATGTCGGGAAATTGCCCCGGGTTGGCCCGGCGTGCTGCCGACGCGACCGGGTATGCGGGCGGCGCAGTTCACGCGACAGGAGGGACAACATGCCGAAAACCCTCGCGGTCGGGCAGGCCGACATCGGTGACGCCCTGACCGATTTCTGGAGGTCGGTGCTGCTCTTCATCCCGAGGGCCATCGCGTTCATCGCGATCCTCGTGGTGGGCTGGCTCATCGCCCGAGCCGTCCTCAAAATCGTGGACGCGGCACTGGAACGGGTGGGATTCGACCGAGCCGTCGAACGCGGCGGCATCAAACGCGCGCTCGAACGCACGAGGTACGACGCCAGCGACATCCTGGCCAAACTGGCCTACTACGCGGTCCTGCTGTTCACCCTGCAGTTCGCCTTCGGGGTGTGGGGACCCAACGCGATCAGTGACCTGATCCGCGGCGTGGTCTCGTGGCTGCCACGGGCCTTCGTGGCGATCGTCATCGTGGTCATCGCCGCCGCCATCGCCAACGCGGTGCGGGACCTGGTCTCGGGCGCCCTTGGTGGGCTCTCGTACGGCCGGGTGCTGGCCGACCTGACGGCGGTCTTCATCCTGGCGCTCGGCGTGATCGCCGCGCTGAACCAGGTGGGCATCGCCACGACGGTCACCACGCCGGTGCTCATCGCGTTCCTCGGCACCATCGCCGGCATCCTGATCATCGGCGTGGGCGGTGGTCTGGTGAAGCCCATGCAGAACCGCTGGGAGGGGTGGCTCAACCGGGCCGCCGAGGAGTCCCGGGCGTTCCAGCAGCAGCGCCAGGCGCAGGGCGCCGGTCGCAGCGACTACGAGCGGCAGATGGCCGACCGGGGCGGCCAGCCCAGCCCGGCCACGCCGCAGTCGTCGATGTCCGGGGCGCAGGGCACGTACCAGTCCGGCAACGTGGGTGACGAGACCCAGCAGTTCCGCCGGCCGAACGGCTGAGCGACAACGGGGCGACGAGGGTGTCCGCGGGGCGATCGCGGGCACCCTCCGCCGTGTCTCAGGCCAGGTCGCGGGGGTCCAGCGCGCGGGTCAGCAGGCAGACCGCGAGCAGGCGGGTGAGCAGCCAGTCCGGCTCGGACCAGTCGACCGGCTCGACCGGCGGCTCCCAGCCGTGCTCCCGGGCCGCGTCCCGCACACCCTCGGCGTACCCGGCGAGCGTCGCCACGGTCAGCGGGCGGCGGTCGCCGTGCAGGCTGTCGCGGACGGCGGCGGCGTGCTGGTCGACCGCGGCGAGCAGGCCGGGGTTGGCGGCGGCCGCGGCGAGGCCGGCGGTGCCGACGGCAGCGGTGAGCGTGGTGAGGCTGGACCTGGCGGCCACCGCCGCGGAACGGGTCGCCACCCGCTTGTTCGGCACACGCATGGTGACCGAGGCTAGCCCCGCCGGGAGCGGGGCGGCCTCGGCTGACCGGCCGATGCCCGGGTCGTCCGGGCGATGGGCGGCCTCGCCCGGCGGGATTGAGCCGCGCGCCGCGGGGCAGAAGGGATACCGCGCAGACCGCGCAGGGGACCCCGCGGAGGAACGGAATGGGACAGCAGGTGGACGGACCGGACCAGGCGCACCGCCGGCCGGCCGGCGTGAGCGACGCCACGGTCGAGGCCCTGGGCAAGCTCAGCGAGGCCCTGGAGTGCGTCGAGCGGGCCCGGGGGCACCTCTACTCGCTGCACCAGCTCATCGGGCACGCCGACCTGATGCTCGACGACGCCGTGGAGCTGTTCCGCTCCGCCGGGCACCCTGAGCTGGCCGCGCGGGTCGAGGAGGACCTGCTGGGCCGCAACGTCATCGCGGGACGCTGGACCTTCCAGATCGTCGAGGACTTCGACGACGGGTACTACGCGCTCTTCCGGGAGCTGGACCGGCAGGCCCGCGACGAGTTGGTCGGCGGCCGGCGGCACCTCTACGAGGCGGAGATGAAGGAACGCCGCCGCAGCCCGGGGCGGCCGGGGCACGAGGCGCGCCCCGCCGAGGGCTGATCAGTCGGAGGAGCGGGCCTGCGCCGTGCGGCGTACGCCGTCGTCGGCGACGATCACGGTCGCCACCATGAGCGCCACCACGAGGCTGAACAGCCAGGAGCTGTCGTCGACCAGCTTGGCGGCGACGGGAGCCTGGATCGCGGCGAGCAGGAAGCCGAGCCACGCCAGGCGGCGCTGACGCTGGGAGAGGAAACCGGAGCCCTGTTGCATCCCGAAAGTCTTACGCGGGGCAGGGGCATCGCCGTCAGCCGTTCGGCCGATTCTGGATGGGCTGTCCGTTTTCCCGACCGTCCGTATCTTACTTTTTGTCGTTTCGGGTGAGCGTGACGTCACGGGCGGCCCGCCCCGGTGGGCCGGGGCCGGCGTCGGCTGGGCAGGATGGGCCCTCGTGTCCCAGGCCCCCGCTCCGCCCCGCCCGGCCCTGCTGCTCCTGGCCTACCTGGCCTTCGTCAGCCTCGGGCTGCCCGACGGTCTGATCGGGGTCGGCTGGCCCTCCATCCGGCTGGACCTGGGCGTGCCAACCGAGGCGGTCGGGGTCGTGCTCACCGCCGGCACGGTGGCCTACCTGACCTCCAGCGTGCTCGCCGGCTTCACCCTGGCCCGGCTCGGCGTCGGCTGGCTGCTCGCCGGCAGCACCCTGCTGGCCGGCGTCGCCCTGACCGGGTACGCGTCCACGCCCGCGCTCGCCGTCATGGTCGGCTTCGCGCTGGTGCTCGGGCTCGGCTCCGGGGCGATCGACGCCGGGCTCAACGCGTACGCGGCCGCCGCCTTCGGACCCCGGCACATGAACTGGATGCACGCGTTCTTCGGGCTCGGCGTGGCGATCGGGCCGCTGATCATGACCGCGGTGCTCGGCGCCGGCCTGAGCTGGCGCTGGGGGTACGCCCTGGTGGCCGCCGCCCAGCTCGCCCTGGCCGCGGCCTTCGCGCTCACGGTGCGGCTCTGGCGCGCCGGCCCGCCGGCCGGCGCGGCCCTGCCGCCGGACCCCATCGCACCGCAGGTGGTGCCCGGGGAGCCCACCGGCGCCGGACCGGCGCGGCGGACCTCGATCGGCGCGACCCTGCGGCTGCCGGCCGTGTGGCTCGGCGGCGCCGCCTTCGCCGTCTACGTGGCCATCGAGGTGTCCACGGGGCTGTGGGCGTTCCTGCTGCTCACCGAGGGGCGAGGGCTCTCCGCGGCGGTGGCCGGGCTCTGCGTCTCCGGCTACTGGGGAAGCCTCTTCGTGGGGCGGGTGGTGCAGGGTGGTGGCGGAGCGGCTGGGCAGCGCCCGGGTGCTGCGCGGCAGCCTGCTCGGCATGGCCGGGGGAGCGGTGCTCGTCGCGCTGCCCGCCCCGGGCTGGGTGGCCGTCGCCGGCCTGCTGGTGGTGGGCTTCGCGGCGGCTCCGGTGTTCCCGCTGCTCACCCTGAGCACGCCGGAACGGGTGGGCCGCGACCACGCGGACCGGGCCATCGGCCTGCAGATCGGCGCGGCCGGCCTCGGCGCCGCCCTGGTGCCGGCGGCGGTGGGGGTGCTGCTGGCCCGGGTCTCGGTCGAGGCGCTCGGGCCGACGATGGTGGCGCTCGCGGTGGCGCTCGTCGGCCTGCACGCCGCTGGCGCCCGCCAGGCCGTCCCGGGGTCCCGGGCCGGCTGAACCCCGGGGCGCACACTCCGGCGCCCCGGGGCGGGTCACATGGTGTCCGGGCCGGTCCGACCGGTGGTCGACGGCCGGTACGCCCGGTCTGCGTCGGTCATCTCCCGCCGCTCGGCCTCCGGGCCGGCGCCCCGGTCCACCGCCTCCGGCCCGTGGCCGAACGCGGACTCCTCGCCGGCGTCGTTGCCCGTGACGTCGTCCGCCTGCCCGTCGAGGCTCGACCCGGCGAGCGCGCGGTCCAGCTCGCGCAGGGGAGTGCGTTCCTCGTCGCGCCACACGTGGCTGTCGTTGTCGGTCATTCCCCTGCGGTACCCGGGCCGGATGATCGCAAACGGCACCGGACGCGGCGATGGCCGCCGGAGCACCGGCGGCCATCGGGGTTCGCGTACGGGGGGCGATCAGGGGGTCGGCCGGTCGACCGAGCCGCGCCAGGCGCCGGTCTCCTGACCGCGCCGCTCGATGAACTGCTTGAACCGCGCCAGGTCGCCCTTGGTCCGGCGGTCGACCACGCCCAGCTTGTCGCCGGCCTTCTCGACCACGCCGTGCGGCTCGAACTCCATCTGCAGCGTGACCCGGGTGTGCCCCTCGTCCAGGCGGTGGAAGGTCACCACACCGGCCTGCTGGGTGCCCTCGGTGGAGCGCCAGGCCACCCGCTCGTCGGGCAACTGCTCGGTGATCTCGGCGTCGAACTCGCGCTTCACGCCGGCGATCTCCACGGTCCAGTGGGTCATCGTGTCGGAGACCTGTCGGACCTCCTGCACACCCTCCATGAAGTGCGGAAACTCCTCGAACTGCGTCCACTGGTCGTAGGCGGTGCGGATCGGGACGGACACGTCCACATGTTCCATGACGCCGCTCATGTCAGTGTTCCTCCTGTCCCGCCGGTGTCTGCTCGCGGACCGTGGGCCGGTCCGCTCACCAGCGCGTCGTCTCGTTCTTGTTCCCGAGGGCGGCCCACACCTCGGACACCGTCTGGTACCGGGTGCCCTCGGGCAGGCCCTGCAGCGCCGCCACGATGTCGTCCGGCGCATCGTTCTCCCGGGCGTTGGCCACCAGCGCCTCCCGGTCGCCCGGGAGGGCGGACATCGTGATGAAGCGGCCGAGGCGGCTGCGGGCCTCCACGTCCTCCGAACTCATCCCCTTCGGGGCGCCGGTGCGCAGCTCGCCCGCCGGGGCCGTGGTGGCCTCGGGCTGGTCCTCCCCGGCCGGTTCCGGCACGCGGTGCTCCTCCACCCGGGAGCCGCCGGTGCCCGGCCCCTGGACGAGGCCGTTCACCTCGCTGCTCATCTGCTCGTCGAGCCTGGGTGAGTGCTTGCTGCTGCCACGTTCCATGCCGACAGACATGCCCGAGGGGGCCGCCGGTAAACCGGCGGCGGCCGGTGGAGCCGGTCACCGGCCCCCGAACCAGGCGAAGCCGGTCAGGAGTCGGCCGGGGCGCGCGGCGGCAGGACCGGCTCGCTCGGGTCCTCGACGCCGGCCTGCATCACCCGGCCCCGCTGGAGCTCGGCGTTGACCTGGACGCCGAGCATGAGCGCGCAGTTGGACAGGTAGAGCCACACCAGGAAGGCGATGACCGCGCCCAGGCTGCCGTAGGTCACGTCGTACGAGCCGAAGTTGGCCACGTAGAGGCCGAAGCCGAACGAGGCCAGCACCCACGCCAGCAGGGCCAGCGCGCCGCCCGGGGTGAGCCAGCGGAACCGGGGCTGCCGCACGTTCGGGGCGATCCAGAACAGCAGGGACAGCAGGGTCATCGCCACCAGCGCGAGGACCGGCCACTTCGCCACCGTCCACACCTGGCGGGTGAGCCCGCCGGCGTGCAGCCGGTCACCCACGAAGTCGGTGACCGGGCCGCTGACGATCAGCGCCAGGGCCACCACGGCGAACAGCACCAGCGTCACCGCGGCGAGCCCGATCTGCATCGGCCGCAGCCGGTAGAAGGGCCGCCCCTCCTCGACGCCGTAGATCGCGTTGGAGGCCCGGGTGAACGCGCCGATGAAGCCGGAGGCCGACCAGAGGGCGCCGAGCAGACCGAAGCTGAGCAGCACCTTCGCCGGGCCCTGCTGCTCCACGACGCCGCGCACCACGCTGACGAACGCGTCGTTGCCGACCACCGAGCCGGCGCCGATCTCCCGGGCCAGGTCGATCACGGTGTCCACGGTGCGCGGCCCGTCCGAGACCAGCCCGACCAGGGCGACCACCACGATGGTGGAGGGGAACAGCGCCAGCACCCCGTAGTAGGTGAGCGCGGCGGCCCAGTCGGCGCAGTTGTCCTTGACGAAGTTGCGCCCGGCGCGGAACAGCACCCCGCGCCAGGTGGCCCAGCTCAACTGGCGCACGCGGCGGGGGATCCGGGCCCGCTGCCGGCCACCGGCCGCCGCATCCGTCGTCGCCGTCATGACCGCCTCCTCCACCGCCGGGCGCACCTCCGGCAGGTGGCCCGGGCGGTACCCGGTGGGCGAACTCGAGAAACCGGCGCCGGTTTGCCCCGGACGGGTGGGGGAATCGGTAGAGGATCCCACGGAGACGGAGGAGGACGAGATGCCCGGGCGCGAGGTACTGCCCAGCACGCTGAAGCGCTCTCCGGACAAGGCGCAGCGGACCTGGGAGAAGACACACGACTCGGCGGTCGACACGTACGGCGAGGGGGAGCGGGCGCACCGCACCGCCTTCGCCGCCGTGAAGCACGAGTTCGAGAAGGTCGGCGACCACTGGGAGCCGAAGGGGCGCAAGGGCCCGAGCGACCGGCAGGCGGCCGGTGGCGGCCCGGCCCGGCGGGCCCCCACGGCCGGCGGGGTGGACGCCAACGCCAAGAAGGAGCACCTCATGGAGGTGGCGAAGAAGCTCGACGTGCCGGGCCGGTCCCGGATGACCAAGCCGGAGCTGGTCAAGGCGATCGAGAAGAGCAACAACAACGCCACCCGCAAGGCCCGCGGCGGCCGCTGACCGGCCGCCCACGACACGGGAGCCCGGGACCGGCAGGTCCCGGGCTCCCGTCGTGGGCTCACCAGTGGCCGCCGCCCGGCGCCTCGATGTGCACCGCCTTCACGGTGCTGAACTCGTCGAGCAGCTCCGGGCCGTACCCGAAGCCCTGGCCGCTGCCGCGGCGCGGCTGCGCGGCGCCGCCCGGCGCGCCCCCGAACACCGCGTTGACCTTGACGGTGCCCACCGGCAGCTCCCGCCAGGCCCGGTGGGCGTGGCTCATCGAGCCGGTCAGCACCGTGGCGGCCAGCCCGTACGGGGAGTCGGCCGCGCAGCGCAGCCCCTCGCTGAACGAGTCGACCACGACCACCGGGGCGACCGGCCCGAAGGTTTCCTCACGGACCAGCGCCATCTCGTGCCGGCAGTCGCTGACCACCGTCGCCGGGTAGAACGCCCCCGGCCCGTCCGGCACGCCGCCGCCGGTGCGCAGCCGCGCCCCCTCGGCCACCGCCGCGGTGACCTGCCCGTGCACGTGGTCCCGGTGCCGCCGGTCGACCAGCGGCCCGAGCTGGGTCGCCGGGTCCCGGCCGGGGCCCACGGCGAGCGCCTCGGCCCGCTCCACCAGCGCGTCGACGAAGTCCTCGGCCACGTCCCGGTGCACGTAGATCCGCTCCACCGCGACGCAGATCTGCCCGGCGTTGGCGAAGCAGCCCAGCGCGGCCTGCTCGGCCGCCCAGACCGGGTCGACGTCCGCGTCCACCACGAGGGGGTCGCTGCCGCCGTTCTCCAGCAGCACCTTCGCGCCGGTGCGCGCGCCGGCGGCGGCGATCGCCCGGCCGGTGGCGGTGGAACCGACGTGGGCGACCACGTCCACCTCCTGGGCGGCCAGCGCCGCGCCCACCTCGGGGCCGCCGGTGAGCAGCGACAGCACCCCGGCCGGCAGCGCCGAGTCCAGGGCCCGGGCCAGCAGCCAGCCGGTCGCCGGAGTGCGCTCGCTGGGCTTGTGGAGCACCACGTTGCCGGTGACCAGGGCCGCGCCGAGCAGGCCGCAGGAGACCGCCACCGGGTCGTTCCACGGGGTGATCGCGGCGACCACGCCGCGCGGCTCGGGGGCCATGAAGTCCAGCGCGGAGGGGGCGCCGTGCAGGGTCCGGCCGCCGCGCACCGGGCCGAGTTCGGCGTACTGTCGCAGCGTGCCGATGCCCGCCGCCACGCCACCGCGCGCGTCGTCCAGCGGCTTGCCCATCTCCGCCGTGGTGGCCTGCGCCAGCTCGTCGGCGACGGCCTCGACCGCGTCCGCCGCGCGGTACAGCGCCGCCGCCCGTTCCGCCGGTGCGGTCGCCGCCCACTCCGCCGTGGCACCCCGGGCCGCCTCGACGGCCTTGGCCACCTCGTCCGCCGTCGACACCGGCACGGTGGTCACCGGGGAACCGTCGGCCGGATCGTGTACGACCAGCTCGCCCCCCGAACCCCCGGCACCCCAGACTCCACCTATGAGCTGCGCAACCGTGTACATGCGGCAGTGGATGCCCCGACCCGGGCGAGGCAAACGCGTTTCGCCCGGTAACCGGCCGGGTAGGCGGATCGGATGATTTCCACCGCGGACGCCGTCGTCATCGGGGCCGGGCACAACGGTCTGGTGGCCGCGAACCTGCTGGCCGATGCGGGCTGGGACGTGCTGGTGCTGGAGGCGACCCAGGTCCCCGGCGGGGCGGTGCGCTCCGCCGAGGTGACCGCCCCCGGCTACCTCAGCGACCTCTACAGCTCCTTCTATCCCCTCGGCTACGCCTCGCCGGTGCTCGCCGGCCTGGGCCTGGAGCGCCACGGGCTGACCTGGACCCACGCCCCGGACGTGCTGGCCCACCTGCTGCCCGACGGGCGCGCGGCCGTGGTCAACCGGGACCTGGACGCCACCGCCGCATCCCTGGAGACGTTCGCCCCCGGCGACGGCGACCGGTGGCGGCACGCGTACGCCGACTGGTGCCAGGTGGCCGAGCCGATGCTGGACACCATCACGAGTCCGTTCCCGCCCGTGCGCGGCGGGCTGACCCTCCTGCGCCGGCTCCGGATCTCCGGCGCGCTGCGGCTCGCCCGCCGGCTCGTGGTGCCGGTGCGCAAGCTCGGCGACGAACTCTTCGCCGGCGAGGGCGGGCCCGCGCTGCTGGCCGGCTGCGCCCTGCACACCGACCTGTCACCGGAGGAGGCCGGGTCCGGCGTGTACGGCTGGCTGCTCGCCATGCTCGGCCAGCAGGTGGGCTGGCCGGTGCCGGTGGGCGGCGCGCAGCGGATCACCGACGCGCTTGTCGCCCGGCTGGTCGAGCGGGGCGGCCGCATCGAGTACGGCGCCCGGGTCGACCGGGTGCTCACCGCCCGGGGCCGGGCCATGGGTGTGCGCACCGCCGGCGGCACCGACTGGCGGGCGCGGCGGGCGGTGCTCGCCGACGTCCCCGCCCCGGCGCTCTACCTGGACCTGGTCGGCCCGGCGGCGCTGCCGCCCCGGCTGGTCGAGGACCTGGCGCACTTCCGGTGGGACGGCTCCACGCTCAAGGTGGACTGGGCGCTCTCGGCGCCGGTGCCGTGGAAGAACCGGGCCGTCGCCGGCGCGGGCACCGTGCACCTGGGCGCCGACCTGGACGGGCTCACCGCCTACGCGGGGGCGCTGGCCCGCGGCGAGGTGCCCCGGGACCCGTTCCTGCTGGTGGGGCAGATGTCGGTGGCCGACCCGAGCCACTCCCCGCCGGGCACCGAGTCGCTGTGGTCGTACACCCACCTGCCGTTCCGCCGGCACTGGCGGGCCGAGGACGTCATCGGACACGTGGAGCGGATGGAGGAGGTGCTGGAGGAGGCCGCCCCGGGCTTCCGCTCGCTGATCGTCGGCCGGCACGTGGCCGGTCCGGCCGACCTGGAGGCCGCCGAGCCGAGCCTGGTCGGCGGCGCGTTGGGCGGCGGCACCGCGGCCGCGTACCAGCAGTTGTTCCTGCGGCCGATCCCCGGCCTGGGCCGCGCGGACACCCCGGTGGACCGGCTCTACCTGGCCAGCGCCTCGGCGCACCCCGGCGGTGGGGTGCACGGCGCGCCCGGCGCGAACGCCGCCCGGGCCGCCCTGGCCCGCGACCGCCTGCTCACCGGCGACCTGTACGCGGGCGTGATCGGCGCCGCGCACCGCAGCGTCTACCGCTGACCAGGGCGCATTCTTCGCTTCCGGTCACCGATGGTGACCGACACCCGCCGGCCAGCATCTCTCCCACACCGCCTTTGCTCTGCAGCCGCATACGCAGCGGTTTCGCAGGGTGTCGGCCGGCGGCCGGCGCGGCGGCCGGGCGGTTCCCCGCCGCGCAGGTGGGAAGGGTGCTGCGGTCATGGCTGCAGAGCAAAGGCGGTGTGAGATCGCGGTGGCCGACGACAAAGCCTCACGCTGCGTCATATTGACGCAGCGTGAGGCCAGTGTCCGTGCGAACGGCGAGCGCCGGTCAGGTGTCCAGGTTGCGGTGCCGGGTGCGCAGCTTGAACGGCATCAGCGCGCTCTCGATCTTGGTGGCGGTGGTCATCTTCGAGGCGCCCTCGCGGCGCTCCTCGAAGCGGATCGGCACCTCCAGGATCGTGTGCCCCAGCTTGGTGGCCAGGTAGTGCATCTCCACCTGGAAGCTGTAGCCGTTGGACTGCACCCGCTCCAGGCCGATGGCGCGCAACGCGTCGGCCCGCCAGATCTTGAAGCCGGCGGTCAGGTCGCGGATCCGCACCCGCAGCAGGGTGTGCACGTAGAGGTTGGCCCAGCCGCTGAGCGCACGCCGGTAGAGCGGCCAGTTCTCGTCCAGTTCGCCCCCGGGCACGTAGCGCGAGCCGATGACCACGCCGGCCTGGGTGGAGAGCAGTGCGCCGAGCATGCCGGGCAGCGCCTCCGGCGGGTGCGACAGGTCGGCGTCCATCTGCGCCACGTACTCGGCGCCGTCGTCGAGCGCCCGCCCCATGCCGTCCACGTACGCCCGGCCGAGGCCCTCCTTGCCCGGACGGTGCACCACGAGCACCCGGTCCGGGTGCTCGATGGCCAACTTGTCGGCGACCTCCCCGGTGCCGTCCGGGGAGTTGTCGTCCGCGACGAGCACCTTCAACCCGGGCAGCGGCAGCGCGAGGAGGCGCTCGACCAGCACTGGGAGGTTGCCCGCCTCGTTGTAGGTCGGAACGACGACGGTCAGGCGTGCGTCGCGCCACGGGGAGGGCAACTGCACGGGTTCGATCATCACGGACATCCTCGGTCGGCCGACAGGTTCACCTGAGAGGGTAGCCAGTACCCTCCGCGCGGTCCGCACAGACGCCCGCCCGGAGGATTCCGGAGGGGTCGCCCGCGTGGTCGGTCAGCGTAACCGGCGGGCCAAGCCGCCGGCCGCCGTGAGCAGCCCGCCGATCGCCAGCACGGACACCGCAGGCTTGTGCGTGCTCACCCAGAGTGCGGCCGAGCGCCGGCGGGCCGAGTCGGTGAAGACACCCTCGGCGCCCCGGTCCCGCTCGTCGTCGCCCGGCCGGTCCAGGTTGTCACGCCAGGTCGCCGGGTCGATCGGCGCGTCGGTCTGCTGGCTGTCGTAGCCGTCCCGCGCCAGCTTCCGGTCCAGCAGCCCGGGGAAGAGGACGTTGCCCAGCCGGGCCCGCCACGTCGGGCCGCCCACATTCAGCTCGCGCGGCCCGCGGTCGGCGGCCCAGACGACCGCCCGCGCGGCCACCTCGGGCGCGAAGATCGGCGGCACCGGCTGCGGGTGCCGGGGCAGCCGGGTGCGTACCCAGGAGAACTGGGGGGTGTTGACGGCCGGGAGCTGCACCATGGACAGCTTCACGCCGGGGCAGTCGTGCAGCAGTTCGGCCCGGAGCGAGTCGTTGAAGCCCTGCACCGCGTGCTTGCTCGCGCAGTACGCCGACTGCAGCGGGATGCCCCGGTAGGCCAGCGCCGAGCCCACCTGCACGATCGCCCCGCGGCCCTGGGCGCGCATGTGGCGCAGCGCGGCCAGCGTGCCGTGCACGGTGCCCAGGTAGTTGACCTCGGTGACCCGGCGGAACTCGGCGGCGGTGATCTCCCAGGCCGGCGCGAACACCGACACCATCGCGTCGTTGATCCAGACGTCCAGCCCGTCGTAGTGGTGCACCACGTCGTCGGCGGCGCCCTGCACCGCGCCCGCGTCGGCGACGTCCACCCGGTAGGTGCGCACGTCGGCGGCGCCCAGCCGGCGGCAGTCCCGCTCGGCGGCGGCCAGTCCGGCCGCGCCCCGCGCGAGCAGGGCCAGCCGCGCGCCGCGGGCCGCGTACGCCCGGGCCACCGCGCGCCCCACGCCCGCGCTCGCCCCGGTGACCACCACCCGCTGGGTCACCGGTCCGCCTTCTGCCGGGTGGCGATGTCGGAGAGCCGGGTCAACGTCTCCTTGTTCCGCTGGTGCAGCACCAGGTCGTTGAGCTTGTTCCGGATCCAGCGCAGCGGCCCGGCGGCGAAGTCCTCGCCGATGGTGACCCGCGTCCGGCCGTCGGGCAGCGGTTCGAGCCGGAACACCACGATCGCCTCACCGGCCGGCCAGAGCCCGGCCCGCACCACGAACTTGTGCGGGGCGTCGCACTCCAGCACGGTGGAGGTGTCCTGGAGCGAGAACGGCCACGGGCCGGCCTTGTGGTGCAGCTTGCTGCCCACCCGGGGCCAGGTGTCGTCCACGTTCCGGACGTGCACCGTGCCCACCACCCAGTCGCTGTACGTCCACCCGTCGGCGAGCACGTCGAAGACCTGCTGCGGGGGCGCGTCGATCACTTTCTCCACAATCGCCACCGCAACCCCATACCCCCGCCCGGACCTCCGCTAACGACCGGCCGGGTTAGCTTCTCGGGGGCGGCGGGTAACGCCGGACCGGGCCGGCGGCAGCGCGGGGCGCGCCGGCCGTACGGCACCGGCGGAGGCTGCTCCGCCGAAGTTGATGTTTACTCCTCGGGGGGTCGGGAACCCGCCGCCCGTGCGACGGGACCACGAGCGGGATCAGTGCAGGTCAGCCCGGGTTGACCCGGGTGCTGACCGGTTCCCGTCCGGCCTGTACGACGCGGTGCTGCTGGACCGGGACGGCACGCTGATCGAGGACGTGCCCTACAACGGCGACCCGGAGAAGGTCCGGCCGGTGCCCGGCGCCCGGGAGGCGCTGGACCGGCTGCGCGCGGCCGGGCTGCGGCTGGCGGTCGTCAGCAACCAGTCCGGCCTGGCCCGGGGCTGCTTCACCCCGGACGACCTGCGCCGGGTCAACGCCCGGGTGGAGGAGCTGCTCGGCCCCTTCGACTGCTGGCAGATCTGCCCGCACGGCGAGCCGGACCGCTGCGCCTGCCGCAAGCCGGCCCCCGGGCTGGTGCACGCGGCCGCCCGGGCGCTCGGCACCACGCCGGCCCGCTGCGTCCTGGTCGGCGACATCGGCGCCGACATGGCCGCCGCCGCGGCGGCCGGGGCCGCCGGCATCCTGGTGCCCACCCCGGCCACGCGGGCCGCCGAGGTGGCGGCCGCGTCGGCCGTCGCCGCCGACCTGCCGGACGCCGTGAGCACCATCCTCGGCCGCATGCGGCTGGTGGCCGCGCCGGAGCCGGCGCCCCACCGGGGCACCGTGCTGGTGGCGCGCAGCGACGCCGCCGGCGACGTGCTGGTCACCGGCCCCGGGATCCGCGCGGTGGCGGCCGGGGCGGAACGGGTGGTGCTGCTCTGCGGGCCACGCGGCCGGGCGGCGGCGGAGCTGCTGCCCGGCGTCGACGAGATCATCGAGTGCCCGTTGCCCTGGATCGACGCTCCGGCCCCGCCGGTCGACCCGGCCGGGCTGCGCGCCCTGGTCGACCGGCTCGCGGCGGTCGGCGCGGAGGAGGCCGTCGTCTTCACCTCCTTCCACCAGTCGGCGCTGCCCCTGGCGCTGCTGCTCCGGATGGCCGGGGTGCCGCGGATCAGCGCGATCAGCGACGACTACCCGGGCGCCCTGCTCGACGTGCGACACCGGGTGCCCGTCGGGGTGCCCGAGCCGGAGCGGGCCCTGTCGCTGGCCGCGGCGGCCGGCTTCGCGCTGCCCGCCGGCGACGAGCCGGGGCTGCGGCTGCGCCCCGACCGGCTGCCGCCCGCGCCGGCCGCCGGCGAGCCGGGCTACGTGGTGCTGCACCCGGGCTCCTCCGTGGAGACCCGGGCCTGCCCCTTCGAGCTGGCCACCCGGATCGTCCGGGTGCTCAGCGCCGCCGGCTACCGGGTGGTCGTCACCGGCGGGCCCGACGAGCGGGAGCTGACCGCGCAGGTGGCCGCCGCGGGCGGTCTCGACCTGGGCGGGCGCACCGGCCTCGGTGAACTGGCCGCGGTGGTCGCCCGGGCCGGCGCGCTGGTGGTCGGCAACACCGGGCCGGCGCACCTGGCGGCGGCGCTCGGCGTGCCGGTGGTCAGCCTCTTCGCCCCGACCGTCCCGTTCGGGCAGTGGGGGCCCTACCGGGTGCCCACGGTCCGGCTCGGCGACGCCGGTGCGGCCTGCCGGGACACCCGGGCCACGCGCTGCCCGGTCCCCGGCCACCCCTGCCTCTCGGCCGTCGAGCCGGGCCGGGTGCTGGAGGCGCTGCGGCTGCTCGGGGTGCCCGCCGACGCGCCGGAGCCGCTGGTCACCGTGCCCGGCGGGGTGGTCGGATGAACGTCCTGGTCTGGCACGTGCACGGCTCCTGGACCACGTCGTTCGTGCACGGCAAACACCGCTACCTGGTGCCGGTCACCCCGGACCGCGGCGCGTACGGGCTGGGCCGGGCGCGGACCTACCCGTGGCCGGACAGCGCCGTCGAGGTGACCCCGGCGGAGCTGCGCCGCGCCGACGTGGACGTGGTGCTGCTCCAGCGGCCCGAGGAGTTCGACCTGGCCTGCGAGTGGCTGGGCCGGCGGGTCGGCCGGGACGTGCCGGCGATCTACGTGGAGCACAACACGCCGAAGGGCGACGTGCCGAACAGCCGGCACCCGATGGCCGACCGGGACGACCTGCTGCTCACCCACGTGACCCACTTCAACGAGCTGTTCTGGGACAACGGCGGCACCCGGACGGCGGTGGTCGAGCACGGGGTGGTCGCCCCGGCCGTCGAGTGGACCGGGGAGCTGGACCGCCTCGCCGTGGTCATCAACGAGCCGGTGCGCCGCTGGCGGGTCACCGGCACCGACCTGTTGGCCCGGTTCGCCGAACTCGCCCCGCTGGACGTCTACGGCATGAGGGTGGCCGGGCTGGCCGAGCACCTGGGCCTGCCACCGGACCGGCTGACCAGCCACGACGACGTGCCCCAGCACGCCATGCACGCCGAGCTGGCGAAGCGGCGGGCGTACCTGCACCTGTGCCGGTGGACCTCGCTCGGGCTGAGCCTCGTCGAGGCCATGACCATGGGCATGCCGGTGGTCGCGCTGGCCACCACCGAGGCCGTGGAGGCGGTCCCGCCGTCCGCCGGCGCCCTCTCCACCCGGGTCGACGTGCTGGTCGACGCGGCCCGGGGGTTGCTGGACGATCCTGCGGCGGCCCGCCGGGCGGGCGCCGCGGCCCGGACCGCCGCCCGCGACCGCTACGGCCTGGAGCGTTTCCTCGCCGACTGGGACCGGCTGCTGGAGGAGGAAGTATGCGCATCGCGATGATCTCGGAACACGCCAGCCCGCTCGCCGTCCTCGGCGGGGAGGACGCCGGCGGCCAGAACACGCATGTCGCGGAGCTCTCCGCCGCGCTCGTGGCCGCCGGTCACGACGTCCGGGTGTACACCCGGCTCGACGCGGTGGACCTGCCGGTGACGGTCCGCGCCCCGGACGGGTACGAGGTGGTGCACGTGCCCGCCGGGCCGGCCGAGCCGGTGGCGAAGGACGACCTGCTGCCGTACATGCCGGCGTTCGGGGAGTGGCTGGCCGAGCGGTGGCGCACCGGCGACTGGCAGCCCGAGGTGGTGCACGCGCACTTCTGGATGAGCGGCCTGGCCGGGCTGGCCGCCGCGCGGCGCACCGGGGTGCCGGTGGTCCAGACGTACCACGCGCTCGGCACGGTCAAGCGGCGGCACCAGGGCGCGCAGGACACCAGCCCACCGGGCCGGGTCGCGCACGAGCGCCGGCTGGGTCGCGCGGTCGACCGGGTGGTCGCCCAGTGCCAGGACGAGGTCGCCGAGCTGGTCCGCATGGGGGTGCCCCGGTCCCGGATGACCGTCGTGCCGTCCGGGGTGAACCTGTCCACCTTCGCGCCGCTCGGGCCGGTCGCCGACCGGGACGGGACCCGGCCCCGGATCCTCACCGTCGGGCGGCTGGTCGAACGCAAGGGCTTCCAGGACGTCATCCGGGCCGCCGCCCTGGTGCCGGACGCCGAGTGCGTGGTGGTCGGCGGCCCGCCGGCCGGGCTGCTGGAGACCGACCCGTACGCGGTGCGGCTGCGCGCGCTCGCCGCGTCCCGGGGAATCGCCGACCGGGTGAAGCTCATCGGGGCGGTGCCCCGGGAGGAGATGGGGCGCTGGTACCGGTCGGCGGACGTGCTGGTGGCCGCCCCCTGGTACGAGCCGTTCGGGCTCACCCCGCTGGAGGCGATGGCGTGCGGCGTACCGGTGATCGGCACCGCCGTCGGCGGGCTGATCGACACGGTGGTGCCCGGCCGGACCGGTGACCTGGTGCCCGCCCGCGACCCGGCGGCCCTCGGCGCGGCGATCCGCGGGCTGCTCGGCGACCGGATCCGCCGGTTCGCCTACGCCACCGCGGCCCTGGAACGGGCCCGCACCCGCTACTCCTGGTCCACCACGGCCGATCGCCTCGGCGGGCTGTACGCCGAGGTGGCCACCGTGCGCCGGCCCACCCGGGTGGTCGCCTGATGGCGGCGCCCACGCCGGCCGTCGGGGGGACGGTCCTGGAGGACCACCTGACCCGGCTGGCCGCCGCGCTGCTGCCGCTGCGCGACGCGGAGCTGCTGCTGGCCCGCTGGGGCGGGGAGCTGGCGCACCGGCTGGCCACCGGCGGACGGCTGCTGGTGGCCGGCAACGGCGGCAGCGCCGCCGAGGCCCAACACCTCACCGCCGAACTCGTCGGCAAACTCCGCGACGACCGCGAACCGCTGTCCGCCATCGCCCTGCACGCCGAAACCTCCGCCCTCACCGCCATCGGCAACGACTACGGCTACGACGAGATCTTCGCCCGCCAGGTCCGCGCCCACGGCCGACCCGACGACATCCTCCTGCTCCTGTCCACCAGCGGCACCAGCACCAACCTCCTCACCGCCGCCCGCGCCGCACACCACACCGGCCTCCGCTGCTGGGCCTTCACCGGCCCCACCCCCAACCCCCTCGCCGGCGAGTGCCACGAGACGCTCGCCATCGACTCGCCGGACAGCCAGGTGGTGCAGGAGCTGCACCTGGTCGCCACCCACGTCCTCTGCGAGTACGTCGACCGGGCGCTGCCGGCGGCGCTCGCCGCCCGGGGGGCGGAGACGACGCCCGCCGACACGGTGCGCACCGGCGTCGAGGTGGTGCTCGGCGACGGCTCGGACGGGGAGGTGCACGCCCGATGAGGAGGTCGAGCATGACGGGACCCGTGGTGGTGCTCGGTGACACCCTGCTGGACCGGGACGTGGAGGGGGTGGTGAACCGGCTCTGCCCGGACTCCCCGGTGCCGGTGCTCGAGGAGACCACGCACGTCGACCGCCCCGGCGGCGCCGGCCTCGCCGCCGTCTTCGCCGCCGCGCAGGGCGCCGAGGTCGCGCTGGTCACCGCGGTCGCCGACGACGCGGGCGGGGCGCGGCTGGGCACCCTGCTCGCCGCGGCCGGCGTGCAGTTGTACGCGCTGCCGCTGGCCGGGGCCACCCCGGAGAAGATCCGGCTGCGGGCGCGCGGCCGGGTGCTGCTGCGCCACGACCGGGGCGGGCCGGCCGGCGAGCCGGGCGAGCCGAGCGAGGCCGTGCTGCGCCTGCTCGCCACCGCCTCCGCCGTGCTGGTCAGCGACTACGGCCGGGGAGTCGCCCGGCACCCTGCCCTGCGTGCCGCGCTCGCCGCGACCCGGGCGCCGGTGGTCTGGGACCCGCACCCGCGCGGCCCGGCCGCGGTGCCCGGCGTCAGCCTCGCCACGCCGAACGAGTCCGAGGCACGCGAGCTGGCCAAGGCGCCGCCGGGCGCGTCCCGGCTGGTCACCGCGTCCCGGGGCGCGCAGGCGCTGCGCCGGCGCTGGCAGGCCGGCGCGGTGGCGGTGACCCTGGGCGGGGACGGGGCGTTGCTCTGCCACGCCGGCTCCACCCCGCTGGTGGTGCCCGCCCCGGCCGCCGAGGGGGACACCTGCGGCGCGGGCGACCGGTTCGCCGCGGCGGCCACCCTGGCCCTGGCCGGGGGCGCGCTGGTCTCCGAGGCGGTGCAGGAGGCGGTGGCCGAGGCGTCCGCGTACGTGGCCGGCGGGGGAGTGGCCACCGCGCTGCCCGCCCCGGTCCGGGCCGCCGCCCCGGCGGTGGTCGTGGGCGGCGGGGACCGGATCGGCGCCGCCGCGGCCGGCGAGGTGGTGTCCCGGGTACGCGCGGCCGGCGGCACGGTGGTGGCCACCGGTGGCTGTTTCGACCTGCTGCACGCCGGGCACGTGGCGACCCTCCAGGCGGCCCGGCAGCTCGGCGACTGCCTCGTGGTCTGCCTCAACTCCGACGCCAGCGTGGCCGGGCTGAAGGGGCCGGAGCGGCCGGTCGTCCCGCAGGGTGACCGGGGCCGGCTGCTCGCCGCGCTGGGCTGCGTCGACGCCGTCCTGATCTTCGACGAGCCCACCCCGCGCGCGGCGCTGTCCTGGCTGCGCCCGGACATCTGGGTGAAGGGCGGCGACTACGCCAGCGGCGGCGGCGCGGAGACCCTCCCCGAGGCGGAGATCCTCGCCCGCTGGGGCGGGCACACGGTGGTCGTGCCGTACCTCGACGGGCGGTCCACCACCGACATGATCGCGGCGGCCCGGGCCGGGCGCGGCACGGCGGGCTGGCCCGCGGGGGCCGTCCCGGCGGTCGTCAGATCCACGGCGGAGGGAGCGGCATGAGCAGCAGCCCACCCGGGGCGGGTCCCACCGTCCTGGTCACCGGCGGGTCGAGCGGGCTCGGCGGGGCGGTGGTCGCCGCGGTGGCCCGGGCGGGCGGCCGTCCCCTGGTGCTGGACCGGCAGCGGCCCGCCGACGGGGTGCCCTGGGTCGAGTGCGACCTGGCCGACACCCGGGCCGCCGAGGCCGCCACCCGGGACCTCGCGGAACGTTCCGGCGGGCTGGACGCGGTGGTGACCGCGGCCGGCATGGACGTGCCGGGGAAGCTCATCGACGTGCCGGCGGAGACCTGGGAGCGGATCGTCACGGTGGACCTGCTCGCCACCGCCGCGGTCATCCGGGCCGCGCTGCCCTACCTGGAGGCGTCGCGGGGCAACATCGTCACGGTCGCCTCCACGCTCGGGGTGAAGGCGGTCAGCGACGCGACCGCGTACTGCGCGGCGAAGTTCGGGGTGGTCGGCTTCACCCGGGCGCTCGCCGCCGAGCTGGCCGGCGCGGTCGGGGTCACGCTGCTCATTCCCGGCGGCATGCGCACCGCCTTCTTCGACGAGCGGGACGCCCAGTACCGCCCGGGGCCGGACGCGGTCCTCAACGAGCCGGCCGACACCGCCGCCGCGGTCATGTTCGCCCTCGCCCAGCCGGCCGGCTGCGCCGTACGCGAGCTGGTGGTCTGCGCCGAGCAGGAGTCGTCGTACCCGTGATCCTCGTGCTGCGGGCGCTCGGGGTCGGCGACCTGGCCACCGCCGTCCCGGCGCTGCGCGGCCTGCGGGCCGGCTTCCCGGGGCGGGAGCTGGTGCTGGCCGCGCCGGCCTGGCTGGCGCCACTGGCCGAGCTGACCGGGGCGGTCGACCGGGTGCTGCCGACCGCCGGGCTGGCCGACCGGCCGGCGTGGCCCGGCCCGCCGCCCGAAGTGGCGGTCAACCTGCACGGGCGGGGTCCGGCCTCGCACCGGATGCTCACCGCGGCCCGGCCGGGCCGGCTGCTCGCCCACCGCAACACCGAGGCCGGGCACCTGGCCGGGCCGGCCTGGGACGACGAGGAGCACGAGGTGCGGCGCTGGTGCCGGCTGCTGCACTGGTACGGCCTCCCGGCCGACCCCGGCGACCTGGCGCTGCGCCGCCCGGCCGCCGCCGCGGACCCGACCGGCGTCACCGTGCTGCACCCCGGCAGCAAGGTTCCCGCGAAGCGCTGGCCGGCCGGCCGCTTCGCCACGCTGGCCCGGATCCTCACCGCCCGGGGACACCGGGTGGTGCTCACCGGCTCGACCGACGAGCGGGACCTGGCCGCCCGGGTGGCCCGGGACGCGGGGCTGCCCCCGGACGCGGTGCTCGCCGGCCGGACCGGGCTGGCCGAGCTGGCCGCGCTGGTGGCCGACGCCCGGCTGGTGGTCAGCGGGGACACCGGCGTCGCGCACCTGGCCACCGGCTACGGCACCGCCTCGGTGGTGCTCTTCGGGCCGGTGCCGCCGGCGCACTGGGGCCCGCCGCCCGACCGGCCCCGGCACCGGGTGCTCGGGGTCACGCCCCGCGACGGGATCGACCGGGATTGGGCCGGTTCCGGTGGGGTAGGAACCCACCCGACGTTGGCGGCCATCCGGGTCGACGAGGTGGTGGCCGCCGTGGACGAGGCGGAACGGGCGGTGCGGGTCTCCGGTGCGATTGCGGCGTAGTGATCCGGGCAGGCCGGGGTACGGACGCCGGCGGCGCGGCAAGGGCTGGCTCTTCGTCGACGCGAAGGGCGAGGCGGTGCGCGACCCCGACGAGCTGGCCCGGCTGCGCGAGCTCGTCATCCCGCCGGCCTGGCAGGACGTGTGGATCTCGCCGCACGCGAACGGGCACATCCAGGCCACCGGGATCGACGCGGCCGGGCGCAAGCAGTACCTCTACCACCCGAAGTGGCGGGAGAAGCGGGACGAGGCCAAGTTCGACCACGTGCTGCAGGTGGCCCACCGCCTGCCCGGGCTGCGCGACCGGGTGGAGCACGACCTGGCGCTGCGCGGCCTGCGGCGGGAGCGGATCCTGGCCACCGTCGCCCGGCTGCTGGACATGGGCATGTTCCGGGTCGGCAGCGACCAGTACGCCACCGGCGAGGACGCCACCTTCGGCGTCTCCACCCTGCGTCCCGAGCACGCCCGCTCGCGCGGCGGTTGCGTGGTCTTCGAGTTCCCGGCGAAGGGCGGCATCGAGCAGGTCCGCCGGATCGAGGACCCGGAGCTGTGCCGGGTGCTGACCAACCTGCGCCGGCGGCGGCGGGCCGAGGAGCGGCTGTTCGGCTACTGGGACGGCCAGACCTGGCGGGACGTGCGCAGCGACGAGGTCAACGACTACCTGCGCGAGGCCAGCGGCGGCGAGATGACCGCCAAGGACTTCCGCACCTGGCACGCCACCGTGCTGGCCGCCACCGAGCTGGCCACGGTCGGCCCGCAGCGCTCCACGACGGCCCGCCGGCGGGCGGTGGCAACGGTGATGCGCTCGGTCGCCGAGCTGCTCGGCAACACCCCCACCGTGGCCCGGACGTCCTACGTGGACCCGCGGGTGGTCGACCTCTACCACGACGGCGTGCTGGCACCGGTGCAGCCGGACATGCCGCGCGAGGCCGTGGAGAAGGCCGTCCTGGTGCTGCTGGAGGAGGAGGCGGGCTGACCGGCCCCGCCGTCGGTCCTGGGGGGAAGCACGGCAGGGCCGGAAACCGGTGCGGCCCCTCGAAGGGCCACCGGGCGGCCGCCCGCGACGGAACCGCCGCGGGCGCCTCGCCGCGGCCCCCCGATACCAGTGGGCCGCGCCGGTCGCCCGGCCGGCCCGCACTCAGTATGTCCCGCCGGAGTTGACTCCGGACGCCGCCGTGTTGACGATCCGTGCCGGTTCCCGATGGCGCGCCCGGTACGCCTGCGGCGTCTCCGCGTACGCGGCCCGGAACGCCCGGCTGAAGTGGGCCTTGTCCCGGAAGCCCCAGCGGCCGGCGACGAGCTGGATCGGCAGGTCGCCGAGCGCCGGGTCGGCGAGGTCCCGCCGGCACCGCGCCAGCCGCTCGTCCCGGATGTACGCGGCGACCGTGGTCTCCTCGGCCTCGAACAGCCGGTGCAGCGACCGGACCGAGATGTGGTGGGCGTCGGCGATCGACTGCGGGCTCAACGCTGCGTCGCCGAGGTACTGGCGGACGTGCGAACGCACCTGGGCGAGCAGGGCCCGCCGCCGCACCTCGGTGGGCACCGCGTCCTCGGAGACGAGGTGCCGGCCCAGCAGCGTGGACACCAGGTCCAGCCCGACCGCGCCCAGCCGCTCCGCGTCCGCCGCGTGGTACTGCTCGGGGTGGTTGGTGAGCCGGATGAGGTAGTCGGCGAGCAGGGCCCCGATCCCCTCGGTGCCGGACATCCGCCCGGCGAACAGGGGAGCGAGCCGGCGATTGGCCAGCGGCACCGCCCCGTACGGGATGAAGGCCACGATCGATCGGAGGGGCTGGTCCCCGTCCTCGCCGCGGTGGCTCAGCTCCTGCGGGCGGGCGCAGTCGTAGAAGGTGAAGTCGCCGGGGCGGCAGACCCCGCGCTGCCCGTCCTGGCCCGCGATGCCGGTGCCGGCCAGGGTCAGCGCGAGCACGTAGTAGTCCGCGTCGGAGCGCTGGATCAGCTTCCGGGTCCGGATCCCGTCCAGCGAGGGGTAGCGGTGGCGGACGAGCTGCATGGGACCCAGGTCGAGGAACTCCGAGCGGGCCACGAAGTTGTCGGCGTGCTCGGTGCGTACCCGCATGAGCCCGGGCGTGCTGGCGAGCATGTCCAGCCACAGCCCGAAGCGGTCGGCGGCGGGCACCTGCTCCGTGTCGAAGACCTGCCGCTTCAGTTCCGTGTCCATGCCCGACCCCCGTCGATTCGGTGACCCTCCACAAGCAGGACGCCCCACGAGGCCGGGAGTTGGCACTCGTGGGGCGTGACATATCCGTCATTGACGGACGTGGAAGTGTCTGTTAACAGTCCGTTCAGTCGTTGAGCACGTGCGCGAGCCGGTCGCGGAAGCGCCGCTCCGAGTCGCTCACCACGTCGCCGCCGAGGCCCAGGATGCCGCCCGTGGCCGCGGCCCCCACCACCTGCTCGGCGATCTCCACGAGCCAGTGCCGGTAGGCGCCCGCCTGACCCTCGTCGATCCTGCCGGACAGCAGCGCCGACGCCTGCCGGGCCCGGCCCAGCACGTCCTCGATCATCGCCTGCGGATCGTCGGGGCTGAGGACCGGCAGCTCCGCGCCGGCCTCCGGGTCGCCCACCCGGGAGACGACCTCCCCGGCGACGGCGGCCACCAGCGGGCTGGCCGACTCGCGGCCCGCGGCGATCATCTCCAGCCCGGCGGCGTTCTCGGCCATGGTGCGCCGCGTGCCGTCGGACTCGGCCGCGGCCGCCGCCGCGAGGACCGACTGCGGCAGACCGACCAGCAGCCCCCACTCCTCGTCGGAGAAACCGAACCCGGTGTACGCCGGCTGCTCGATCACGATCAAGCCCCTTTCGCCGTGTCGTCGTTGTCGACGGGCGCCGCCACCGCGGCGCCCGGGTCAGGCTAGTCCAGCTCCAGCAGGCCCTGTTCGGACACCACGCGGACGGACAGCGTCTTGTAGCCCACCTCGTCGAAGAGCACCGTCATCCGGTCCTCCTCGTAGCTGAGCACCAGGCCGGCGCCCCACTCCGGGTGGCGCACCTGGCTGTGCACGGGGAACGGCCCCACAGCGCCGTCGGAAGGGACGCTGGTGCCGGCGTGGCAGTTGTCGCAGTGCCCGCAGACCTCGCTCATCTGCTCACCGAAGTACGCCAGCAGCGCCTGCCCCCGGCAGCCGGTGGTCTCCGCGAACGCGCGCATCATGTCGGTCCGGGACCGGGTCACGGTCTGCTGCCGCTCCGCCTCGGCCAGCGCCGCCCGGCCGGACTCGGCGGCCGCCGGGGCGTACCGGGGGGCGGCGATCCGCTGCCGGGTCCGGGGTTCCGCGGCGCCCACCTGCTCCAGCAGGGAGAGGTACTGGCCGAGCTTGCGCGGCCCGAGGCCGGTCAGCTCGCGCAGCTCCTTCTTGGTCCGGGCCTGCTTGCGCAGCACGGCGGCGAGTTCCGCCAGCTCGTTCTCGTCGGGCAGGCCGCCGCTGAAGTAGCGCTGGAGACCGACGTCCTCGGCGCGCCACAGCAGCAGCACCCGGGCGGGCGCGCCGTCCCGGCCGGCCCGGCCGATCTCCTGGAAGTAGCTGTCCGGCGAGTCGGGCAGCGCCATGTGCACCACCCAGGCGATGTTCGGCTTGTCGATGCCCATGCCGAACGCCGAGGTGGCCACCATGATCGGCACCTGGTCGGCGAGGAACGCCTCGTGCAGCTCGTTGCGCGCGCCGGTCGGCATCCCGCCGTGGTAGAACTGCGCCGGGAAGCCGGCGTCGGTGAGGCGCTGGGCCAGTTCCTCGGCCGCCCGCCGGGTCGGCACGTAGATGATGCCGGGCCGCTCGTCGTCGCGGAGCAGCGCGAGCAGCCGCCGCCACCGGTAGTCGTCGGTGGGGCAGTGCGCCACCTCCAGGAAGAGGTTGGGCCGGTCCAGCCCGGACACCACCACCTCGGGGTCGCGCAGCCGCAGCCGGGCCACGATGTCGTCGCGGACCGGCGGGGAGGCGGTGGCGGTCAGCGCCACCACCGGTGGCCGGCCGATGCCCTCGATCAGGTGGCCGAGCGCCAGGTAGTCCGGGCGGAAGTCGTGCCCCCAGGCGGAGATGCAGTGCGCCTCGTCGATCGCCACCAGCGCCGGCTTGAGCGCGCGGACCTCGGCGAGCCGCTCCGGGTTGCTCAGCGCCTCCGGGGTGATGAACAGGAACTCCGCCCGGCCCGCCCGGATCTCCTCGATGGCCTCGGCCTGCTGGGTCGCGGTCTCGTCGGAGCTGATCCGGACCGCCCGCAGCTCGGGCCGCTGCCGCTCGTTGAGCGCGGCGATCTGGTCCTGCTGGAGGGCGAGCAGCGGGGAGATGACCACCGTGGGGCCGGGGATCAGGCTGGCCGGGATCTGGTAGATCGCCGACTTGCCGGCGCCGGTGGGCAGCACCACCAGGGCGTCGCGGCGCTTCATGACCGCCCGCATGGCGGCCAGCTGGTTGGGCCGGAGGGCGGTCCAGCCGAAGAGGCTCTTGGCCGCGCGGCGCAGGGTCGTGGAGTGCGTGGTCAGTCTCATCAGTGGCCGCAGGTACCCCTGGCGATCACCGCCGAAACCGGGCGGGGCGGACCGTCACATCCGCGCCCCCGGGCGGCGAGCCGGAGCCCGGCCGGAGCACCGGCTCACCGCTCCCGGGCGCGGGCCTCAGCGCAGGCGGGGGAGAACCTCGCGCTGGTAGAGGTCGAACAGGCCCTGCCAGTTCGGGCCGGTGTTGGCCACGTAGATCTCGTCGAAGCCGGCCTTGGCGTACTTGTCGATCATCTCCAGGTGGGCGTCGGCGTCCCTGCCGCAGACGAACGCCTCCTTCATCATCTCGGGCTTGACCAGCTGCGCGGCCTGCTCGAAGTGGCGCGGTGAGGGGAGCACCTGGGACAGCTCCCCCGGCACGCCGGCGTTGGGCCACCGCTCGTACGCGATCCGCACGCCCTCGTCCTCGCTGTCGGCGTACGCGGCCTTGAACCCGGCCTGGCAGGGCTTGTCGCCGCCGCCGGAGTCGCGGAAGCGGCGCACCATGTCGGCGTCGGGCATGGTGCTCACGTAGCCGTCGCCGATCCGGGCGGCCAGCTCGATCGACTTCGCCCCGAAGCCCGAGACGTAGATCGGCGGGGGAGTGTCGGGGCGGGTGTAGATCCGGGCGTGCTCCACCGTGTAGTGCTTGCCGTGGTGGTTGACGAAGTCCCCCGTCCACAGCTTGCGGATCACCTCGATCGACTCCTCCAGCATCTCCAGCCGGACGTCGGCCTGCGGCCACGGGTCGCCGAAGATGTGTTCGTTCAGCGCCTCGCCGCTGCCCACCCCGAGCACGAACCGCCCCTCGTGCAGCACCGCGCTGGTGGCCGCGGCCTGGGCGATCACCGCGGGGTGGATGCGGACGGTCGGGCAGGTGACCGCGGTGGTCACCGGCAGCCGGCAGACCTGGCTGAGGGCGCCGATGGTCGACCAGACGAAGGGGCTCTGGCCCTGCGCGTCGACCCAGGGGTGGTAGTGGTCGGAGATCCACAGTGCCTCGAAGCCGGCGCGTTCGGCGCCGCGCGCCTGTTCCAGCAGCTCCGCCGGGGTGTACTCCTCGCTGGACAGAAAGTAGCCGATCTTCATGGTTCCCCCTCGCCGGTCCGCGTGCCGAGCGCACGCACGGACAACGACAGCCCTACCCCGGGGAGACGGGATCCGAACGGGCGGGTCAGCGGCGGAACATCGCCCGGATGGCGATCAGCAGGAACAGGCCGCCGACCACCAGGCCGAGCAGGCGTACGCCGGGGATGTCCGCGGCGCTGGTGGCGTCGGCGAGCAGGGCGGGAGGCATGTTCGCACTCTCCCACGGGCCGCCCGACGGTGCCAGCCGCTAACAGTAAGGATTGTTGACTATTTCGGGACGCGGTGTGACCATGGCAGCACCGCCGGGCGGCGGGCCGTGGGGAAGACGGGGGTACGACAGCGCATGAGTGAGCGGACCGTGGGAGCGACCGGAGACCTGGCGGCCCTGGCGGCCGCCGTCCTGCAACCGGGGTTCGTCGGCACCACACCGCCGCCGTGGGTCTGCCGCTGGCTCGCCGAGGGGCTCGGGTCGGTGGTCCTCTTCGCCCGCAACGTCGTCGACCACGAGCAGGTCGCCGCGCTGACCGCGACCCTGCGCGCCGAGCGGCCCGACGTCATCGTGGCCATCGACGAGGAGGCCGGCGACGTCACCCGGATCGAGTCGGTCCGCGGCAGCTCCCGGCCCGGCAACCTCGCCCTCGGCGCGGTCGACGACCCGGCCCTCACCGAGGAGGTCGCCCGCGACCTGGGCGCCGAGCTGGCCGCGGTCGGCGTCACGCTCAACTACGCGCCGGACGCCGACGTCAACTCCAACCCGGAGAACCCGGTGATCGGGGTCCGCTCGTTCGGCGCCGACCCGGCCCTGGTCGCCCGGCACACCGCCGCCTGGGTCCGCGGCCTGCAGGCCGGCGGCGTCGCGGCCTGCGCCAAGCACTTCCCCGGGCACGGCGACACCCGGGTCGACTCCCACCACGACCTGCCCCGCATCGGCGGCGACCGGGCCCGGCTGGACGCCGTCGAGCTGGCCCCGTTCCGGGCCGCCGTGACGGCCGGGGTGCAGGCGGTGATGACCGGGCACCTGCTGGTGCCCGCGCTGGACCCCGAGCTGCCGGCCACCCTCAGCCCGCGCATCCTGGGCCGCCTGCTCCGCGAGGAGCTGGGCTTCGGCGGGGTGGTGGTCACCGACGCGGTGGAGATGCGGGCCGTCGCCGACCGGTACGGCTTCGCGGGGGCGGCGGTCCGCGCGCTCGCCGCCGGGGCGGACGCGATCTGCGTGGGCGGGGAGCGGGCCACCGAGGCCGACGCCCGCGAGCTGCGGGACGCCGTCGTGGCCGCGGTCGTCGCCGGCGAGCTGCCCGAGGAGCGGCTGGCCGAGGCGGCGAAGCGGGTCGGGCAGCTCGCCGCCTGGACGGTCGCCGCGCGGGCCGGCCGGTCCGGCGCCCGGCCCGGCGACGCCGGCTCGGCGATCGGCCTGGCCGCCGCCCGCCGGGCCCTGCGGGTGGTCACCGCCGCGGGCGGGCTGCTGCCGCTGGCCGGCCCGGCGCACGTGGTGGAGTTCGCCCCGCCCCGCAACATCGCCATCGGCGAGGAGACCCCGTGGGGGATCGCGGCGCCCCTGACCGACCTGGCGCCCGGCACCACGACCGCCCGGTACGCCCGGGACGAGGTCCCCGCCGACCCGGCCGCCGGCGCGGCCGGCCGCCCGCTGGTGCTCGTGGTGCGGGACCTGCACCGGCACGACTGGATGCGGGACGCCGTGTCCCGCGCCCTGGCCGCCCGCCCGGACACGGTGGTGGTCGAGCTGGGCGTGCCCGAGCTGGTCACCGGCGCCGTGCACGTGGCCACCCACGGCGCGACCCGCGCCTCCGCCCGCGCCGCCGCCGAACTGCTCGCCGGCGCCCGCTGAGCCGACCCGACCCCGGCCGGGCCGGCGCCCGGTCAGGGCTCGGGGACCACCAGGTCGGCGTATTCGGGGTGGCGCTGGATGAACTTGGCCATGAACTCGCACTGCGTCACGACGCGGCCGCCGCGCTCGCGGATCTGGTCGAGCGTGCCCCCGATCAGCGCCGAGCCCACCCCCATGTTCTGGTAGCGCTCGTCCACCTGGGTGTGCGTGAAGACCAGCACCTCGCCGCGCGGCACGTACGCGGTGAACCCGGCCAGCGCGTCGTCGACCAGGATCTCGAAGCGGCGCTGCGCGGGGTTCTCCTCGACCAGGAAGCTCACCCGGCCATTCTCTCCCCGGCGGCGGCCAGCCGGTCGAGTTCGGCCAGCAAGCGGTCCACCTCCTCGACCGTGTTGTAGTGGTAGACGCTCGCCCGGACCGCGCCGCCGCTGTCCCGCAGGCCCATCGTCCGGAAGCACTCGTAGGCGTAGTAGTCGCCGGAGGAGAGGCAGACACCGGCCGCGCCCAGCGCCGCCGCGGTGTCCGCCGGGGTCCACCCGGCCACCCGGAACGACACCGTCGGGCAGCGCCGGGCCGGCGAGCCGTGGACGGTGACGAAGGGGCGGGCGGCCAGCCCGGCGAGCAGCCGCTCGAAGACGGCCTCCTCGTGCGCCTGTGCGGCGGCCAGCCCGGCCCGCAGCCGGTCCCGGCGGCCGCCGGTCGCGTCCCCGTCGAGGGTGGCCAGGTGATCCACCGCCGCGACCACCCCGGCCAGCAGCGGGAAGCTCGGGGTGCCGTACTCGAACCGGTCGGGGACCGCGTCGGAGGACGGCAGCAGCTTCGCCGGGCGCAGCGACGCCCAGCGGGCCGGGTCGGCGGCCATCGCGGCCAGGTGCGGCCCGGACCACTTGTAGGCGCTGGTCACCAGGAAGTCCGCGCCGAGCGACGCCAGGTCGGTGGGGCCGTGCGGCACCGCGTGGACCCCGTCCACGCAGACCAGCGCGCCGGCCGCGTGCGCGGTCTTGGCGATCGCCGCCACGTCCGGCACGGTGCCGATCGCGTTGCTGCCGGCGGTCACCGCCACCAGCCGGGTGCGCTCGGTGACCAGGTCGGCGTACTGGCCGGCGGGCAGTTCCCCCGTCGCCGGGTCGAACTCGGCCCAGCGCACCGTCGCCCCGGCGGCCTCGGCCGCCTGCACCCACGGCCGAACGTTGGCGTCGTGGTCCAGCCGGGAGACCACCACCTCGTCGCCCGGGCGCCAGCCCGCGCCGAGGGTCCGGGCCAGGGTGTACGTGAGCGCCGTGGCGCTCGGGCCCAGCACCACGCCGTCCGGCTCCCCGCCGAGCAGGTCGGCCACCGCGGCGCGGGCCGCGGCCACCAGGTCCAGCGACCGCCGACCGGGCACGAACGCGGTGCTCCGGTTGCCGGTGGCGGTGGTCATGGCGGCGGCGACCGCCTCGATCACCGGCCGGGCGGTCTGGGTGCCGCCGGCGCCGTCGAAGTGGGCGAAGCCCTCGGTCAGGGCGGGATAGGCGGCCCGGGTGCGGGCGATGTCGAAGGGCATGCCGGGACCCTAGCCCCCGCCGGGGCGATCACCGGTGGGTGGCGGTGTGGCCGTCGTCTCGTACCCTTGGCGAGGTGACGAACCGACGCGTTTCCCCCTCGCTGACCCCCACCCGCCGGGCCGCCGGCCTGCTGGCCGGCCTTGCGCTCGGCGCCGCGCTGCTGGCCGGTTGCAGTTCGGAGAACGCCTCCACCGACTGCGGCCTGGACGCCTGCACCGTCACCTTCGAGCGTGGCGTCGACGCCAGCGCCACCGTCCTCGGCGTCGAGGCGAAGCTCGTCGGGGCCGAGGGCGACCAGGTCACCGTCGAGGTGGCCGGGGAGCAGCTCTCGCTCACCGTGGGCCAGCAGGCCGCCCAGGCCGGCGGCTTCTCGGTGACCCTCGACAGCGTCACCGACCAGCAGGTCGTCGTCCGGGTGGCCCGCGACCCCAACGGCTGAGCGCCGGGCCGGGCGGCGGCGGCGGCCGACGTTTGGAAATCTTCGCACGGGGAGATTGAGGCGCCATGTCTCTCACCCGGAACGCCGGAGCCACCGCCGCCCAGGCCGCGAACAGCAGGTGGCTCGAACTGTTGACCCGGGCCGGTTTCATCGGCTACGGGATCGTGCACCTCCTCTTCGCCTGGCTGGCCCTTCAGATCGCGTTCGGCAGGTCGGGGGAGGAGGGCAACCAGAACGGCGCGCTGCGCACCCTCGGCGCCCAACCGCTGGGCAAGTTCCTCCTGGTCGCCGTCGCGGTCGGGCTCTTCGCCATGGCGATCTGGCAGGCGTTCGAGGCGGTCATCGGCCACCGCTTCCGGCGCGGCAAGGAGAAGCTCTTCGAGCGGATCGCCTCCGTCGTCCGCGTGATCGTCTTCGTCTGGCTGGGCTGGACCGCCGTCAAGGTCTTTCAGGACGCCAGCAGCAACGCGGCCGACCAGCAGCAGCAGTTCACCGAGAAGCTGATGGCCTCCGAGGGCGGCCGGTGGCTGGTCGGGCTGGCCGGCCTCGTGCTCGCCGCGGTCGGCATCGGCATGGTGATCTACGGGCTGAAGAAGAAGTTCGAGCGCAACCTCAAGACCGGCGAGATGAGCCCGAAGACGCGCACCCTGACCCGCCGCCTCGGCATGGCCGGGTACGCCGCCCGGGGCGCGGTGTTCGCCATCGCCGGCCTGCTCATCGTGACGGCCGCCGTGAAGTACGACCCGGAGAAGGCCCGCGGCCTGGACGCCGCCCTGCGCACCCTCCGCGACCAGTCGTACGGGCCGGTGCTGCTGGCGCTCATGGCGCTCGGCATCGCCGCCTTCGGCGTCTACTGCTTCCTCCAGTCGCGCTACCGCCGGGTGTGATCCTGGTCGATACGCAATAGTCCGGGCACCATTGGGCCTTTGCCCGATTCCGCCCGGCCGGAGGGAGACCGAGAACGTGCAGACCTACCTCGTGACCGCCGTCGCCGCGCTCGCCGCGGCGGCGGTCGCGCTGTTGCTGGTCGAGGTGGTGCACCGGGCCACCCGCCGGCTGGGCCGGCGCTCGCTGCTGATGACCGAGCTGACCGAGCACTCGCACCGCTCGTTCCAGGTGGCCGCGACCGTGCTCGCCGTGCAACTCGCCGTGCGCTTCACCACCCTGTACGCGGTGGGGAGCCCGTGGCGGCAGCTCGTCCTGCACGTCCTGGTGCTCGCCCTGATCGCCGCCGCCGCCTGGCTGGTGGCCTCGCTGCTGGTGGTGGCGGAGGACACCGCGCTGGCCCGGTTCCGGGTGGACGTGCCGAACAACCGGCACGCCCGGCGGGTGCGTACGCAGGTGGTGCTGTTGCGCCGGCTCACCATCGCGGTGATCGTGGTGCTCGCCCTCGGCGTGATGCTGATGACCTTCCCCGCCGTCCGCGGCATCGGCGCCGGCGTGCTGACCAGCGCCGGTGTGGTCGGTGTGGTCGCGGCGCTGGCCGCGCAGAGCCTGCTGGGCAACGTCTTCGCCGGCCTCCAGCTCGCCTTCAGCGACGCCGTGCGCCTCGACGACGTGGTGGTGGTCGAGGGGGAGTGGGGCCGGGTCGAGGAGCTGACCCTCAGCTACGTGGTGGTGCAGATCTGGGACGACCGCCGGCTCATCCTGCCCACCTCCTACTTCACCAGCACCCCGTTCCAGAACTGGACGCGCACCGAGGCGGCGGTGCTCGGCACCGCCGAGTTCGACCTGGACTGGGCCATCCCGGTGCAGGCCATGCGGGAGGAGCTGCGGCGGCTCTGCGAGAGCACCGAGCTGTGGGACGGCCGGGTCTGCGTGCTCCAGGTCACCGACGCCACCGGCGGTATGGTCAAGGTCCGGGCCCTGGTCAGCGCGGCCGACGCCGGCAGCCTGTGGGACCTGCGCTGCCTGGTGCGCGAGCACCTCGTCGCCTGGGTCCGCGACCAGCGCCCGACCGCCCTGCCCCGGCTGCGCGCCGAGGTGGGCGACACCGCGGGCCCGCTGCCCTGGCAGGCGGTGCAGCCGCGCCGGCCGGCCCGCCGGCTGCCCGACACCGAGGTCCCCGACGACGCGCGGGTCTTCGGCGGCAGCGACGACGGCGAGGCCCGCAGCGAGGCGTTCGTCGGCCGGGAGGACCACGCCGACGCCCGCCGCTGATCCCGCACGCCTCCGGAGCCCCCGGCAGCCGCCCCCGCGGCGCCGGGGGCTCCGCGCGTCGGCGCCCGCTCGTGACCTCGGCCCCGGCCCGCCCGTTGCATCTGCCGGATGCCGGTGGAGCCGCGGCCGGTGGGGCCGGCCGCGTTTGATCGGCGCATTCCGGGGGACCTGCTGCGCACGCCCCGGATCCGGCCGCCGCACGGCGGCCGGGCGAGGACATGGTGTGCGGCCGGGTCGACCGGCCGCTCCGCGCAGGATTGACGGGCGGCGACTCCGGGCATACAGCGCGGTGATGATGAAAGGAGGACAGCATGGCTGACGTCGCGAGTCGCAGCGCGTCCCGGACCGGGCAGGAGCCGTCCACCGCCGAACTGGTGCAGCGGGCCACCGAACAGGTCACCCGCCTGGTGCGGGACGAGCTGGCGCTGGCCCGGGCGGAACTGACCCAGAAGGGCAAGCACGCCGGGATCGGGATCGGTCTGTTCGGCGGCGGCGGGGTGATGGCCCTCTACGGTGCCGGCGCGCTGGTCGCCACCGTGATCCTGCTGCTGGATCTGGTCATGCCGGCGTGGCTGGCCGCGCTGATCGTGGCGGTGGCGCTCTTCGTGCTCGCCGGCATCCTGGCGCTGGTCGGCAAGAAGCAGGTCAGCCGTGCCGTCCCGCCGGTGCCGGAGGCGACGGTCCGCAGCGTCCGGGCGGACCTGGACACCGTCACCGCCGCGGTGAAGGACGGGAGGCGGGCATGACCGGCAACGGAACCGGGGACGTGGCGGCGCTCCGGGAGGAGATCCGCCGGACCCGGGTGGAGCTGGGTGAGACGATGGAGCTGCTGGCCGCCAGGGCCGACGTGAAGGCCCTGGTGCGGCACTCCGCCGAGCAGGCGAAGGTGCGGGTGCGCGAGCAGGCGGCGCTGACCGTGGCCCGGGTGCGCGGGCAGGCGGCGGAGAAGGCCCGGCTGGTCCGGGCGCAGGCCTATGAGAAGGGTGGGGCGGTCGGGCGCAACCCGGTGCCGTGGGCGGCCGTCGCGGCCGGCGCCGTGGCCACCGCGGTGGTGCTGCTGATCGTCCGTGGGAGGCGCAGGTGAGCAAGGGCATCGGCAGGGTTGTCTACAAGCCGGTCGGGGTGCTGATGGGTCTGGCCGCCGGCACCGTCGCCGGGGTCATCTTCCGGCAGGTCTGGAAGATGACGGCCGGCGACGGCGAGGCGCCCAGCGCCACCGACGAGGACCGCCGCTGGGGCGAGATCCTCGCCGCCGCGGCGTTGCAGGGTGCCATCTTCGCGGTCGTGCGGGCCGCCGTGGACCGGGGCGGGGCGGTCGGCGTGCGCCGGCTCACCGGTAGCTGGCCCGACTGATTCCATACGCACGAAAGGCCCCTTTCCACCTCGGTGGACAGGGGCCTTTCGCATGGCCTCGACCGGCCCGCCCAGTGGATCTGCGGCCGCCGTCAGGTCACATGTCGGAGAATTTCGTCGGGTAGGCTGTGCGAAGTTTTTGCGTACGTGGTTTGCTGTCTCACGCTGTTGAGAGACGCGTGGGTTGAGAGAAGTCTCCTTCACCGGGGGCCGCCTCAGGCGCCGCTGCTCGAAAACGGCCAATCGGCCGCACGGCGTGCTCGGCCGCCAGTTTTAGAAGGAGATACACATGGCGCAGGGAACCGTGAAGTGGTTCAACGCTGACAAGGGCTTCGGCTTCATCACCGTCGACGGCGGGGGTGCTGACGTGTTCGTCCACTTCTCGGCCATCCAGTCCAGCGGCTACCGCACGCTGGAGGAGAACCAGCGGGTGGAGTTCGAGATCGCCCAGGGTCAGAAGGGTCCGCAGGCCGAGCAGGTCCGCCCCATCTGAGCTGTCGGAGCACCGGCCGCGCCGGCCGGTGCGCAGAAGCCCCGCGTCCCTTCCGGGAGGCGGGGCTTTTCCGCACTGTGGACTCCCGGTGCTCAGCCGCGCCGGCGCCGGGCCCGCATCCCGAACCACAGCGCGACGAGTCCGATGAGGACGAGCACCGGGCCGGCGACCGCCCAGATCCGGTGGTCGGTCAGGACGCTGCCCTCGACGTAGCCCAGGCCGGCCACGGTCCACAGGGCACCGAGCACCACGGCCAGCAGCCCCACGGTGAGCCGGAACCAGCCCCTCATCGTTCCCCCTCCGACGCGCGCCCGGCTCCAGCATGCCCGCGGGCGCCGGCCCGCGATGACGGCGCGCCGACGGGCCGCCGGTCCGGGGTCACCACCGGTCGTGCACCTGCGGCCGGATCAGCTCGTCGTAGGTGGCGCGGACGGCGGCCAGCTCCACCTCGGTCAGCGGCGGCAGGCCGGCCGCGGCGGCGTTGCGCCGGGCCTGCTCGGCGTTGCGGGCGCCCGGGATGACCACGGTGACGCCGGGCTGGTCGAGGATCCAGCGCAGCGCGAACTGGGCCATCGTGCGGCCGTCGCCGACCAGCGGCGCGAGCCGGCGCACGGCGGACAGGCCGAGGTCGTAGTCGACGCCGGAGAAGGTCTCGCCGACGTCGAAGGACTCGCCGTGCCGGTTGAAGGTGCGGTGGTCGTCCGGCGGGAAGGTGGTGTGTTCGTCGTACCGGCCGGAGAGCAGGCCGCTGGCCAGCGGCACCCGGGCGATGATGCCGACCCCGGCCTTCGCGGCCTCGGGCAGCACCCGCTCCAGGGGCTTGTGCCGCACCGCGTTGAGGATGATCTGCACGCTGGCCACACCCGGGCGGGCGATCGCGGTGAGCGCCTGGTCGCTGGTCTCGACGCTGACCCCGTACCCGGCGATCCGCTCCTCGGCGACCAGGGTGTCCAGGGCGTCGAAGACCCGGTCGTCGGCGAAGACCGCGGTGGGCGGGCAGTGCAGCTGCACCAGGTCGAGGGTGTCCACGCCGAGGTTGGCCCGGGACCGGTCGGTCCAGGCCCGGAAGTTGTCCAGGGTGTACGCCTCCGGCACCTGCGGCACCCGCCGGCCCATCTTGGTGGCGACGGTCAGCCCGTGTCCGGGGCGCGCGCGCAGGAACCGGCCGATCAGCTGCTCGCTGCGGCCGTCGCCGTACACGTCGGCGGTGTCCAGGAAGGTGACGCCGGCGTCGACGGCGGCGCCCAGCACGTCGAGGGCCGTGCTCTCGCTGACCTCGCCCCAGTCCGCGCCGAGCTGCCAGGCGCCGAGTCCGATGATGCCGACGTGCCGGCTGAGCCGGTCGAAGCTGCGCTGTTCCACCCGGTCGAGCCTAGTGAGCCGCTTGCCGAGACGCCCGCGGGGCCGTACGGTTCAACAAGACGTACGTACGGTTTGGAGGCTGTCATGTGGGACCCGAGCACCTACCTGCGCTACGGCGACGAACGCTCCCGCCCCTTCCACGACCTGCTGGCCCGGGTACCGGCGGAGCGGCCCCGCGCGGTCGTCGACCTCGGCTGCGGCCCGGGCACCCTGACCACGACCCTCGCCGGCCGCTGGCCGGACAGCCGGATCGCCGGCCTGGACTCCTCCGCCGAGATGATCGCGCGGGCCCGCGCCCTGGGACGGGTCCGCAGCCTGGCCGGGGCCGGCGTCCTGGCCGAACCGGTCTCGTTCTCGGTCGCGGACGTGCGCTCCTGGCGTCCGGAGCCCGACGTCGACGTGGTCGTCTGCAACGCGGTGCTCCAGTGGGTGCCCGGCCATCAGGAACTGCTCACCCGCTGGGCCGCCGCGCTGCCCGCCGGCGCCTGGCTGGCGTTCCAGGTGCCGGGGAACTTCGCCGCCCCCTCGCACCGGGCGCTGCGCGAGGTGGCCGGGCGGGACCGGTGGCGGGACACCCTCGCCCCGCTGCTGCGCGAGGCGCCCGTCGAGGACCCCGTCGACTACGCCGCGCTGCTGGTCGGTGCCGGCTGCGCCGTGGACGCCTGGGAGACTACCTACGTGCACCTGCTCCCGGCCGCCGGCGCCGACCACCCGGTGCTGGCGTGGATGGAGGGTACGGCGCTGCGCCCGGTCCGCGCCGCGCTCGACGCCGCCGGCTGGGCCGACTTCCGCGCCGAGCTGGGGGTACGCCTCGCCGAGGCGTACCCGGTGCGGCAGGGTCAGGTGTACTTCCCGTTCCGCCGGATCTTCGTGGTGGCCCGCACCGGCGCCCGCGCAGAGGAGAACCTGTGACCGACCTGCCCACCTTCATCGCCGGACTGCCCAAGGTGGAGCTGCACGTGCACCACGTCGGCTCCGCCTCGCCCCGGATCGTGGCCGAGCTGGCCGCCCGGCACGAGGGGCGCAGCCCCGTCCCGGCCGACCCGGAGGCGCTCGCCGACTACTTCGCGTTCCGCGACTTCGCCCACTTCATCGAGGTCTACCTGAGCGTGGTGGACCTGATCCGCGACGCCGACGACGTCTGGCTGCTCACCCACGAGGTGGCCCGGGAACTGGCCCGCCAGCAGGTCCGGTACGCCGAGCTGACCGTCACGCCGTACTCCCACGTGCACCGCGGGATCCCGGCGCCGGCATTCTGCGAGGCGATCGAGGACGCCCGCAAGCGGGCCGAGGCCGACTTCGGCATCGCGCTGCGCTGGTGCTTCGACATCCCCGGCGAGGCCGGGCTGCCGGCCGCCGAGCAGACCCTGCGGATCGCCCTCGACGAGCGGCCGGACGGGCTGATCAGCTTCGGCCTGGGCGGCCCCGAGATCGGGGTGCCGCGACCGCAGTTCAAGCCGTACTTCGACGAGGCCCGCGCGGCCGGCCTGCGGTCGGTGCCGCACGCCGGCGAGACCACCGGCCCGGAGACCGTCTGGGACGCGCTGCGGGAGCTGGGCGCCGAGCGCATCGGGCACGGCATCTCCGCCGCCCTCGACCCCGCGCTGCTCGCCCACCTGGCCGAGCGGCGGATCCCGCTGGAGGTGTGCCCCACCTCCAACGTGCGGACCCGGGCGGTGGCGACCGTCGAGGAGCACCCGCTGCCGCAGCTCGTCGAGGCCGGCGTGCTGGTCACCGTCAACTCCGACGACCCGCCGATGTTCGGCACCACGCTCAACGACGAGTACGCGGTGGCCGCCCGGCTGCTGCGCCTCGACCCGGCCGGGGTGGCCGCGCTGGCCCGCGACGCGGTCACCGCGGCGTTCCTGGAGCCGGGGGAGCAGGCCCGGATCAGCGGCGAGATCGACGCGTACCTGGCGGCCGCGACGCGCTGAGCGGACGGGACGGCACCGGCCGCCGGGACACCCGCAGCGGCCGGCGCCGGCCCGCCAGGGCCAGCCCGAACCCGAGCGCGGCGGCCACGGCGACGGCGGCACCGGGCAGGTCGTCGGCGGAGCGGCCGGGGCCGTCCGCGTGCACCGGGTCCTGCCAGGCGGCGAGCGTGAGGGCAACGCCGACGCCGATCACGGCGACCCAGCGGAGCAGGCGGCTGACGGTCGGCGTCATCACGGTCACCTCGCGCCCGGGGTGCGGCTCGACGGGAAGAAAGCGGCGCGCGGCGGGAGCGAGGTGTGGGGGGACCGAACTCCCGCCGCGCGCACTGCTCCGCCGACCGGAGGTGTTACGGGGCGTCCCCGGGCGGCGGAACTGATGGGTTCGGTCCTGATCCTGACAGCCCGTCCGGGCGCCGTGGCCGTCGTTAACCGACTCCTAAGGAAGACTTGCGGCGGCCCACAGCCACCGGCTCAGCGCGGGCGCAGCCAGCGCCGGCCGGCCCGCGGCTCCCGGGCGTCGCGCGCCATCCGGCCGACCAGGCCGAAGCGGTTGACCTGCCGGGGCGTTGCCTCCGGGTCGGCCAGCAGCATCACCACGCTGGCCCCGCCCAGCCGGGCCCGGTCGATGCTCACCGAGCCGTTGGCCTGCAACGCGACCCGCTTGGCGATATCGAGCCCCAGGCCGGTGGAGCCCTGGTCGCTGGCGCCCCGGCGCAGCGCCCGGTCCGGGTCGGTGATTCCCGAGCCCGCGTCGTCGATCCGGATCGCCACCCAGCCGTCCCGCCGGCTCACCGCCACCTCGAAGGCGGTGCCCTGCGGGGTGTAGCGGAAGACGTTGCCGATCACCGCGTCCAGCGCGGCGGCCAGCTCGGCCCGGGGCACCGGCGCCGGGATCCGCAGCTGCGCGCCGACCACCCGGTGCGGCCGGTTCTGGTCCCCGGCGAGGGCCGACCAGAAGACCATCCGGTCCCGGACCACCTCGCTGACGTCGCACGTCGCCGGCCCGGTCTCCTGGCTGACCGCCTTGCGCGTGGTCGTGATCAACTGGTCGACCTCGCCCTCCAGCGTCACGATGGCCTGCCGGATCCGCCGGATGCCCCGGCGGCGGTCCAGCTCCGCCTCGCTGAACGTGCCGATGCTGGTGTCGTCGGACTCCAGCGCCTCGGCGTCCAGGCGCAGCGCGGTCAGCGGCGTCCGCAGCCGGTGCGACAGGTCGGCGACGAGTTCCCGCTCGTCGGCGCGGAGCGCGACCAGCCGTTCCGCCATCCGGTTGAACGCGTGCCCGGCCTCGGCCAGCTCCCGCGGCCCGGTCGGCTCGATCCGGACGCCCAGCTCGCCGTCGCCGACCGCGAGGGCCGCCTTCACCAGCTCGCCGGTCGCGTCGACGGCCCGCGCGGCCACCCGGTCCACCACGATCACCGCGGCGCCGACCAGCGCCAGCGCCACGGCGAGCAGCAGCAGCCACCGCCCGCCGCCGCCGGCGTCGAGCACCTCGTCGGGAACGAAGACCTCCACCACCGCGACCCGGTCGCCGAGCACCACCGGGTCCAGCCGGAGGACGCCGCCGGGCACGTCGGTGACCACCGAGCGCCGCTCGGCGGCGGCCCGGTCCAGCGCCGCCGCGTCGGCGCGGCCCGCGCCCTCGTCGACCCCGATCCCGTGGACGACGGGCCGCAGCGCCGGGTCGTCGCCGCTGGCCGCCACGGCCCGCCGGACGATCTCCGGGTCGGTGCTGACCGCGAGCGCCCCGGTGACCAGCGCGCTGCGCCGGGCCGCGTCGGCCAGCTTCTCCTCCCGCGCCTGGTCGGACAGGGTGATCCCGAGCGGGATGAGGAAGGCGAGCGCGACGAGGCTGCACATGCCGGCCGTGAGCCAGGCCAGCGCGGGCCTCAGTCCGGCGCCACCAGCCGGAAGCCGACCCCCCGCACGGTGCGCAGGTAGCGCGGCTTCGCCGCGGACTCGCCCATTTTGCGGCGGAGCCAGTAGAGGTGCACGTCGATGGTCTGGTCCTCGCCGACCGAGGGCTGCCGCCATACCTCCTCCAAGAGTTCCCGCCGGGACACTACCCGGCCGGGACGTGCGGCGAGATACGCCAGCAGGTCGAATTCCTTGCGGGTCAGGGCCAGGGGCTCGCCGTCCAGCACCGCGCTGCGCTCGCCCACGTCCACCCGCAGGCCGCCGACCGTGTGCACGGCCGGCTGGACGGTACGGCTGGCCCGGCCGGCCCGGCGCAGCACGGTGGTGATCCGGGCGTCCAGGTGGGCGCCCGTGAACGGCTTGACCATGTAGTCGTCGGCGCCCGCGCGGAGCAGCCGGACCACCGACTGCTCGTCGTCCCGGGCGGTCGCGATGATGATCGGCACGTCGGTGATGCCGCGCAGCATCCGCAGCGCGTCGGAGCCGTCCAGGTCGGGCAGGCCGAGGTCGAGCACCACCAGATCGGGGGTCTCGGCGGCCACCCGGCGCAGCGCGTCCAACGCCGTGCCGACGGCGTGCACCGCGTGTCCCCGGTCGGTGAGGGACCGCAGCATCGCACCGCGTACGACGTGGTCGTCTTCGACCAGGAGGACGGTTGCCACGTCAGCACCGTACTCGGCGTGGCAAGTTGATCGCGTTGCGGCGCTCCTGCCAACCGGGCAAGCTGGGACGACGATGACGTTCACTCTCTTCCCCGACACCCGCCTCACGCTGGCGCGCGACTCGCTGGCCGGTCTCTCGGTCGGCGACGCCCTCGGCGCGCGGTTCTTCGTACCGGGCAGCGCGGCCGCCGGGTGGGCCGACGCCCTCCCGCCCGGCCCGTGGCCGTGGAGCGACGACACCGAGATGGCCTGCTCGGTGCTCACCGTGCTGGCCGCGCACGGCCGGGTGGACCGGGACGCCCTCGCGCTCGCCTTCGCGGCGCACTACGATCCGGCCCGCCGTTACGGCGCCGGGGCCGTGGAACTGCTCGAACTGATCCGCGCCGGCACACCCTGGCCGGTCGCCGCCGCGTCCGCGTTCGACGGGCAGGGTTCCTGCGGCAACGGCGCGGCCATGCGGGTGGCCCCGCTCGGCGCCTGGTACGCCGACTCCACCCGGCGGGCCGCCGACCAGGCCCGCGCCTCGGCCGAGGTGACCCACGCCCACCCGGAGGGGATCGCCGGGGCGGTCGCCGTGGCGGTGGCCGCCTCGCTGGCGGCCCGGGCCCGGCTGGACGGGGACCGGCCCGAGCCGGCCCGGCTGCTCACCGTGGTGGCCGGCGCCCTCGACCCGGCCGGTGAGGTGCACCGGGGCGTACGCCGGGCCGCCGCGCTGCTGGGCCACCCGGCCGGCGAGGTCGCCGAGGCGCTGGGCAACGGCTCCCGGGTGACCGCGCAGGACACCGTTCCCTTCACGCTCTGGGTCGCCGCCACCCACCTGCACGACTATCCGGCGGCGATCCGCGCCTGCGTCGAGGCGGGCGGGGACGTGGACACCACGGCGGCGATCGTCGGCGGCGTGGTGGCCGCCCACACCGGCGTCGGCACGCCGGGCGGTGTCCCGGACGGCTGGCTCGCCGCCCGCGAACCCCTCCCGTCCTGGCTCGCCACCA
>NZ_WBKT01000034.1 GCF_008868175.1 Micromonospora sp. AMSO31t
CCGAGTGCCCGCAGCGGCCGAAGTGCCAGGCCGGCCTCGTCGAGGTCTACGACTTCAAGGCCGGCTCGTTCAGCTCGCTCGACGCGGGCGGCCCGCAGACCAAGAACGCCCTGAAGACCGGCGCGGCGGAGGCAGCCGCCGTGGCCGGGAGGGAAGCCCTGGTCACCGGCTTTACATCGATGCCTTCGGCCCGTTCCCTACCGGGGCAAGTCTCGGTAGTCTGCTCAGCCATGCCCGCCTCGGTCGCCCCCGCCGAAAACCGCACCCCGCAGCTGCTGACCGTCCTGTTCTGGATCGGTGTGGCGCTCGCGCCCCTGGCGGCACTCATCCTGCTCGTGGCCGACGGCAACGGCTCGCTCCGGTTCGGCGCCGTGCTGGCGATCCTGGCCGTGGTGCTGATCGGCCTCTCCGTCGCGTTGCGGGCGGAGAGCGGCGGCGGGGCTTCCGGCGCGGAGGAGCTGCGCGAGGAGATCGAGCAGCTCCGCCGCGAGCTGCGCGGCGAGATCGTGGCCGCCGCCCAGCGCGGCAACCAGGCACTCGACCAGGTCCAGCGGACCCAGGAGTCGGTCACCGCGATGCGCCGGCGGCTGGACGCCGCGGCCGCCGGCATTGCCGCCGCCGCCGGGCTGGCCACGTCCGCCGCCGAGGAGCCGGCCGGCGGCCGCGCGCGGGTGCCGGCCACCGAGCCCCACGACGAGGGGCGCGCCCGGACCGAGCCGGGCCGGGGGCAGGCCGCCGCCCGGGACGAGGACGAGGCGGTCCGCCGCCCGCAGCCCGGCACCCGGTACGGAGCCGACCCTGCCGCCGACCACCCCGGTCACGGCTCCGACCGCTCCCAGGCCGATGGTCACAGCGCCGACCGCTCCCAGGCCGGCCGCTACGGCGGCGACCGCCCCCAGGCCGGGGTCTACGGCGGCGACCGCCCGCAGGCCGGGGTCTACGGCGGCGACCGCCCGCAGGCCGGGGTCTACGGCGCGGACCGCCCGCAGGCCGGGGTCTACGGCGCGCCCCGCGCTCCCGAGTCGGAGGTCCGGGCGGAACCCCGGCAGGTCGGGGTGGTGCACCACACCGAGACCGTGCACGTCACCACCCGACACACGATCGTGGACGGGGGCGCCGACCCGGTCGGCACCCGCTACGGCGGCTACGCCGGCCGCTGGTCCCCGGTGCCGGAGGAGCGTTCGTGGAGCGGCGGGGAGCCGGACGAACGCCCCCGCGCCGGATACCGGAGCGGCGACGACGACGACCACCTCCGGCCCGCTCGGGACGAGCGCTCCCGGACCGCGCAGGCGGGCTGGTCCGGCTCGCCCGATTCCCGGGATGACGCCTCCTGGTCGGGGACGAGCGGCGGCGAGCACCCGTGGGCGGGCGTCGGCCGGGCGTCCGGCGCCGACCGCGGCTGGTCCGCCCAGGAGGGCGACGACCGGGGCTGGTCCGCGCGGGAGGCCGACGACCGCGGCTGGTCTGCGCGGGAGGCCGACGACCGCGGCTGGTCCGCGCGGGAGGGCGAGGACCGGGACTGGTCCGCGCGGGAGGGCGAGGACCGGGGCTGGTCCGGCGACCGGTCCTGGCGATCTGGCCAGGAGGGGCCGGCCGGCGACCGGTCCTGGCCGCCGGCGCACGGCGGCCGCGAGGAGACCGGCTGGGCCGCCGCCCCGCGCGACGACGCCGCCCGCGGCGGCCAGGGCGCGTGGGCGGGCCAGGGCGACCGGGGCGGCTACGGCGAGCGGGCCGCCGACGGCTGGGCGGGGACCGATCCGGGCCGGGCGCCGGCCGAGCAGCCCGGCCGGGCGGTGGGCGACGATCCGGACGGTGACTACTGGTCCGAGCTGCGTACCGGCAACCGGTGGGCCGCGGTCCGTGACGACGAGCACGGCCGGGAGATCCGGGTCGGGGAGCGGCGGGCCGCGGTGCACGCCGACGGCGGCGGCACCGAGTACCGGGTCGAGGACCGCTGGGCGTCCGTCCGCGGCAGGGCCGGTTCCGGCGACACGGGCGGCGACCGGGCCGAGGAGGCCAGGCCGGCGCTTCCGGCCGGCGGGGTGCCGGTGCCGGACGAGTGGCGGCCCCCGACGCAGCGCAGCGGCCAGCCGGAGTGGCGTCAGGTCGAGCCCGAGCCGGCCCGCTACGGCTACCCGCCGCGCGACGACGTCCCCCGGGCCGGGGGCGCCCGGCCCACCGACCGCTGGCGCTGAGCCCCGGGCTACTTGTCGATGTCGCCGACCACGAAGAACATCGAGCCGAGGATGGCGATCAGGTCCGGCACGAGGCAGCCGGGGAGCAGGGTCGCCAGCGCCTGCACGTTGGCGTACGAGGCGGTGCGCAGCTTGAGCCGCCACGGGGTCTTCTCGCCGCGCGACACCAGGTAGTAGCCGTTGATGCCGAGCGGGTTCTCGGTCCACGCGTAGGTGTGCCCCTCGGGCGCCTTCACCACCTTGGGCAGCCGGGTGTTCACCGGCCCGGTGAGCCGGTCGACCCGGTCCAGGCACTGCTCGGCGAGGTCGAGGGAGGCGTACACCTGGTCGAGCAGCACCTCGAAGCGGGCGTGGCAGTCCCCGGCGGTCTTGGTGACCACGGGCACGTCGAGCTGGTCGTACGCCAGGTAGGGCTCGTCCCGGCGCAGGTCCAGGTCGAGCCCGGAGGCCCGGGCGACCGGCCCGGAGGCGCCGAACGCGGCGGCGTCGGCCGCGGACAGCACGCCGACCCCGACGGTGCGGGCCAGGAAGATCTCGTTGCGCCGGATCAGGTTGTCCAGGTCGGGCATCCGGCGGCGGACCTCGCCGATCGCCGCTCGGGCCCGCGTGGTCCAGCCGGCCGGCACCTCCTCCTTGAGCCCGCCGACCCGGTTGAACATGTAGTGGACCCGGCCGCCGGAGACCTCCTCCATGACGGCCTGGATGGTCTCCCGCTCACGGAACGCGTAGAACATCGGCGTGATCGCGCCGATCTCCAGCGGGTAGGAGCCGAGGAACATCAGGTGGTTGAGCACCCGGTTCAGCTCGGCGAGCGCCATCCGCAGCCAGACGGCGCGCTCCGGCACCTCCATGCCCATGAGCCGTTCGACGGCGAGCACCACGCCCAGCTCGTTGGAGAACGCGGAGAGCCAGTCGTGCCGGTTGGCCAGCACGATGATCTGCCGGTAGTCGCGGACCTCGAAGAGCTTCTCCGCGCCCCGGTGCATGTAGCCGACGATCGGCTCGGCGGAGATCACCCGTTCGCCGTCGAGCACCAGCTTCAGCCGGAGCACGCCGTGCGTCGACGGGTGCTGCGGCCCGATGTTGAGCACCATGTCGGTGCCGAGCTGCTCCCCGCCGGCCCCGGTGCCGACGGTCAGTTCGCGGAGGTCGCCGGCGTCGGTGGTCATGTCCGTCATCGTGCCATGAGCGGATCGAGGGTGACGTCGACCGGTTGCAGCAGCCACCAGTGCCCGCCGAGGCCGGCCGGGTCGGTCAGCTCGGCCACCGAGGACGCGGCGGCGAGGGCCCGCACGTAGCCGGCCGGGTCCCGGGAGGCCAGGCTCAGCGGCGGCCTCCCGCCGTCGGCCCCGAGCGCCCGCAGCCCCTCCCGCTGCGACACCAGGGTGTACGCGCACCGCGCGACCCGCTCACCGGCGGAGGCGACCGAGTCCATGGCGACGTGGGCCGTCACGTCGCACGACCCGTCCGGCACCGGCGCCACCTGCCGCCCACCCCGGTACCCGGTGAGGCTCCCGCCGACCGGCCGCCCGCCCCGCAGGTGCCCGTAGTCAACCGCGAGTGCGATTCCTCGCGCCATCTTCCCGATCGCCTCTGCCCAGGCTTCGTCGCGGGACCGCCCGAGCTCAACCCGATCTCCCAGCCCGTTGATCAAGAGGTTTGCGTCAGTTTTCGCGGTCCCCGTCGACGCAAACTTCTTGATCGACGCGTCCGGGGGCAGGGCGGGCCACCAGTGGGCCAGCCAGTCGGCGTCTTCCGCGCTCAGCGGGTCGCCCGTCGACTCCTCGCCCGTTGCCGGGTTCACCTGTAGGTAGCGCCAGCCTTCGGGGGTGTGCACGGCGAGGTCCAGCGGCACGTTGTCCAGCCACTCGGTGGCCACCAGCAGGCCCGTGACGCCCTGGGGGATCTCGTCCACCCACTCGATCTCCGCCGGCAGGTCCTCCGGTCGGGGTGCCTTCTCGACCGCGATGAGGCGTACCCGATCGGCCAGCGAAACCCCCACGGCGACCGACAGCGACCGCAACAGCTCCCCGCGGCCGGCACCGACGTCCACGACGTCCAGCCGAGCGGGATGGCCGAGAGCCGCATCGAGAGAAGACAGCAGCCGAAGCAGGCACGAGGCGAAGACCGGGGACGCGTGGACGCTGGTGCGGAAGTGGGCGGCCGGCCCCGGGCCGGAGACGAAGAAGCCGTCCGGGCCGTAGAGGGCCGTCGCCATGGCCTCGCGCCAGCGGAGCGCACGTGCGGGGGGCGTCACCGTGCCGACCCTACGGCGGGCGGACGGCCGGCGCCCGCGTGACGTGTGCCGACGTAACAGATGGGGCCGTTGGGCGCCGCCGGAGCGGCCCGGTCGCGCCGTCGGTGAAGGTTTTCACACATCCTTGTTTCGGCTCTGTGGCCCCGGCGCATACTTGCGATCGACCGGTACCCCCTTCGAGGACTGGATCGATTGCCATGAGCGCACCGCTGCGTTCGCGTCCGGCCGCCCCGCTCCGGGCCGCCGACGCCCCGCTCGTCTTCCCGCGCACCCTCACGGTCGGCGTGATCGGCGCCGGCCGGGTCGGCGCCGTGCTCGGCGCGGCCCTCGCCGCCGCCGGTCACCGGGTGGTCGCCGCCGCCGGCGCCTCCGGCACGACCCGGGCCCGGATGGCGCTGCTGCTGCCGCAGACCCCGACCCGATCCGCCGCCGCCGTGGCCCGCGCCGCCACCGACGTGCTGGTCGTGGCGGTCCCCGACGACGCCCTCGCCGGCGTGGTGGCCGGCCTGGCCGAGGCCGGCGCGCTGCGCCCCGGCCAGGTGGTCGCGCACACGTCCGGCGCGCACGGGCTGGCCGTCCTCGCCCCGGCCGCGGCCGCCGGCGCCCGGCCGCTCGCGCTGCACCCGGCGATGACCTTCACGGGTACGCCGGACGACCTGAGCCGCCTCGCCGGCATCTCCTACGGGGTGACCGCCCCGGCCGAGCTGCGGGCGTTCGCCGCCCGGCTGGTGGCCGACCTGGGCGGCGTGCCGGAGTGGGTGGCGGAGGGCGACCGGCCGCTCTACCACGCTGCCCTGGCGCACGGCGCCAACCACCTGGTCACCCTGGTCAACGAGGCCGCCGACCGGCTGCGCGACGCCGGGGTGGACCGGCCGGAGAAGGTGCTCGCCCCGCTGCTCCGGGCCGCCCTGGAGAACGCGCTGCGCCTCGGCGACGACGCGCTCACCGGCCCGGTCTCCCGGGGGGACGCGGGCACCGTACGCCGGCACCTGGAGCGGCTGGCGGCGACCGCCCCGGAATCGGTGCCCCCCTACCTGGCGTTGGCCCGACGGACGGCGGACCGGGCGATCGCGGCGGGTCGGCTGCGGCCGGCCGACGCGGCGCCGCTGCTGGACGTCCTGGACGGCATGCGGGTGTCGGCGTGAGGCAGTTGGGCGAGCCCCGCGGCCGCGAACGGAGGAGGTGCTGATGACGGAGCTGGTGCACACCCGCAAGGAGTTGGCGGCGGCCCGCGAGGGCCTCACCGGCACGGTGGGCGTGGTGATGACCATGGGCGCGCTGCACTCCGGGCACGAGACCCTGCTGCGGGCCGCCCGGGAGCGGGCCGACCACGTGCTCGTGACGATCTTCGTGAACCCGCTTCAGTTCGGCCCGAACGAGGACTTCGACCGCTACCCGCGCACCCTCGACGCCGACCTGGAGATCTGCCGGCGGGCCGGCGCGGACGTGGTCTTCGCCCCCGCCGTGGCGGACATGTACCCGGAGGGCCAGCCGAAGGTGCGCCTGAACCCGGGGCCGCTCGGCGAGGACCTGGAGGGGCTGAGCCGGCCCGGCTTCTTCCACGGGGTGCTCACCGTGGTCCTGAAGCTGCTCCAGCTCACCCGCCCCGACCTGGCCTTCTTCGGCGAGAAGGACTACCAGCAGCTCACCCTGGTCCGGCGGATGGTCCGCGACCTGGACGTGCCGACGGAGATCGTCGGCGTGCCGACCGTGCGGGAACCGGACGGCCTGGCCCTGTCCAGCCGCAACCGCTACCTGTCGGTGGAGGAGCGGCAGGCCGCGCTGAGCCTCTCCGCCGCGCTGCGGGCCGGCGTCGAGGCCGCCGACCAGGGCGCGGACGCCGGCGCCGTGCTGGCCGCCGCCCACCGGGCCTTCGAATCGGGTACGCCCGGCGCGCGGCTGGACTACCTGGTGCTCACCGACGCCGACCTGGAGCCCGGCCCGGTCTCCGGCGCGGCGCGGCTGCTGGTCGCCGCCTGGGTCGGCGCCACCCGCCTGATCGACAACACGGCGATCCACCTCGCCCCGCGTTCCTGACCCGACCAGATCCCTCGGAAAGGCACCCCGATGCTCCGGACCATGCTCAAGTCGAAGATCCACCGGGCCACGGTGACCCAGGCCGACCTGCACTACGTCGGCTCGGTGACCGTGGACGAGGACCTGCTCGACGCGGCCGACCTCATCCCCGGCGAGCAGGTCGCGATCGTCGACATCACCAACGGCGCCCGGCTGGAGACGTACGTGATCCCGGGGCGCCGGGGCAGCGGCGTGATCGGCATCAACGGCGCCGCGGCGCACCTGGTGCACCCGGGTGACCTGGTCATCCTCATCTCGTACGGGCAGATGGACGACGCCGAGGCGCGCGCGTACCAGCCGCGGGTGGTGCACGTGGACGCCGACAACCGGGTCGTCGACCTGACCGCAGACCCGACCACGGCCGCCCCGGGCACCGCCGGCGACCCCGTCCCCAACCCGCTGGCCGCCGCCCTCAACTGATCCCGGGCCGCACGCACGGTCTGTCACCAGAAGGTCATTTCCCGCTACCCTGGTCGGACCGTCGGAATCGACGGTCGTCGGGCTGGGGGAGGCGCGATGGGCCGGGCGATGCGGAGCCTCGTCGCCGCGTTGGTCGCGGGGGCGGCGCTGGCCGGGTGTGCCCCGTCGGGCGGGCTGGACGGGAACCTCACGGACGACTGGGCCGCCCTGCCGCCGGCCGGCGCGTTCACCCCGGCCGCCGGGGTCTGCCAGGTCGGCGACTTCACCCCCACCGTGGGCCTGTCCGGCTACGACCCGGTCGGCTGCGACCTGCCGCACCGGGTGGAGACGGTGCACGTCGGGATGTTCACTGTCGAGCGGGCCGGCCCGCCGGCGCTCGGCTCGCCCGAGCTGCGGACGGCCTTCGCCGACTGCGACACCCGGGCCGGCCGCTACGTCGGTGACAACTGGCGGGCCGGCCGGCTGCGGCTGGCCGTGGCGCTGCCCACCTCGCCCGGCTGGGCGGCCGGTTCGCGCTGGTACCGCTGCGATCTGGCGGAGCTGACCACGGTCGAGGCGGCGGCGACCGTGGTGACTCGGACGGGCAGCCTCCGCGACGCGCTCAAGGGCCCGTCCCCGCTGCGGCTGGGCTGCCAGCGCACCGGCCGGGACGCGCGCCGGGTGCAGACGCTCACGCCGGTCGACTGCCGCACCCCGCACGACGCCGAGTTCGTCGGGGTGTGGGCGGCGCCGGACCGCCCGTACCCGCGGAAGGACGCCGACTGGGCGCCCCTCTACACCGGCTGCAACAGCGTCCTGGCCGCGTACGCCGGTGTGCCCGACGACCCGACGCTGCGGTTCCGCAGCGGCGTGGTGGTGCGCCCGCCCGGCGCCGGCCGGTGGGCGGTCGGCGACCGGGGCGTGCGCTGCTACCTCTGGCTCAGCGACCGCACCGTGACGGCCTCGCTCAAGGGGGCCGGGCCGACGGGCCTCCCGGTCCGGACGAGGTAGCCGAAACCACTCGTCCCGCCCCCGGCGCCCGGGACGAGAGGCCTTCGGGTTGACTGTTCCCATGGACCTTCCGACCGTCGACCTGCCGGCCCTGCCGAGGCTGCTCGCCGCGCCCGCGCCGGGCTGGGTCGAGACCACCGACGTGATCGTCGTCGGCTCCGGGGTCGCCGGGCTGACCGCCGCGCTGCACCTGCGCGAGGCCGGCCTGCACGTCACCGTGGTCACCAAGGTCAACATCGACGAGGGTTCGACCCGGTGGGCGCAGGGCGGCATCGCGGCCGTGCTCGACCCGGCGGACACGCCGGCGGCGCACGCGTACGACACCGAGGTGGCCGGCGTCGGCCTCTGCGACCCGGCGGCGGTCCGGGTGCTGGTCGAGGAGGGCCCGACCCGGCTGCGCGAGCTGATGCGGATCGGGGCGGAGTTCGACCGCAACCCGGACGGCTCCCTCATGCTCACCCGCGAGGGCGGCCACCGGGCCGACCGGATCGTGCACGCCGGCGGCGACGCCACCGGGGCCGAGGTGCAGCGGGCGCTGCACGCCGCGGTGCGCCGCGACCCGTGGATCCGGCTGGTCGAGCACGCCCTGGTGCTGGACCTGTTGCGCGCCCCCGGTGACGGGCCGGACGGGCTCGGCCGGGCCTGCGGGATCACCCTGCACGTGCTCGGTGAGGGCAGCGAGGACGGCGTGGGGGCCATCCTGGGCCGGGCCGTGGTGCTGGCCACCGGCGGGATGGGGCAGATCTTCGCGGCCACCACCAACCCGGCCGTCTCCACCGGCGACGGCGTGGCGCTCGCGCTGCGGGCCGGCGCGGCGGTCACCGACCTGGAGTTCGTGCAGTTCCACCCGACCGCGCTGATCGTGCCGGCCGGTGAGCCCGGCGCGGGCCTCGCCCAGCAGCCGCTGGTCTCCGAGGCGTTGCGCGGCGAGGGCGCCCACCTGGTCGACGGCGACGGCAAGCGGTTCATGGTGGGCCAGCACGAGATGGCCGAGTTGGCGCCCCGCGACGTGGTGGCCAAGGGCATCCACCGGGTGCTGCTGGCCACCGGCGCGGACCACGTCTGGCTGGACGCCCGTCACCTCGGCGGCGACTTCCTGGCCCGGCGTTTCCCGACCATCGTGGCCTCCTGCCTGGCCATCGGGGTGAACCCGGCCGCCGACCTGATCCCGGTCGCCCCGGCCGCCCACTACGCCTCCGGCGGCGTCCGGACCGACCTGCGCGGCCACACCTCGATTCCCGGCCTGTACGCCTGCGGCGAGGTCGCCTGCACCGGTGTGCACGGCGCCAACCGGCTGGCCAGCAACTCGCTGCTGGAGGGGTTGGTCTTCTCCCGCCGGATCGCCGAGGACATCGCCGCCGGGCTGCCCGAGCAGGCGAAACCGGCCGAGGTCGGCGCCTGGGTGGGCGGCCAGGGCTGGCTGGTGCCGGCGGGGGCCACGCACACCCTGCAGCGGGCCATGACCCGGGGCGCGGGCGTGCTGCGGTCGGCGCCGACGCTCGCCGGGACCGCGGCCACCCTCACCGAGCTGGGCCAGGCCCGGGGTGTGCCGCGCACCGCCGACTGGGAGGCGACGAACCTGCTCACCGTGGCGTCGACGCTGGTCGCCGCCGCGTACGCCCGCCGGGAGACCCGGGGCTGCCACTGGCGGGAGGACTTCCCGACGGCCGACGAGCGGTGGCGCGGCCACCTCGTGGCGGGAATCGGAATCGAGGGCTTGTTGACCGAGCGCTGGGAGGAACAGCAGTGAGCGCGAGGAGTGAGCCGGTCCTGCGAGCCCCGCAGTCGCGAACGAAGGAGGCACAGTGAGGGAGTCGACGGAGCGGGCGCTGCGGGCCGGTGGCCTGGACCCGGAGCAGGTCCGGCGGGTGATCGTCGACGCGCTCACCGAGGATCTGGGCCCGGACTTCCTCGACGTGACGAGCGTCGCCACCATCCCGGACGCGCAGAACGACACCGCCGACCTGGTCGCCCGCGCCGACGGCGTGGTGGCCGGGCTGCCGGTGGCCGCGGCCGTGTTCGAGCTGGTGGGCGAGGTGACCGGGGCGGACCGTACCGTCGAGGTGTCGCTGGTGGCCCACGACGGGCAGCGGGTGGCGCGCGGCGATGTGCTGGCCACGGTGACCGGCCCCACCCGGCTGCTGCTCACCGCCGAGCGGACGGCGCTGAACCTGCTCTCCCGGATGTCCGGGGTGGCCACCCACACCCGGGCCTGGGCCGACGCGCTGGCCGGCACCAAGGCGACCGTGCTCGACACCCGCAAGACCACTCCGGGCCTGCGCGCCCTGGAGAAGTACGCGGTCCGCGCGGGCGGCGGCACCAACAAGCGGATGGGTCTGCACGACGTCGCCATGATCAAGGACAACCACAAGGTCGGCGCGGGCGGGATCGGCGCCGCCTTCCGCCGGGTCCGGGAGGCGTTCCCGGAGGTGCCGGTGCAGGTGGAGGTGGACACCCTGGCTGAGGCGGTGGAGGCCGTCGAGGCCGGCGCCGCCTTCCTGCTGCTGGACAACATGACCCCGGCGCAGCTGCGCGAGGTGGTGGCCGCGGTGGGCGACCGGGCGGAGCTGGAGGCGACCGGCGGGCTCACCCTGCCGGTGGCCGCCGAGTACGGGGCGACGGGCGTCGACTTCCTCTCGGTCGGCGCGCTGACCCACTCCTCGCCGATCCTGGACATCGCGCTGGACCTGCGGGAGGAGTGACGGTCAGCTCAGCCGGGCGGTGAGCGCGGTGGCCGGCACCAGGTTGAAGATGACCTGACTCTCGGTGTCGTCCCGGGCGTCCAGCCCGTACTTCGCGCGGAAGAGCTGGAGTGCGCGGTGGTAGATCTCGGCCTCCAGCTCGTCGGCCTCGGCGAGGGCGAACGCCTGCCCGGCCGCCTCCGGCCGGTTCAGCAGCACCACACTCAGCCCGGCCAGCCCGTGCCGGGCGACGTTGCGGACGAGGTCGCCGCCGGCGATGTACCAGGTGCCGTCCAGCCGGACGTAGCGGGCGTCGCAGGACTCCAGCTCGGTGTCGCCGCGGCGGAGGCAGACGTTGAGCGTCAGGCAGGCGTCGAGGTCGCGTACGGGGGCCGTCTCCCACAGCTCGCTGAACCGGTCGTCGACGAACTCGCCGAGCGGGGTGGAGACGAACGCCTCCAACTGCTGGGCGTCGAAGGTCTTGCCGTGCACGGGGAAGAACGAGATGAACGCCTTGTCGTCCCAGCGGTACATCTGGACCGAGGGGGCGGTGGCGTAGATCCGTACCCGGAGGCGTGAGCGGGCGGCCGGCGCGAGCTGCTGCTGCAGGCGACCGAAATGGTAGAGGTTGTTCATGATGGCGACGGCGGTGTCGGCGCGGCGCAGCTCCTCGGCGCGTAGCCGGACGGCGGGGGAGTCCGGGTCGAGCAGCAGCACCTTGACCGTGGCGCCGTTGGCCAGGGCGAAGCGCAGCGCGGCGAGGAACCGGGTGGTGTACGGCCCCTCCAGCATGCTGGTGAAGGTTTCCAGGATGGCGACCACCTCGCGGGACTGCGCCACCCGCTGGATCAGCGCGTCCCGGTCCAGCCGCGGGTGCTCGATGATGGTGGCGGTCCTGAGCTCCCGGAAGAGCGGGTTGAGCACCAGATAGGTCAGGAGCGTCATAATCAGGGCGGCGCCGACGTTGAGGTAGAGGTCGCCGCGGAAGGTCTGCCCGTGGCGTTGCCACGACTGCCCGGCCTGGACGATCATCCACAGCGCCCCACCGGCCAGCACCGCGAGCACCAGCACGTGCCGGCGACGGCGCAGCAGGGCGCTGCGCCCCCGGACCCACCACGTCCTCGACATGTCCGCTCCCCGTCCGGCCGTGCCGTGGATAGAACCATGTTCATGCCGCGATGTGTTCAGGATACGGTTCGGCCGCCGCTGCGCGCCCGCCCGCACGGCGGTTGTCTAGGCTGCGATCGTGCTGCTCTGCATCGACATCGGGAACACCAACACCGTGCTGGCGACCTTCGACGGCGACAAGCTGGTGCACAACTGGCGGATCAAGACCGACGCCCGGTCCACCGCGGACGAGCTGGGGCTCATGTTCCGCGGGTTGCTGGCCGGTGACGCCGTGGAGATCACCGGGGTGGCCGCCTGCTCGACCGTGCCGGCCGCGCTGCGCTCGCTGCGCACCATGCTGGCCCGCTACTACGCCGACCTGCCCAGCGTGATCGTCGAGCCCGGCGTGCGCACCGGCGTGCAGCTCGCCATCGACAACCCCAAGGAGGTCGGCGCGGACCGGGTGGTCAACACCCTGGCCGCGTACACCCTCTACGGCGGGCCGTCGATCGTGGTGGACTTCGGCACCACCACCAACTTCGACGTGATCAGTGGCCGGGGTGAGTTCCTCGGCGGCGCCTTCGCGCCGGGCATCGAGATCTCCTTCGACGCGCTCGCGGCCCGCGCCGCCCAGCTCCGGAAGGTGGAGGCCACCCGGCCCCGCTCGGTGATCGGCAAGAACACCGTCGAGTGCCTCCAGGCCGGCCTCTACTTCGGCTTCGCCGGCCAGGTGGACCGGATCGTCGAGCGGATGACCGAGGAGCTGGGCGAGGTGAAGGCCGTGATCGCCACCGGCGGCCTGGCCTCGCTGGTGCTCAGCGAGTGCCGCACCATCACCCACCACGAGCCGATGATCACCCTGATCGGCCTGCGGATGGTCTACGAGCGCAACCTCTGAGCCTCAGCGGTGGCGGGAGCGGAGGACCAGGGTGCGGTAGGGCAGCTCGACCGTCGCGCGGCCGGCCAGGTCGGGGTGCGTGGCGAAGAGTTCGCGCAGCTCACGGTCGATCCGTGCCCGCTCGTCCGGCGCCGCGGTCAGCCAGTACGAGCGGGTGTGCAGCATGCCGACCACCTCGTCCGGGGTGAGCGTGGTCGCGTGGGCGAACTCGCCCAGCTCGACCGGCTCGAAGGCGGGGCCGAAGTCGGCGTACTTCTCGGTCACGTCGCCGGCGTTGTCGCCGAGGTGGGCGATCCGGGTCAGCTCCGCCACCCAGGCCACCCGCTCGTCCCGGACGTTCCAGAGCGGCGCGAACGTGCCGCCCGGCCGCAGCACCCGGGCGATCTCGGCGTGCGCCGGCTCCCGGTCGAACCAGTGGTAGGCCTGACCCACCACCACCGCGTCGGCCGACCCGTCGGGCAGCGGCACCGACTCGGCGCTGCCGGCCCGCGCCGTCGTGCCCGGGGTGGCGGCCGCGAGCTGCGCCCGCATCCCCGGATCCGGCTCCACGGGTACGACCTCAAGGCCCAGCGCGAGCACCCCGCGGGTGAGGATGCCGGTGCCCGCGCCGAGGTCCACCACCCGGGCCGGGGCGGCCAGCCCGTCCAGCGCCCAGCGCAGCGCCGGTTCGGGATAGCGGGGGCGGAACCGGTCGTACTCGGCGGCGGCGGCGCCGAAGGAAAGTGCCGGGATGACGTCGACCATGAGGTGAGGCTAGTGCGGCGGCCGGCCGCGCGGGGGGTCAGCTACGGCGCGTGCGGGCGACGAGCGTGCGGTAGGGCAGGTTGATCGTGTCCCGGCCGGCCAGGTCCGGGTGGCCGGCGAGGAGGTCCCGCAGCTCCGCGTCGACCTCACGGCGGCGCTCCGGTCCGGCGGTCAGGTAGTGCGAGCGGGTGCGCACCATGCCGAGCAGCTCGTCCGGTGTCAGTGTGGTGGCGTGGTCGAACTCGGCCCACCCGGGCGCCGCGAACCGGGTACCGAAGCCGGTCACGGTCTCGCGCAGGTGGTCGACGGTGTCGCCGATCTCGGCGATCCGGTTCAGCTCGGTCACCCAGCCGACCCGGTCGTCCCGGAGGTTCCACACCGCCGCGAAGATCCCGCCGGCCCGCAGCACCCGGGCGATCTCCGGGTGCGCCCGCTCCCGGTCGAACCAGTGGTACGCCTGGCCGACCAGCACGGCGTCCGCGTACCCGTCGGGCAGCGGGACCGACTCGGCGCTGCCCTCCCGGGCGGCGACGCCCGGCGTGGCGGCCTCGAACTGGGCGCGCATCGCCGGATCGGGCTCCACGGCGGTCACCTCGTGCCCGAGGGCGAGCAGGCCGCGGCTGACGATCCCGGTGCCGGCGCCCAGGTCGACGGTGCGGGCCGGCGGGGTGAGGTCGTCGAGCGCCCAGCGCAGCGCGGCCTCGGGATAGCGGGGCCGGTAGCGGTCGTAGTCGGCGGCGGCCGTGCCGAACGAGAGGGCCTCAGTGGGGTCGGTCATGGCGGGCAGGTTATCCCGTAACGACCCGGCAGCCCCTTGAGTACGCTCGGGGCCTGACCCCGCCCGAATTCTCCGTCTGAGGAAGCGTGCCGTGACCGAGCAGAACGCCCTGCCAGTAGACCCCGCCGACGACCTTCCGGAGCAGATGAAGGTCCGCCGGGAGAAGCGGGACCGGATGCTCGCCGAGGGCGTCGAGGCGTACCCGGTCGGCTTCCCGCGGACCAGCACCCTGGCGAAGATCCGCGAGCGGTACGCCGAGCTGCCCACCGACACGGCCACCGGCGACCGGGTCTCGGTCACCGGCCGGGTGATCTTCGTGCGCAACACCGGCAAGCTCTGCTTCGCCACCCTCCGGGACGGCGACGGCACCGAACTCCAGGCGATGCTCTCCCTGGACCGGGTCGGCGCCGAGCGGCTGGACGACTGGAAGCGCCTGGTCGACCTGGGCGACCACGTGGGGGTGACCGGTGAGGTGATCACCAGCCGGCGCGGCGAACTGTCGGTGCTCGTCGAGGAGTGGGCGGTGACGGCGAAGGCCCTGCGCCCGCTGCCGGTGGCGCACAAGCCGCTCAGCGAGGAGGCCCGGGTCCGCCAGCGCTACGTGGACCTCGTGGTCCGCCCGCAGGCCCGGCAGATGGTCCGCACCCGGGCCGCCGCGGTGCGCAGCCTCCGGGACACCCTGCACGGGCAGGACTTCGTCGAGGTCGAGACGCCGATGCTCCAGTTGCTGCACGGCGGCGCGGCGGCCCGCCCATTCGTGACCCACAGCAATGCGTTGAACACCGATCTGTATCTGCGAATCGCGCCGGAACTGTTTCTGAAGCGCGCGGTCGTCGGTGGCGTCGACCGGGTCTTCGAGATCAACCGCAACTTCCGGAATGAGGGCATCGACTCCTCGCACTCGCCGGAGTTCGCGATGCTCGAGGCCTACCAGGCGTACGGCGACTACAACACCATGGCCGAGCTGACCCGGAATCTCGTGCAGCAGGCCGCTCTCGCGGTCGCCGGCTCGACGGTGGTCACCCACGCCGACGGCCGCGAGTTCGATCTGGGCGGCGAGTGGCGCTCGGTGTCGCTGTTCGGTGTTCTTTCCGAAGCGCTCGGTGAGGAGGTCACCGTCCGCACCGAAAGGTCCCGCCTGGTCGAGTACGCGGACAAGGTCGGCCTCTCCGTCGACCCGAAGTGGGGCCCGGGCAAGCTGGCCGAGGAGTTGTTCGAGGAGTTGGTGGTCCCGTCGCTCCGGGCGCCCACCTTCGTCCGCGACTACCCGGAGGAGACCAGCCCGCTGACCCGGGCCCACCGCACCGAGCCGGGCCTGGCCGAGAAGTGGGACCTCTACGTGCTCGGTTTCGAGCTGGGGACCGCGTACTCGGAGCTGGTGGACCCGGTGGTGCAGCGGGAGCGGCTGGTGGCCCAGGCGCAGCTCGCGGCGCGGGGCGACGACGAGGCCATGCGGCTGGACGAGGACTTTCTCCGGGCGATGGAGTACGGAATGCCGCCGGCCGGTGGTATGGGAATGGGAATCGACCGGCTCCTGATGGCGCTGACCGGCCTGGGAATTCGGGAAACCATCCTGTTCCCGTTGGTCCGGCCCGAGTAGCACACGAGCTTCTCCGGGTCGTTACCGCGTCCTATTGACGGAGCGAGCGGCGGGCGGGCTATTGTGCTTCTGTATTGCAGGAGCACAACCCTGCTCGAAAGGAATGTGGGACGTGGCCAAGCAGATCATTCACAAGCTGGTCGATGACCTGGACGGCGGGGACGCTGACGAGACCGTCAAGTTCGCGCTCGACGGTGTGCAGTACGAGATCGACCTCTCCGCTTCCAACGCTGAAAAATTGCGCGACGTATTCGCGCAGTACATCGCGCACGGCACGAAGGTCGGCCGCGGCGGGGTGGTCGTGGGTGGCCGGGCCGCCCGGGGACGTGGCGGCGCGACCGCCGACCGCGAGCAGAACAAGGCGATCCGGGCGTGGGCCAAGAAGGCCGGCAAGGACATCTCCGACCGGGGGCGCATCCCGCAGGAGATCGTGGACGAGTACCACGCGAAGGCGGGGCACTGACCCCGACGACCCCCGCAGCGGGCGACACGACGCCGGACCGGAGTGCCTCTCCGGGCCGGCGTCGCCGTTTCCGCCCGCCTGCGCCGTCTGTCCGGTCCCATGCCGGGCGGGTGCGCGGCGTCGCCGGGCGCGGGAAGAAACCGGCGTCCCGCGCCGTTGTCCACAGGCGGTGGAGATTCTGTCCACAGGTTGTGGAAGACCGCGGCCGGGCGCCCACGCCCCCGCTCCAGCCCCTCGACCGGGCTTTTCCACCGGCGGTCGAATTTCGCTCTGCGCGTACAGGCGGGGGTACCGGAACACCTCCTGAGCGCGGACGGTTGTCAGAAACGACGCGTGAACGGCCATTCGCGGGGACACACGACCTCAGCGGAGTCGGTCCGCGGCGATAGAGTAAGGAGGCACGGACGCCCGTCCCGGACGTCCGCGCACCGGCCCCGCCGAGATCTGACCATCAAGGCGCACGGCACGTGAGGAGCACGAGGGCATGTTCGAGCGGTTCACCGACCGAGCGCGACGGGTTGTCGTCCTGGCCCAAGAAGAGGCCCGGATGCTCAACCACAACTACATCGGTACGGAGCACATCCTGCTGGGCCTGATCCACGAGGGTGAGGGTGTCGCGGCAAAGGCCCTGGAGAGCCTCGGCATCTCCCTCGAGGGCGTCCGTCAGCAGGTCGAGGAGATCATCGGCCAGGGCCAGCAGGCGCCGAGCGGGCACATCCCGTTCACGCCGCGGGCCAAGAAGGTGCTGGAGCTGTCGCTGCGCGAGGCGCTGCAGCTCGGCCACAACTACATCGGCACGGAGCACATCCTGCTCGGCCTGATCCGTGAGGGCGAGGGCGTCGCCGCCCAGGTGCTGGTCAAGCTCGGCGCCGACCTCAACCGGGTCCGCCAGCAGGTGATCCAGCTGCTCTCCGGCTACCAGGGCAAGGAGCCGGCCGCGGCGGGCGCCGCGCCGGGCGAGGCCGCGCCGTCGACCAGCCTCGTGCTGGACCAGTTCGGCCGGAACCTGACCCAGGCCGCCCGCGAGGGCAAGCTCGACCCGGTCATCGGGCGCGAGAAGGAAATCGAGCGGGTCATGCAGGTGCTCTCCCGCCGGACCAAGAACAACCCGGTCCTGATCGGTGAGCCCGGCGTCGGCAAGACCGCCGTGGTGGAGGGCCTGTCCCAGAAGATCATCAAGGGCGAGGTGCCCGAGACGCTGAAGGACAAGCAGCTCTACACCCTCGACCTCGGTGCGCTGGTCGCCGGTTCCCGCTACCGCGGTGACTTCGAGGAGCGCCTCAAGAAGGTGCTCAAGGAGATCCGCACCCGCGGCGACATCATCCTGTTCATCGACGAGATCCACACCCTGGTGGGTGCGGGTGCCGCCGAGGGCGCGATCGACGCCGCCAGCATCCTCAAGCCGATGCTGGCCCGCGGCGAGCTGCAGACCATCGGCGCCACCACGCTCGACGAGTACCGCAAGCACCTGGAGAAGGACGCCGCTCTCGAGCGCCGCTTCCAGCCGATCCAGGTGGGTGAGCCCTCGCTGGCCCACACCATCGAGATCCTCAAGGGCCTGCGGGACCGCTACGAGGCGCACCACCGGGTGAGCATCACCGACGCCGCTCTGGTGGCTGCCGCCACCCTGGCCGACCGCTACATCTCCGACCGCTTCCTGCCGGACAAGGCGATCGACCTGATCGACGAGGCCGGCGCCCGGATGCGCATCCGCCGGATGACCGCGCCGCCAGACCTGCGTGACTTCGACGAGCGGATCGCCCAGGTCCGCCGCGACAAGGAGTCCGCGATCGACGCGCAGGACTTCGAGCGCGCTGCCCAGCTCCGCGACAAGGAGAAGCAGCTCCTCGGCCAGAAGGCCCAGCGGGAGAAGGAGTGGAAGGCCGGTGACCTGGACGTCGTCAGCGAGGTCGACGACGAGCAGATCGCCGAGGTCCTCGGCAACTGGACCGGCATCCCGGTCTACAAGCTGACCGAGGAGGAGACCTCGCGCCTGCTGCGCATGGAGGACGAGCTGCACAAGCGCGTCATCGGCCAGGAGGACGCGGTCAAGGCGGTCTCGAAGGCGATCCGGCGCACCCGGGCCGGCCTGAAGGACCCGAAGCGCCCGTCCGGCTCGTTCATCTTCGCCGGCCCGTCCGGCGTCGGTAAGACCGAGCTCTCCAAGGCGCTCGCCGAGTTCCTGTTCGGCAGCGAAGACGCCCTCATCCAGCTCGACATGTCCGAGTTCCACGACCGTTACACGGTGTCCCGGCTGGTGGGTGCCCCTCCCGGCTACGTCGGCTACGACGAGGGCGGGCAGCTGACCGAGAAGGTGCGTCGCCGGCCGTTCTCGGTGGTCCTCTTCGACGAGATCGAAAAGGCCCACCCGGACGTGTTCAACACGCTCCTCCAGATCCTGGAGGACGGGCGCCTCACCGACGGTCAGGGCCGGATCGTGGACTTCAAGAACACGGTCATCATCCTGACCACCAACCTCGGCACGCGGGACGTCGCCAAGGCGGTGTCGCTGGGCTTCCAGGCCTCTGACGACTCCGAGTCGAACTACGACCGGATGAAGCAGAAGGTCAACGACGAGCTCAAGCAGCACTTCCGGCCCGAGTTCCTGAACCGGATCGACGACACCATCGTCTTCCACCAGCTGCGCGAGAACGAGATCCTCCAGATCGTGGACATCATGATCGCCCGGATCGAGACGCAGCTCAGGAACAAGGACATGGGCCTGGAGCTGACCGACAACGCCAAGAAGTACCTGGCGAAGAAGGGCTTCGACCCGGTGCTGGGCGCGCGGCCGCTGCGTCGCACGATCCAGCGCGACATCGAGGACAACCTGTCCGAGCGGATCCTCTTCAACGAGCTGACCCCGGGTCAGATCGTGGTGGTGGACTGCGAGGGCGACCCGAGCGACATCGACAAGTCCAAGCTCGTCTTCCGGGGCGCCGACCGGCCGGTGGCCGTTCCGGACGCGGTCCCGGCGGACCTCGGCGGCACCGCCGCCACGGGCGCGGACGACGCGGCGTAAGTTCGGGCAACCGATCGAGGGCGACGGCCCCGGCAGGCGAGAGCCGCCGGGGCCGTCGCCTTTCCTCGTCCAGAGCGGCGGTTCAGGGGCAGGGGAGCGGGACCGGCGGGCCGTCGCCGGTGAGCCGGAAGGACTCCTCGCCGACCGGCTCGACCAGGCCGTCGGTGACCAGTCCGGCCAGGGCACGGGCCCGCTGCACGTCGTCGTGCCAGACCTGGTCCAGCCGCTGGTGCGGCACCGGCCCGGAGGCGTCGCGGAGCACCGCGAGGAGCAGGCCGCGCACTTGGCGGTCGGTGCCGGCGTAACGCTGGGGGCGGCGGGTCGGGCCGGCCGGGGCCGGCTGGCCGGAGGCCCGCCACGCGCAGCTCGACTCGACGGGGCACACCCCGCAGCGCGGGGCCCGGGCGGTGCACACCACCGCGCCGAGTTCCATGAACGCCGCACTGGCCAGCGCCGCCGCGGCCGGCTCGACGGGCAGCAGCTCCTCGGTGGCGACCAGGTCGGCGGGGCGGGTCGCGGGCCCGGCGTCGGGTTCGCCGGCGATCGCCCGGCACACCACCCGCCGGACGTTGGTGTCGACCACCGGGTGCCGCTGCCCGTAGGCGAAGGCCGCGACCGCCCGCGCCGTGTACGTCCCGACCCCGGGCAGCGCCAGCAGCTGGTCGAGCCGCTCCGGCACCTCGCCGCCGTGCCGTTCCACGATGGCCACCGCGCAGTCGCGCAGGCGTACGGCCCGGCGGGGGTAGCCGAGCCGGCCCCACATCCGGATCGCCTCGGCCGGCGTGTCCTCCGCCAGCGCGGCCGGGGTGGGCCAGCGGGACAGCCACGCCTCCCAGGCGGGCAGCACCCGGACCACGGGTGTCTGCTGGAGCATGACCTCGCTGACCAGGATCGCCCAGGCCCCGATCCCCGGCTCGCGCCAGGGCAGGTCGCGGGCGTTGCGCTCGTACCACCGGCTGACCAGGGTGGCGAAGGTGGGCTCAGACATCGCGCCGCCCAACCCGCGGGAAAGCCACCCGTGACATCCTTGGCGGCGACGGGGCAGAATGTCCGGATGAACGAGCTCGCGATCACCGTCATCGGCCGGGACCGGCCGGGCATCGTGGCCGACGTCGCCGAGGTCCTCGCGCGGCTCGGCGCGAACCTCACCGACTCGACGATGACCCGGCTGCGGGGACACTTCGCGATGACGTTGATCTGCGTGGGCCCGGCCGCCGCCGACGTCGAGGCCGCGCTGGCCCCGCTCGCCGCCGACGGTCAGCTGCTGGCCACCGTACGCGCCGTCACCCCCGACGGGCAGGCCGCGCCCGGCGGCGAGCCGTACGTCATGGCGGTGCACGGCGCGGACCGGATGGGCATCGTCGCGGCGATGACCCGGGTGCTGGCCGACGCGGGCGGCAACGTGACCGACCTGAGCACCCGGTTGACCGGTTCGCTGTACGTGGTGGTCGCCGAGGTCGAGTTGCCGCCGGGCAGCGCCGACGAGGTGGCCGGCCGGCTCGCCCGTACGGCCGCGGAGCTGGGCGTGGGGGTCAGCCTCCGCCCGGCGGACCCGGACCTGCTGTGACCGCGGAGGAGTACGCCGGCCTGGGCGGCTGGACACCGGAGAAACTCGACGTCCCCGGGGCCGTACGCCCGGTCGTGGCCGCGCCCGACCCGGTGCTCAGCCGGCCCGGCCCGGCGGTGGACCCCACCTCGGCCGAGATCGTCCAACTGGCCGCCGACCTGGTCGCCACCATGCGGGTGTCGCCGGGCTGCGTGGGCCTGGCCGCGCCGCAGGTCGGGGTGAGCGCCCAGGTGTTCGCGGTGGACGTGACCGGGCACCCGAAGGCGATCACCGTGCACGGCGCGTTCGTGCTGTGCAACGCCACGGTGGTGGAGGCGAGCCGCTGGAAGGCCGGGCGGGAGGGCTGCATGTCGGTGCCCGACCTGACCGGCGACGTGAAGCGGGCCAGCCGGCTGGTGGTGGAGGGTGTGCTGCCGGGCAGCGGGGACCCGGTGCGGCTGGTGACCGACGGGTTCGAGGCGCGGGCGCTCCAGCACGAGATCGACCACTGCGCCGGTCTGCTCTTCCTGGACCGGGTGGCCGGGGCGCACGCCGTCTACCAGCGCAAGGTCTACCTCTGACGGGCCGTGGTCCGGCGGCGCCGCTCGGTGACCTCCGGCGTCCATTCTGGAGCACCGCGGGACCGGGCCGAAGGGCCTCCGGCGCGTCGCGCCAGCGGGCCGGGCGTCGCCCCGTTACGGTGAACGCATCATGCGTATGACGGTCGGCCCGCTGCCTCCCGCCGTGTACTGGCGGCGTCGAGCCGTCGTCTTCGGAGCCGGGCTGCTTTTCCTGATTGTCCTGCTCTATTCGTGCACCGGCACCGACCGCAACGACACCCCGACCGGCAAGGCGGGGGGCAACGCGGGAGGAACGCCGTCGGCGGCCGCTCCCGGCCCGACCGGTTCGCTGCTGACCCCGCAGTCCACCAGCCCGTCGCCCTCCTCGGGTGAGTCGGGCGGCGGCAACGGGACGAGCGACGGTGGCGGCACGGGCACCGACAACGGCGGCGGCCAGAACGGCGGCGGCGCGAACGACGGCGGCGCGCCGGCCGCCCCGGTGGCCGACGACGGCACCTGCGCGGACTCGGAGCTCCGGGTGACGCCGGTGGCGCTGCCGGCCTCCGCGCAGCGGGGCACGGTGGTCACCCTGCGCCTCAAGGTCAGGAACATCTCGGAGCGCACGTGCAGCCGGGACGTCGGGGCCGACCTGCAGGAGCTCTACATCAAGGCCGGCGCGGCGAAGGTCTGGTCGTCGGACACCTGCGGCACCGGCAAGGGTTCCGACGTGCAGTCGTTCACGCCGAACTTCGAGCGCTCCTACGAGCTGGGCTGGAACGGGCGGGACGTGAGCGCCTGCAAGAACGGCGTGGCCGCCGGCCCGTACGCCCCGATCGGTACGTACCAGCTCTTCGCCCGGGTGGGCACCAAGCTCGGCGAGCCGGTGAAGCTCACCATCACCGGCTGAACGGCGTCAGACGTAGCGTTCCAGGATGGACGCCTCGGCGAGCCGGGACAGGCCCTCACGCACACCGCGGGCGCGGGCGTCGCCCACCCCCTCGACCGCCTGGAGGTCCTCCACGGTCGCGCCCAGCAGGCGCTGGAGGCTGCCGAAGTGCACCACCAGCCGGTCCACCACGGCCGCCGGGAGCCGGGGCACCTTGGCCAGCAGGCGGAAACCGCGCGGGCTCACGGCGGCGTCGAGCGCGTCGGAGGCGGACGGGTAGCCGATCGCCTTGGCCACCGCGACCAGGTCGATCAGCTCGGTGGCGCTGAGCAGGTCCAGCTCGACCAGCGCCTCGTCGAGGGTGCGCGACTTCCGGCCCACCGGCAGGTAGTCCCGGATGACGAGGGTGCGGTCGGCGTCCACCCCGGCCATCAGCTCGTCGAGCTGGAGGGCGAGGAGGCGGCCATCGGTGCCCAGCTCCACGACGTAGCCGGCGATCTCGTCGGCGATCCGCCGGACCATCTCCAGCCGCTGCACCACGGCCACGGCGTCGCGGACGGTGACCAGGTCCTCGATCTCCAGGGCGGAGAGCGTGCCGGAGACCTCGTCCAGCCGGAGCTTGTAGCGCTCGAGGGTGGCCAGCGCCTGGTTGGCCCGGGAGAGGATCGCCGCCGAGTCGTCCAGCACGTGCCGCTGGCCGTTGACGTAGAGGCTGATGATCCGCATGGACTGGCTGACCGAGATCACCGGGTAGCCGGTCTGGCGTGCCACCCGCTCGGCGGTGCGGTGCCGGGTGCCGGACTCCTCGGTGGGGATCGACGGGTCGGGCATCAGGTGCACGGCGGCCCGTACGATCCGGGTGCCGTCGCTGGAGAGCACCACGGCCCCGTCCATCTTGCACAGCTCACGGACCCGGGTTGCGGAGAACTCGACGTCGAGCGGGAAGCCGCCGGTGCAGATCTGCTCGACGATCTTGTCGTAGCCGAGCACGATCAGCGCGCCCGTGCGGCCGCGGAGGATCCGCTCCAGGCCGTCGCGCAGGGCGGTGCCCGGCGCCATGAGGGCGAGGTTCGCCCGCAACGGGTCGCCGCCGGCCCCGCCGACGCTTCCGGTGACGCTCACGCTGATGGCACGGGTGGGGGAGCCCACGGCGCCGGTGCGGGCGTGCGGCGTCGTCGCGGCGGGCTTGGTGGCATCGCGGTCGATCGGCACGGGCACAGTCTACGGACTGCGGTGCGGTGGGTGCTCTCGTGGTTACTGTGATGTGTCACGATGTCCGGCTCCCCCGGTCGCCGACCGGGTGCGCCGGCTGTCCGGAATCGCCCGGCCGGTCCCACCGCACGCCTACCGACCGTCACTCCGCCGACGCGCGCGCGGCAGCCTGGAGGGCCGCCCGGACGTCGGTGACCTCCGTCACCCGCATGTTCTCCGGGGCCACCCCGCTGCTGCCCGGGCCGCAGCCGGGCGGCACGAGGGCCTGCCGGAAGCCGAGTCGGGCGGCCTCGGCCAGCCGGCGAGGCACCGCCCCGACCCGGCGCACCTCGCCGGTCAGGCCCACCTCGCCGATGGCCACCAGCTGCGGGTTGAGGGCCAGGTTGAGCCCGCCGGAGGCGACCGCCAGGGCCACGGCCAGGTCGGCCGCCGGCTCGACCACCCGGATGCCGCCCACCGTGGCGGCGAAGACCTCGCGGTCGTGCAGCGTCAGCCGCTCGGTGCGCCGTTGGAGCACCGCGAGCACCATGGCCAGCCGGGCGCCGTCCAGCCCGGAGACCGTGCGCCGGGGGGAGCCGGCGACCGTGGCGCCGATCAACGCCTGCACCTCGGTGACCAGGGCCCGCCGCCCCTCCATGGCCACCGTCACGCAGGTGCCCGGCACCGGCTCGGAGTAGCGGGTCAGGAAGAGGCCGGACGGGTCGGCCAGGCTGCTGATGCCGCCCTCGTGCATCTCGAAGCAGCCCACCTCGTCGGCCGCGCCGAACCGGTTCTTCACCCCCCGGACCATGCGCAGCGAGGAGTGCTTGTCGCCCTCGAAGTGCAGCACCACGTCGACCAGGTGCTCCAGCACCCGGGGGCCGGCGACCTGGCCGTCCTTGGTGACGTGCCCGACCAGCACGGTGGCGACGCCGCGCTCCTTGGCGACCGCGACCAGCGCCGCGGTGACCGCCCGGACCTGGGTGACCCCGCCCGGAACGCCCTCGGTGCCGGTCGTGGAGATCGTCTGCACCGAGTCGAGGACCAGCAGCCCCGGCTTGACCGCGTCGAGGTGGCCGAGCACCGCCGACAGGTCGCTCTCGGCGGCCAGGTAGAGCTGATCGTGCAGGGTGCCCATCCGCTCGGCGCGCAGCCGCACCTGGCTGACCGACTCCTCACCGCTGACGACCAGCGACGGGCTGCCCGCGTTGGCCGCCCACTGCTGGGCGACGTCGAGCAGCAGGGTGGACTTGCCGACCCCCGGCTCGCCGGCGAGCAGCACCACCGCGCCGGGGACCAGACCGCCGCCGAGCACCCGGTCGAGCTCGCTGACGCCGGTGGCCCGGGCCCGGGCGGGCGCGGCGCTGATGGTGGCGATCGGGCGGGCCGGCTCTGCGGGCATCCGGGAGCTGACCACCCGGCCGGAGACCAGCGGGCCGCTCACCGTGCACTCGACCACCGAGCCCCACTCGCCGCACTCCGGGCAGCGCCCGACCCACTTGGGTGGCTGGTGGCCGCAGGCGTCGCACTCGTAGGCCGGGCGGGGCTCACGGGCGGCGGCGCGGCCGCGACCGGCGGCGGGTCGGGGCGAGGCGGATCGGGGCGTGCTCACCCCAGGACGCTAACCGGACGGTACGACGAAAGCCCACCCGGAAACGGCGACACCGCCGGCGTGGCGCTGGCCACGGCGGCGGTGTCGTCGACGATCGCGGGGACGGTCAGCTGTGGCCGCCGCCCTCGTTGCCGCCCTCCTCCAGGCCACCCGGGTGCCCGGCGCCACCCTCCTCGCGCGGCTGCACCACGGGCGAGGCGGGCGCCGGCGGGGTCAGTGGGACGCCGACGGCCGCACCGGTCTTGATCACCTTGCCGCCGCCGAAGTCGAAGGTCAGGTTGACCCGCTGGCCGACGAGCAGGTCCTCGTTCAGGCCGACGAGCTGGAGGAACTGCGGGCTGTTGCTGGTGAGCTGGAGGTAGCTCAGGGCCGGGATCTCGAACCGCGCCGGCCGGCCGGCCGGGGCCGAGCTGGCGGACGGCGACGGGTTGGCCGAGGCCGATCCGCTGGCCGAGGCGGAGCCGCTGGCCGACGGCGACTCCTCGGTGCCGAGCGACTGGCTCGGCGAGGCGCTCGGGTCGGTCGCGGTGGGCGACGCGGAGGCCGGCTCGGTCGGCGAGCCGGTCGGGGTGGCCTCGTCGCTGCCCGCCCCGGCGCCGCTGAGCACGATCTCCCGCGCGCTGTCGGTGGTGACGGTCACGGTCACCGGCTCCCGGCTGTCGTTGTAGACCACGACGTTGACCCGGGCCTGCGCACCCGCCTTGTAGCCCTCGGGGCCGGGGAACTCCAGGTAGAGGCCGCGCACCTTGTAGAGGTTGTCGGGGGTCTGGACGTTGACGCCCTGCACCGACGGGATCTTGTTGGCGGTCTCGGCCACCTGGCCGGCGCCGCACCCGGTCAGCAGCAGGCTCGCTGCCGCCGCCGTACCGGCCAGCAACAGGGCCGCCCGCCGGGAACCCCTGATCGAGCGCGTCACGTCGGTCCTCCTCGTCACGATCCCCACCCGGCCGGACGCCGGACACGGGGTGGCCATACCCGCGCAGACCGCGCTCCAGGGTAGTTGGAGCTGATCGAGGCCCGCACGCCGACCCGGTATTGCCACCTTCGAGGGGACCGGTCAGACGACCCGACCGCTCGCCACCAGGAGCACCACATCGATCAGGGCCACGACCATCACCGCCCGGAAGGCGGCCACCGGTCGGGCGCCGTCCCCGGTCGCCGTGCGTCCGGCGTACCAGCCGAGGGCCGGGACCCCGACGGCGGCGGCGACCGCCGCCAACCCGGCCCACGACGGCGGTCCGGGTGGGCCGACGACCAGCGCCACGGTGGCCGCGAGGAGCAGCCCGGCGGCGGCCACCCGGCTGCCCGCCGGCCCGAGCCGGTGGGGCAGCCCGCGCACCCCGGTCCGCGCGTCGTCGGCCAGGTCCGGCAGCACGTTGGCGAAGTGCGCCCCGGCGCCCAGCAGCGCCGCGGCGGCGACCAACCAGACCGGTGGCGCGGGCGCGTTCGGCAGGGCCAGCACCACGAAGGCCGGGAGCGCGCCGAACGAGACCGCGTAGGGCAGCACCGAGACCGGAGTCGACTTCAGCGGCCAGTTGTAGAGCAGCGCCGAGACCAGGCCGAGGGTGGCGCAGAGCGCCGCTGCCGGACCCGCGGCCAGTGCCAGCAGCGGGGTGGCGACGGCGGCCGGCACGGTGGCGCGGGCCAGGACCCGCCGCGAGACCGCGCCGGTGGCCACCGGTTTGTCGGTACGCCCCACCGTGGCGTCCCGGTCGGCGTCGATCAGATCGTTGCTCCAGCCCACGGCGAGCTGGCTGGCCAGCACCGTGAGCGACACGACGGCGACCCCGCCCGGACCGTGCCCCACCGCCCGGGCGAGCAGCCCGGCCACCACGGTCACCGCGGCGGCCGGCTCCGGGTGGCTCGCCTTGACCAGCCCTAACACCGACATCGACATAAGGGAAGTCTGGTCGTTACCGGGGAGTCGTGCCACGCTCGGTCCATGCGAGACGCGGCACCGGTGTCCACCCCACCCCGGGTGCTGCCGCCCAACGATCCCCGCCAGTACGACGACCTGGCCGGCGAGTGGTGGCGACCGGACGGCGCGTTCGCGATGCTGCACTGGCTGGCCCGGGCCCGTGCGGCCATGGTGCCACCGGCGTCCGAAAGGGACGCGCTGCTCGTCGACCTGGGTTGTGGCGCCGGCCTGCTCGCTCCCCACCTGGTCGGCAAGGGCTACCGGCACGTCGGCGTGGACCTGACCCGCTCCGCCCTCGACCAGGCCGCCGCGCACGGCGTGACGGTGATCCAGGGCGATGCCACCGCCGTCCCGCTCGCGGACGGCTGCGCCACCGTGGTCTCCGCCGGTGAGCTGCTGGAACACGTACCGAACTGGCGCCGCGCGGTGGCCGAGGCCTGCCGGCTGCTGCGGCCCGGCGGCCTGCTGGTGCTCGACACGCTCAACGACACCCTGCTGGCGCGGCTGGTCGCGGTGGAGCTCGGCGAGCGGCTGCCCACCGTGCCGCGCGGCATCCACGATCCACGGTTGTTCGTGGACGCCCGCGCGTTGGCCGCCGAATGCGCCCGCCACGGCGTGGCGCTGCGGCTGCGCGGGATCCGCCCCGAGCTGGGCGGCACACTGGCCTGGCTGCTGCGCCGGCTGCGCGGCGGCGACCGTCCCGCCCGGACGGAGCCGCGCATCGTGCCGACGTGGTCGACCGCCGTGCTCTACCAGGGCCGCGGGCACCGGAGCGGGTAGCGGGGGCCGCCCGGGGTAAAGGGACGCCGAGAAGGGGGCTACATGACTGTGCACGCGCTGGAGGCGGCCCGCAGGTTGGCGCCGCGACTGGCCGCCCGCGCGGCCGACCACGACCGGGACGGCTCGTTCCCGGTCGAGGACTTCGCCGACCTCCGCGAGGCCGGCCTGTTCGGGCTGATGGTGCCGCGCGAGCTGGGCGGCCTGGGCGCCACCTTCGCCGAGTACGCCGCGGTCGCCACCGAGCTGGCCCGGGGCAACGGCGCGACGGCGCTGGTGTTCAACATGCACGCCTCGGTCACCGGCGCGCTGGGGGCGGTGACCGAGGAGCTGGCCGAGGCGCTCGGCGTACCCGATGAGGCGCTGGCCGCCCGGGACCGGCTGCTCCGCGCGGCGGCCGAGGGCGCCTGGTACGCGGTGGCCATGAGCGAACGCGGCGCCGGCGCCCGGCTGTCCCAGCTCAGCACGGTCTACGAGGCCGCCGAGGGCGGCTGGCACCTCAAGGGCAGCAAGACGTTCTGCTCCGGCGCGGGCCACCCGGACGGCTACCTGGTGGCCGCCCGCAGCGCCACCGACCAGTCGGTGGTCTCCCAGTTCCTGGTGCCGGCCGGGGAGGGGATCACCGTCGAGCCCACCTGGGACTCGCTGGGCATGCGCGCCACCTCCTCCCACGACCTGCACCTGGACGTGACCGTGCCGGCCGACCGGCTGCTCGGCGGAGTGGAGGGTCTGGCCCTGGTGGTCGCCCAGCTCATGCCGCACTGGCTGGTGGCCAGCTACGCGGCCGTCTACGTCGGGGTGGCCCGGGCCTCGATCGACGCGGCGGCCGAGCACCTCAACGCCCGCAACCTGGCCGGCCTGCCGGCGGTCCGGGCCCGGCTGGGCCGGGCCGACGCGGCCGTCGCGGCGGCCGAGCTGGTGGTGGCCGAGGCGGCCCGCCGGGTCGACGAGGCACCCGGCGACGAGGAGACCAACCGCTGGGTGTGGCGCGCGAAGCTGCTCGCCGGCACCACGGCGGCCGACGTGGCGGCGTCCATGCTGGAGGCCGCGGGCACCTCGGCCACCCGGCGGGGGCATCCCCTGGAGCGGCTCTACCGGGACGCCCGGTGCGGCTCGCTGCACCCGGCCACGTCCGACGTCTGCGCCGACTGGCTCGGCATCGCCGCGCTCGGTGGGGACCCGGACCGCGACGGTTCGGCGCCTCGTTGGTGAGCGCGAGGAGTGAGCCGGTCCTGCGAGCCCCGCAGGCGCGAACGAAGGGTGGCTTGGTGAGCGCGAGGAGTGAGCCGGTCCTGCGAGCCCCGCAGTCGCGAACGAAGGGTGGCTTGGTGAGCGCGAGGAGTGAGCCGGTCCTGCGAGCCCCGCAGTCGCGAACGAAGGTGGCTTGGTGAATCGGTTTTGCGAGGGCCGCAGTCGTGAGCGGGCGGGCCTCGTTGGTGAAGCGTGGGGTTGCGGGACGAGAGGTGGGGGACATGGGCGTGCCGGTGATCGCGGGCCTGGGTACGGCGCAGCCGCCGTCCGCCGCGCAGGACGAGCTGTGGGCGGGCTTCTTCGCGAAGCACTTCTCCGGGACCACCCGGGCGCTGGCCGAGCGGATCTTCGCCAACTCCGGGGTGTCCCGCCGGCAGGCGGCGGTGAACCCGCTGCTGGAGGACGTCTCCGAGTGGCCCACGGAACGCCGGATGCGGCGCTACCAGGTCGAGGCGTTGCCGCTGGGCAAGGAGGCCGTCGGCCGGGCGCTGACGGCCGCCGGCCTGGACGCCGGTGACGTCGGGCTCTTCGTGGTCTGCTCCTGCACCGGGTACGCCACCCCGGGGCTGGACATCCTGCTCGCCCGGGACCTGGGCATGGCCCCGGACACCCAGCGCATGTTCGTCGGGCACATGGGCTGCTACGCGGCCCTGCCCGGGCTGGGCGCGGCGAGCGACTTCGTGACGGCCCGGGGCCGCCCCGCGCTGCTGCTCTGCGCGGAGCTGACCAGCCTGCACATCCAGCCGCCGGGTGCCCGGGTGGACACCCAGCAGATCGTCTCGCACGCGCTCTTCTCGGACGCCGCGGTCGCCGCCGTGGTCGTCCCCGGCGGCCGGGGGTACGCGCTGCGCGAGGTCACCTCGGTCACCGACACCTCCACGGCCGACCACATGACCTGGGACGTCACCGACACCGGCTTCCGGATGGGGCTGTCACCGAAGGTGCCGCAGGTGCTCTCGCACCACGTCCGGGGCCTGGTGGACGACCTGCTGGCCCGCCACGGGTGGCACCGCGACGACGTGGACGGCTGGGCGGTGCACCCGGGCGGCCCCCGCATCCTGAACGTGGTGGAGCGGGAGTTGGCCCTGCCGCCGACGGCGCTCGCCGTGTCCCGGGCCGTCCTGGACGAGCACGGCAACTGCTCGTCGCCGACGGTGCTGCTGATCCTGGACCGGCTGCGCCGGGCGGAGACGCCGCCGGAGCGGGTGGTGATGCTGGCCTTCGGGCCGGGCCTCACCCTCTACGCGTCCCTGCTGGAGCGCACCGCCTGACGGGTCGGTGGCCGCCGCCGCGCGCCGATACGCTCTGCGCGTGGCTCCCGACGAGCGGATCCGGCGCGCGCTGCTGGCCGGCCTGACGGTGGCGGCGCTGGCGGCCGGTGCGGCCTGGTGGCGGGCGGCGGAGCCGGCGCTGGGGCGGACCGGGCCCGACCCCGCGGCGTCCGCCGGCGCCTTCCTCGAACCCGGCCTCCGGGTGACGCTTGACGTGAAGACCGGTCGGGTGGTGCCGGGGCCGGAGGCGGATCCGGACGAGCCGGTGGTGATCGAGGAGAATCCCGACGGGGTGGCGCGGTGGCGCGACGTCTCGCACACGGTGTGGCGGGAGCAGTCCCTCCTGATGCCGGACGGCGGCCCGGTGACCCGCCGGGCGAATGCGTCGGACGGTGCCCGGTTCCTGCTCACAGTCTCGTGCTCGGGCGCGGGCGCGGTTTCCGTCGGGTTCACCGGCTCGTCAGAGGACGAGACGGAGCTGGGGCTGAGCTGCAACGGGCCGGCTGACCGCGTGGTGGTGACGGCGCGCGGCGGGCCGCTCCTGGTGCGCTTCACCGCGGCCCGCGACCAGGTCGACCTCGACGCCCGGCTGGACGAGCTCAACTGAGCGCGGGTCAGCCGGCCAGCCGCGCCAGGTCGTCGCGGTAGTCGGTCACCGGCCCCAACTCCGGCACCACCCGGACCAGGGCGCCCTGCCGGTCCACCAGCAGGGCGGCGGCCGTGCCGGGATGGGCGGACAGGTGCAGGTAGGAGCGGAGGCCGCCGGCCGGGTCGGCGAGCGGGCGTACCCCTGGTGCGGTGGCGGCGCCGGCGGCGCGGTCCTCGGTGACGGTCACCACGGTGACCCCCGGCGGCGCGGCGGCCGCCGCGATGCTGACCTGCTCCGTGCAGGCGCACGCGTCCACCAGGACGATCATGGCGGGCAGCAGGCTGCGCAGCGGCACCGGTGCGTCGTCGGGGCCGACCAGGTCGAGCGCGGGCAGCGGCCCGACGGGGGCCGTCGGGTATGGCAGCACGGTGGGCGCGCCCCCGGAGCGGCTGGCCCGGGGCCAGGTGACGGCGGCCAGCCCGGTGAGGGTGATCAGCACGGCGACCAGGAGGACCAGGACCGGCAGCCCGATCGACGGCCGGACGGCCGGACCGAGGTGCGGCCCCTGGCCGACCTGGCGGTCGGCCCGGCGCAGCTCGCGGCGGACCTGACGGGCCTCCTCGGCCAGCGCCGAGGCGTCGTCGGGGACGACCACCCGGCCCCACTCCGGGGGCAGGTCGGGCAGCCCGTCCGGCGGCCCGTGGCCTTCAGCGTCAGGCATGCCCATCGGACCCCCAGGAGCCGTCTCGGGAGCGGACGTCAGTCCATCTCCAGCGTCCCGCACCGGTCGTCGTACCGCCACACCTGGGCGCATCTGGAATTCCGGAGCTACCATGGGAGGAGCGCATAGCCCTAGATGTGAACGCTTCCGTCACTCTTACCGGGTTGTCATCCACTGGTCACGGAGCGTGTCGAAACCATCGGCTAGACCGCCTGTCAAGCTGAAGAAATACCTCTCACAGGGCCCCTGAGCTGCGCCAACGGTCAGGACAGCGGTGAGACATCGGTGCCTGAGCGTGTTACCCTAGACACAGCGAAAGGGGTTTCGAACCTATGGTTTTCAGTGTCGGCGAGACCGTTGTTTACCCCCACCACGGGGCCGCACTCATCGAGGCAATCGAGACTCGGGTCATCAAGGGCGAGCCTAAGCAGTACCTCGTCCTGAAGGTCGCGCAGGGTGACCTGACGGTCCGGGTGCCCGCCGAGAACGCCGAGATCGTGGGTGTGCGCGAGGTGGTCGGCGAAGAGGGCCTGGGCAAGGTCTTCGACGTGCTCCGTGCACCGCACACCGAGGAGCCGACCAACTGGTCGCGGCGTTACAAGGCGAATCTGGAGAAGCTGGCCTCCGGTAACCCGCTGAAGGTCGCCGAGGTCGTCCGCGACCTGTGGCGTCGGGAGCGGGAGCGGGGTCTCTCCGCGGGTGAGAAGCGCATGCTGGCCAAGGCACGCGACATTCTCGTCGGCGAGGTCGCGCTGGCCGAGAAGAGCACCAAGGACGAGGCGGAGACGCTGCTCGACAAGGTGCTGACCGAGGCCTGATCCACAGCAGTCGTCGTACCCACCCCGTAGCAAACGAATCCGAGGACCGCGACGTGACCGCGCAGCTCAATCCGCGCGGTGACGTCGCGGTCCTTGTTCCTGCGGCCGGCGCCGGGGTACGCCTCGGCCCGGGCGCCCCCAAGGCGCTCCGGCCGCTCGCCGGCGAGCCGCTGCTGGTGCACGCGGTCCGCCGGATCGCCGTCGCACCCTCGGTGCACACGATCGTGGTGGCCGCCCCGGCCGCCGACGTCGAGTCGGTGCGGCTGCTGCTCGCGCCGGTGGCCCCGGTGACGGTCGTCCCCGGCGGCGCCGAGCGCCAGGCGTCGGTGGCCGCCGCGCTGGCCGCCGTCCCCGCCGGTCCGGAGATCATCCTCGTGCACGACGCGGCACGGGCGCTCACCCCGCCCGAGCTGGTCGAGTCGGTGGCCGCGGCCGTCCGCGGCGGCCACGACGGGGTGATCCCGGTGCTGCCGGTGGTCGACACCGTCAAGGAGGTCGACGCGGGCGAGCGGGTCCTCGGCACGGTCGACCGGGCCGCCCTGCGCGCGGTGCAGACCCCGCAGGGTTTCCGCCGGTCGGTGCTGACCGCCGCCCACGAGGCGGCCGGCGATGCGCTCACCGACGACGCCGGCCTCGTCGAGAAGCTCGGCGTCGCGGTGGTCTGCGTACCCGGGTCGGAGCTGGCCCTGAAGATCACCCGCCCGTTCGACCTGGCCCTGGCCGAGCACCTGCTGGCCACCGGCGCCTGACGCGTACTCTCGGTTCATGATCGTTCCTCGGGTGGCCATCGGGACGGACGTGCACGCCTTCGCGGCCGGGCGGCCCTGCTGGGTCGCCGGCCTGCACTGGCCGGACCAGGACGGCCTGGCCGGCCACTCGGACGCCGACGTGGCCGCGCACGCCGCCTGCAACGCCCTGCTCTCCGCGGCCGGCCTGGGCGACCTGGGCGCCAACTTCGGGGTGGACCAGCCGGAGTGGGCGGGCGCGTCCGGGGTGGCCCTGCTGACCGAGAGCGCCCGGCGGGTCCGGGCGGCCGGCTTCGAGATCGGCAACGTGTCGGTCCAGGTGGTCGGCAACCGGCCGAAGATCGGTCCCCGCCGGGAGGAGGCGCAGCGGGTGCTCTCCGCGGCGGTCGGCGCGCCGGTCACCGTGTCCGCCGCGACCACCGACGGCCTGGGCTTCACCGGGCGCGGCGAGGGGCTCACCGGGATCGCGGTGGCCCTCGTGTACGAGGCGCCGGCGGCGTGACGCGGCGACCGGGGTGGCCCGGTCGCCGCGCCCGGTCAGTCGACGTCGGTGCAGACGTTGTGGGTCGTGCCGTGGAGCATCGTGATGGTCTTGTCGAAGGTGGGCGTGAACTCCACGGTGAACTGGCCGTCGACGATCCACAGCCCCTTCGGCAGCGAGCCCGCGTTCTCCCGGAAGCCGAGCAGCACCGGCCCGGTCACGTACCAGGTCATCGACCCGTCGGTGCCGTAGACGACCAGTGAGGTGCCGCTCGCGTCCGCCGTGGACGTGGCTCCAGTCTCCAGGTTGGTCACCCGGTCGATCAGGGCGCCGGTGAACAGCTCCCGCTTCGGCGAGCCGTCCGGGTACGTCGCCAGGGTCAGCTTCCGGACCTCGTCGACGATCGGTTCGACCCGCACCGCGAAGTCGCACCGGGCTCCGGCGGGCATCTCGAACGCCTCCTGCGGGGCGGGCTCCCAGGCGCCGTGGCCGCTGCCGCCGGTGGCGGCGGACGCCGAGCCGGGCAGGGCCGTGACGATCGCGGCCACGACCGACGCCACCGCGACGCTCATCTTGAAACGCATTGTCACTCCATCCGTGCTTCTGGTCAGGGCCGGACCAGGATCACCGGGCCCGCTCACCACGGACCCACCACGCCTGCCGCTCCAGCCGGCCCGGTCCGCCCGGCTGCCGGACCGGCCGCCGGTGCGCTCACCATCCGCTCACCTGTGGATGACAACCGCCGGCCCGCGCCAGGCTGTCTGTTCGGTATGGAGTTCCGCCTGCTCGGACCTTTCGAGGCCCGCCACCAGGGCCGGCCGGTCGAGGTCGGCAGCCGCCGTCAGGAGCGCTGCCTGCTCGGTGTGCTGCTGCTCGACACGGGACGGATGGTCCGGACCGACCGCCTCATCGACCTGCTCTGGAACGGCCGGCCGCCGGCGTCGGCCCGCGGTGCGGTGCAGACGTACATCGGTCGGTTGCGGGGAGCGCTGACGCCCTACGGGGTGCGGATCAGCACCCGGGGGCAGGGTTACCTCGTCGAGGCGGACGAGCATCGCGTCGACGTCGACGAGTTCGGCGAGCTGGTGCGGGCGGCCGGCGCCGCCGCCGACCCCGCCGAGCGGGTGCGGCTGCTCGACCGGGGGTTGGCCCTCTGGCGCGGGCCGCTGCTCGCGGACGCGGCGGACGGCGAGCTGCGGGACCGGCTGCACGGGACCGTCGAGGAGCTCCGGCTGGTCGCCGTCGAGCTGCGTGCCGAGGCGCAGCTCGCACTGGGCCAGCACGCCCGGGCGGTCGCCGAGCTGATGCCCCTGGCCGCCCGGCACCCGGCCCGGGAACAGCTCGTCGCCGTGCTGATGACCGCGCTGTACCGGGGTGCCCGTCAGGCCGACGCGCTGCGCCTGTACGGGACCACCCGGCAGTTGCTGGTGGACGAGCTGGGCGTCGAGCCGGGACCGCGCCTGCGGGAGGTGCACCGCCGGATCCTGCGAGGCGACGACCGGCTGGACCGGCCCGGGCGGCCCGTCTACGAGGTCCGGGTACGCGACGAGTGCCTGCCCTGGAGCGTCGGGGGGCACCCGGCGCTGGACTTCTGCAACACCTTCGCCGGATGGGGGCACGAACCGCCGCTGCCGGGCGCCGAGTGGCTGCGCGGCTACCGCACCCTGGCCGTGTGGGCCGGGCACGTGGGGCTGGTCGACGACGTCTCGGTGGGCCGGCTGCTGCACCTGGCCCGGCGGGACCCCGACCGGGCCGAGGCGGTGCTCGCCGAGGCCCGGGACCTGCGGCACGCGCTGTACGGGTGCCTGACCGACCCGGACGGCCGGCACGGGTTCGAGGTGGTCGCCCGGTACGCGGAGACCGCCGCGAAGGAGCTGGTGTTCCGGCGCGAGACCGACGGTCGCGGGCGCTGGTGGCCGGACCTCGCGGCCGGGCTCCGGATGCCCCTGCACGCGGTCGCGTGGAGTGCGGCCCACCTGCTCGCCGACCCGCGCCGGCTCGCCCTCCGCAGCTGCCCGGACGAGCGGTGCGGGTGGCTCTTCCTGGACGAGAGCGGGCTGCGGCGCTGGTGCAGCCTGGGTACCTGCGGGCGCTCGCCGGACCGGTCCCGCTGCCACAGCGCCTGACCGGCGTCCGCGGCCGGCGGCGGGGGCAGCGGCCGGCGGTTACGCTCGGCGGGATGCCGAACGACGCCGCCCCCGACCAGTCCGCCGCCGACGGCTTCGTCCAGCGCGCGCAGCTCCTCGCCGAACTGGGCCGGTACGACGAGGCCGCCGAGGAACTCGACGGGGCGCTCGCCACCGATCCGGGCAACGCCGCGGCGTTGACCATGCTGGCCCGGGTGCACCTCGCCGCAGCCCGGCCGGCGGAGGCGCTCCCGATCGCCGAGGCCGCCGTGGCCGCCGCCCCCGGGACCGTGTCGCCGCTGGTGGCGCGCGGCTTCGCCCTGGTCGACCTGGGCCGGTGGAAGGCCGCCGCGAGCACGGCTGACGAGATGCTGGCGCTCGGCCCGGACGACGCGTACGCCCAGCGGAGCGCCGCCGCGATCCTGGCCGGCGCGCGCAACGGGCAGGCCGCGCTCAACGCCGCCTGGCGCGGTGTGGAGCTGGCTCCGGACACCGCCCAGGCGCATCTGGTGCTCGGTCTGGTCGCGGCCCGGCTGGAGCTGTACGACCTGGCCGAGCGGGCCTACCGGGAGGCGTTGCGGCTGGATCCGGCGCTGGCCGAGGCGCGGCACGACACGGGTGTGCTCCGGCTGGAGCAGCGCCGCTACGCGGAGGCGCTGGAACACCTGGCCGAGTCGGCGGCCCTGGACCCGGCCGGCGGCGACACCCGCCGGACCGTGGCGGACGGGTTGCGCGAGCTGGTTCTCTACGGCGCGGGCTGGTCGCTGGTGGCCGGCGTGCTGGTCGCCTTCCTGGCGCCGGTCGCGCCGGGACCGTCCCGGATCCTCGCGGTGCTGACCGCGGTCGGCGGGGCTCTGCTGGCCCGGCGGTACGCGGCCCGGCTGCCCGATCGGCTGGGCACGATCGTGGCCGGGCTGTTCCGCGCCGATCCGGCCCTGGCCCTGGCCGTGTGCGCGGTGGCCGCCGCCCCGGTGCTGCTGGTGCTCTACGCGCTGGTCGGCGGCCCGTGGCCGCTGGTCGCCGGGATCACGGCCACGGTGGTGGCCGAGTTCGTCGTGCTCGCCCGGCCCGGCCATCACCCCCGGCGCTAGGCCCGGCGCGCCCAGGTCCAGGCGTACGCGTCGTCCTCGCAGGCGGTCGCGGCGTCGCAGAGATCCAGCGGGCGGAAGGTGTCCACCATGACCGCCAGCTCGTCGAAGAACTCCGCCCCGATCGACCGCTCGGCGGCGCCCGGCTGGGGGCCGTGGGTGAAGCCGGACGGGTGCAGCGAGATCGAGCCCTGCTCGATGCCGGAGCCGCGCCGGGCCTCGTAGTTGCCGCCGGTGTAGAAGAGCATCTCGTCGGAGTCGACGTTGTGGTGGTTGTACGGCACCGGGATGGCGCCCGGGTGGTAGTCCACCTTGCGCGGTACGAACGAGCAGATCACGAAGTTCGGGCCCTGGAAGGTCTGGTGCACCGGCGGCGGCTGGTGGATCCGGCCGGTGATCGGCTCGAAGTCGTGGATGGAGAACGCCCACGGGTACATGTGCCCGTCCCAGCCGACCACGTCGAACGGGTGGTTCGCGTACACGTACCGGGTCCAACCCCGCCGGTGGCGGACCAGCACCTCGACGTCGGTCTCGTCGACCAGCAGCGGGGTGTCCGGTCCGCGGACGTCCCGCTCGCAGTAGGGCGAGTGCTCCAGGAACTGCCCGCGCACCGAGAGGTAGCGCTTGGGCGGGCCGACGTGGCCGGCGGCCTCGATGGCGAGCAGCCGGGTCGGCTCGTCGCCGGTGGGCACGAGGCGGTGGATGGTCGAGGTGGGGATGACGACGTAGTCGCCGGCCACCGCCTCCAGCACGCCGAACGGCGACTCCACCCGCAGCGTCCCGGACTCCACGTAGAGGCAGTGGTCGCCGGTGGCGTCGCGGAACAGCGGCGACGGCCGGTCGGCCAGCACGTAGGCGATCCGCACGTCGTCGTTGGCGAGCAGGTACTGCCGGCCGAGCACCGGGTCGGCGCCGGCGCCGTCGAGCTTGTGGGTGCGCAGGTGTCGCGGCTTGAGCGGCAGGTTGGGTGCGCGGGTGAAGGCGGGCGGGGCGAACTCCTCGGCGGCCACGATCGCCGTGGGCGCGTGCCGGTGGTAGAGCAGCGACGAGTCGGAGGAGAAACCCTCCTGGCCGACCAGCTCCTCGGCGTAGAGGGTGCCGTCGGGCTGGCGGAACTGGGTGTGGCGCTTGCGGGGCACCTCGCCGACGCTGCGGTAGTACGGCATCTCGCCTCCCGATATGTCCCGTTCTCCGGCCGGTGACGTCCGATAATCGGACGCAGTTGTCCGTTCCTTGTAGCGTCCCGTAGATTCTTGTCTCGTGTCAACGCAGGTGCCCCGCCTCTTCGCCGGCCTGGTCGACGACGCGGCGGTCTTCCCGCCCGGCAGCGCCCCGCTGCCGGACGCCGTGACCGCCCACCGCCGGCATCGGACCGGGTGGTACGCCGACCTGGTCGGCCCGCTGCTCCTGCCCGCCTCGACGCTGCCCGACCTGCCCGACCTGCTCGCTCCGGAGGCGACCCTGGCGGTCGGCGTGATCGGCGACGTGCCGGTCGGCCGCCTGGAGGCGGCCCTGGCCGAGGCGGACGCCCGGCTCGCCGTCCGCCAGGTCGAGGCGCCCGTCGCCAAGCGCGGCGAGGACCCGCAGCCCGGCCTGGCCGACCTGCTCAAGCTCGCCGAGCGCGTCACCGGCACCACCGTGTACGCGGAGATCCCGCTGACCTTCGGGCTGATGGGCGCGCTCGACGCCCTCGCCGCGGCGCGGGCCGGCGGGCTGCCCGTGGCCGCCAAGTTCCGCACCGGCGGGCTGGCCGCCGAACTCTTCCCGACCCCGGTGGAGCTGGCCGCCGTGATCTGTGCCTGCCGGGACCGGGGGCTGCCGTTCAAGCTGACCGCCGGGCTGCACCAGGCGCTCCGGCACCGGGACCCGGAGACCGGCTTCACCCACCACGGGTTCGTCAACGTGCTGGCGGCGACGCTGGCCGCCACCGGGGGCGCCGAGGTCGACGGGGTGGCCGAGCTGCTCGCCGCCACGGACCCGCTCCGGGTGGTCGAGCTGGCCCGGGCGCACCAGGAGGCCGAGCGGCCGCTCTGGGTCGGCTACGGCTCGTGCAGCATCTCCGAACCACTGACCGATCTGATCCGGCTGGGGCTGGTGAACGGGGGCTTCGAGGAATGAGCTGGGTGACTGGTGCGGCGGGTTCGCCGTACGGGGTGAGCAACCTGCCGTACGGGGTGTTCCGGCAGGGCGACCGCGAGCCGCGGATCGGCGTGCGCATCGGTGACTTCGTGCTGGACCTGGCGGGTGCGGAGGCCGCCGGGCTGGTGCTGGCCGCCGGCGCGCTCGGGCGGCACACCCTCAACGACTTCATGGCGCTCGGCCGTCCGCAGTGGACCGCCGTGCGGCAGCGGGTCACCGAGCTGCTCACCGACCCGGCGCACCGGCCGGCCGTGGAGCCGCTGCTGGTGCCGCTGCGCGAGGTGGAACTGCTGCTCCCGTTCGAAGTCGCGGACTACGTCGACTTCTACTCGTCCGAGCACCACGCGTCGAACGTCGGGCAGATCTTCCGCCCCGGCCAGCCGCCGCTGCTGCCGAACTGGAAGCACGTGCCGATCGGCTACCACGGCCGGGCCGGCACCGTGGTCGTCTCGGGCACCCCCGTGGTGCGCCCCGCCGGCCAGCGGCCCACCGCGCAGGGCCCGACCACGGGCGCCTCCGTCCGGCTGGACATCGAGGCCGAGGTCGGCTTCGTGGTCGGGGTGCCGAGCCGGCTCGGTGACCGCGTCCCGGTCGGGGACTTCGCCGACCACGTCTTCGGCGTGGTGCTGGTCAACGACTGGTCGGCCCGGGACATCCAGGCCTGGGAGTACCAGCCGCTCGGCCCGTTCCTGGGCAAGTCCTTCGCCACCTCGGTCTCGGCCTGGGTCACCCCGCTGGACGCGCTGGCCGACGCCTTCGTGCCCGCGCCCGACCAGGACCCGCCGGTCCAGGACTACCTGCGCGACACCCCGCACCTCGGCCTCGACCTGAGCCTGTCGGTCGAGTGGAACGGGGAGCGGGTCGCCGAACCCCCCTTCGCCACCATGTACTGGACCCCGGCCCAGCAGCTCGCCCACCTCACCGTCAACGGCGCCTCCCTGCGGACCGGCGACCTCTACGCCTCCGGCACCGTCTCCGGCCCGGAGCGCGGGCAGGTCGGGTCGTTCCTGGAGCTGACCTGGGGCGGGGCCGAGCCGGTCAAGTTCGCCGACGGCGCCGCCCGCACCTTTTTGGAGGACGGCGACACGGTGACGATCACCGCCACCGCGCCCGGCCCGGACGGCACCACGATCGCCCTCGGCGAGGTCAGCGGCACCGTCCTGCCGGCCCGCTGAGTCGGCCTGTTCACTCTGCGTCCCCGGTCGCACCCGCTGTGCGACCGGGGGCGTTTCCTGCGCCGTTGATCGTCGCGGATTGCGTACGCCCCGGCGGTGCGGGCCGGGGCGCACCCGAGTGGAACAGGAAGGACCGCGAGGATGACCGAGTTGACCGGCGCCGTCTGGCGCACCAGCAGCCGCTCCAACGATCAGGGCCTCTGCGTCGAGGTGGCGACCAACGTGGTCGCCGCGCACGGCGTGGTGGGCGTACGCGACTCGAAGGACCCCCAGGGTCCGGCGCTCACGGTCAGCCCACCGGGCTGGACCGCGTTCGTCGCCGCGATCCGGGGTGACGCCTTCCGCTCCTGACCGCTCACCGCGCGCCCGGTGCCCCGATCGGGGCACCGGTGGTGGAAATGTCACCGCAAGGCTCCCCTTACCCGGTGACGGCCCGTACCGTGGACGACACGGGAGGTGCCATGTCGACGGTGACGGTTTCCGCATTCATCGAAGCGCAGGACGTCGACGTCTGGCGGCTCCTCACCGACCTCCCGGCGCGGGCCGACTGGCTCTCCGCGGTCGGCGCGGTCGACGTCCTCAGCCCCGGCGACCTCGGGCCCGGCACCGCCTGGCGGGAAACCCGGGTCCGGCCCGACGGCGTCGCCGAGCCGGAGGAGTTCCTGGTGGTCGAGGCGGTCGCCCCGGCGCGGCTGGTGCTCAGCTCGCAGGGCGCGGGCGCCGACTACCGGATCACCTGGACGCTGCGCACCGTGGAGCGCCGGCGGCGCGGCTGCACCGAGGTCACCGTCGAGCACGAGGCGGTGCCGACCCGCGCGTACGGGCGGGTGCTGGCGCTGATCCTCGGCGGCCTGGCGGCCCGTGCGGTGGAGGGGGCCCTCCGTCGTGACCTGGCCGACCTGGCGCTGGCCGTCGGGCCCACCCGGTCCGCCGAGGCCGCCTGAGCCGACTCCGCCGGAGGCTCCGACCCCGGCCGGGCGCGCGGCCCCCGGGAACCGCCGCTGGGTAGGGTGCCGGGCGGAGGTGCGGCATGGGCAAGCCTGCGGGGCGGCGGATCGTGGTGGCGGTCGTGGCGGTGCTGGCCGTCGCGGCGGCGGCCGCCGTGATCCTCCGGGTCCTCGCGCCCGCCGAGGTCGAGACGGTCGCCCGGGGCGCGTACCCGGCCGCGCCGACCCCGCCGGTCGGGGTGATCGGCCGGCTGCCGGTGGCGCCGCTGGTCGTGGACGGCCGGCTCCGCGTCTACGCGGGCGCCCGCCAGGTGTACGCGGACCAGCCCGTCTCCGGGAAGCACCGGGTCACCCCGTTCTGGTCGTACCGCCGCTGGCCGGCCAAGCTGGTCGGGGTGCTCGCCGAGGGCACCACGGTGGTCAGTCGCTGGTCCGACGGGAAGCTGGTGGCGCTGGACGCGCGTACCGGGCGGGTCGCCTGGCGGGCCGACGGGCCGGAGCCGGGCGACGTGCCGAAGCCGCGCCGGACCCACGCCGCCACGGTCTGGGATCCGGCGGGCCTGCACGTGACCCGTGCCGCTGACGGCCGTGCCGTGCTGGTCGCCGCCGGTCCCGGTGCGGTGGGCGGGTACGCCCTGGCGGACGGCCGCCGGCTGTGGCGTGCGGAGGTGGCGCGGGGCTGCCGCGCCGACGTGGGCACGACGGCCGCCGGCGAGCTGCTCGGGGTGGACTCCTGCGCCGGGCCGGCCACCATCGAGTTCCGGGACGCCGCGACCGGAGCGGTACGGACCCGCTGGCGACCGCCGGACGCCCCGGAGCAGCTCGTGGTGACGCCGCTCGGCTGCCGGGACGGGCACTCGGCCTGCCGCGGGCTGCGTACCTCCGGGCGGGGGGACGAGACCGGCCGGGGGTGGCTGGTCCCCGGCGCCGGCGATCCGGTTGCCGCTGCCGTCCTGGACGGCCCGGACACCGAGCTGGACGGCGAGCACGCGGTGGTCATCGCGGGCGGCGTGGTCACCGGCCGGTCCGCCCGCACCGGCGCGGAGCTGTGGCGCCGGGCCGACCTGGGACCGGTGCGGATCCTGGCGGTCGAGCCGGGCCGGGTGCACCTGCTGACCGAGGCGCGGGAGCTGGTCACCGTCGACCCGACGACCGGCGCGGAGCGGTCCCGGTTCGCCCTGGACATCGGCCGGGACGGGATCGGCTGGCAGCCCGGCCGGGCACACGCGGCGGGCGGCTACGTGGCGGTGGAACGGCTCCGCGAGCGGGCCCGTCCGGACGACGACGACCAGGGGTACTTCCTGATGGCCGAGCCGGTGCTCCTGGCCGCGACCTGATCCGGTGCTCGCTCGACAAAACGGACAAAAGGTATTAGAGTTCCCAATATCCCGTCGGTCGAGGCGTCCGGGGCCGGTCCGTGGGGGGTTGACGGACCGGCCCCGGACCTGCGCCATCAGGCCAGCGCGGCCTCGGCGGCGACCAGGAAGGCGTCGTTCTCGGCCGGGGTGCCGATGGTGACCCGCACCCCGTCGCCCGGGAACGGCCGGACGATCACGCCGCGCGCCTCGCACGCCCGGCCGAACTCGACGGCCCGCTCGCCCAGCGGCAGCCAGACGAAGTTGGCCTGGCTGTCCGGCGCGTCCGGGACGAACTTGCGCAGCGCCTCGGTGACCCGGTCCCGCTCGGCGACGACCAGCGCGCAGCGCCGCTCGACCTCGTCGGCCTGCGCGAGCGCGGCCAGGGCGCCGGCCTGCGCGGCCATGCTCGTCGAGAAGGGCGTGACCACCTTGCGCACGGCGGCGGCCACGGTCGGCTCGGCGACCAGCCAGCCGATCCGCAGGCCGGCCAGGCCCCACGCCTTGGACAGGGTGCGCAGCACCGCCACGTTCGGCCGGTCCAGGTAGCTCAGGCCGTCCGGCACCTCGGGGTCCGTGACGAACTCCCGGTACGCCTCGTCGATCACCACGAGCACGTCGTCCGGCACCGCGTCGAGGAAGCGGTCCAGCTCGGCCTTCCGGACCGCCGTGCCGGTCGGGTTGTTCGGGTTGCAGACCAGGATCATCCGGGTCCGGTCGGTCACCGCCGCCGCCATCGAGGCCAGGTCGTGGCCGTGGCCGGCGTCGTTCGGCACCCGCACGCTGGTCGCGCCGCTGGTCGCCGCGATGATCGGGTACGCCTCGAAGGACCGCCACGAGTAGAGCAGCTCGTCGCCGGGCAGGCAGGTGGCCCGGACCAGGTGCTCGGCCAGCGCCACCGAGCCGCAGCCGGTGGCGATCCGGTCGGCGTCCACGCCGTACCGCTCGGCGAGCGCCTGGCGCAGCGCCACCACGCCCATGTCCGGGTAGCGGTGCGAGCCGGCGACCGCCTCGGCGACCGCCTCCACGACGCCGGGCAGCGGGCCGTACGGGACCTCGTTGCTGGCCAGCTTGATCGCCTCGGGCAGGCCCAGCTCCCGGGCCAGGTCGGCCGGGCTGCGCCCGGGCACGTAGTTGGGCAGCGCGTCCAGGTCGGCGCGGGTGAGCCGCAGCGGAGGCTGGTGACGTCCGGTGTCGGTCATGGGGTGTCTCCCGGGGGGTTGGCGCGGTCGCGCGAGGTGGTACGGGTGTCAGGCCGGGTGCGGGGAAGCTGGACCACCACGGTCTGCGCCCGCTTGTCGTGCAGGGCCTGGCGCAGTGGCTGGTCGAAGAGCGGGGAGACCGCGTCCACGAACTGGAGCAGCAGGCCCAGGCCGCAGCAGTACCAGAGCAGGGTGGGCAGGCCGAGCGTGCTCCAGCGCCGGGTGGCCCGGCCGAAACCGAGCGGCTGGTCCGCCTCGACGGGCACCGCCCGGACACCCATGAGCCGCTTGCCGAAGGTCTGGCCGCGGGCGGCCATCGAGGGCACCTCGTACGCGAACCACAGCGCGGTGGCGATCAGCAGGATGGCGATCTGGAGCCCTGCGGCCTGCTCGCCCGGCTGGGGCAGCCCGTCGGTGGAGGTGTCCCCGGCCAGCGACCGGCGCACCGACTCGCGCAGGTACGGCGAGATCTCCTCGACGTAGCGCCAGACGAACCAGCCGTTGACCACGGCGTTGAGCAGGAACACCACGCCGAGGTCGATCAGGCGGGCGACCAGCCGGGCGCCGTACGAGGCGAGCGGCAGCCCGTGCGGGCGCGGCGCCGGCGGCCGTACCGGCCAGCCGGGGTACGGCCAGCCCGGCGGCGGTCCCTGCTGGCCCGGCTGTCCCGCCCACGGGCCGGGCTGTCCGGGCTGTCCCGGCTGTCCAGGCCACGGGCCGGCCTGCCCCGGCCACGGCTGTCCCGGGCCACCGACCGGCGGGCCCGGGTACGGCCCGGGGGCCGGCGTGCCGGGGTGCGGGCCCGGCACCGGGGCCGGCTGGCCCGGGTGCGGCGCGGCGGGGACGGGTGCCGGTGCGGCGGCGGGTGCCGGCTCGGGCGGCGGTGGTCCCTCGGGCGGGGTGGCGTCGACGGGGATCGGCGCGCCGACCCACCCCTCGCCGTCCCAGTACCGGCGGGTCTCGGGGTCGGCGGGGTCGACGTACCAGCCGGCCTGCACGCTCACGGCCGTGCCTCGCTGTGCTTCACGGCGTCATCTCAGTTCGCGACTGCGGGGCTCGCAAACCCGGCTCACTCCTCACGCTCACGGTGCAACCTTAACGACGACCGTTCCGGCGAACTTGTCGTGCAGGGTCTGCTGCCAGGGCTTGTCCCAGAGTTGCCAGAACCCGTCGAGGTAGTTGGCGAAGGGCACCAGCGAGCCGGCGACGAACTCCACCAGGTACCGCCGGCCGAGGACGCCCCGGGTCAGCGGCGCGGTCGGGTCGAGCGGGACGATGCGCAGCTTCATCGCCTTCTTGCCGAGCGTCTGGCCGGTCCGGCGGGCGTACTCGACGTGGTAGAGCCAGTAGAGGGCGAACATCACCAGCAGCAGCCCGGCCTCGGCGAGCAGGACCGGCAGGAAGAAGTCGGTCAGCATCGTGGCCGGGTCGGGCTCGGGCACCGTCCCGTCCGGGGCGACCGTCATCATCTCGTTGAACATCCGGAACCACAGCCAGAGGAAGACCGGCAGGAAGAGCACCATGGCCACCGCGCTCGCCAGCGCGGTGTCGATCAGCCAGGCGAGCAGCCGGTCGCCGAAACCGGCCAGCGGCTGCCCGTTGGGCGCCCGGGTGGGCGGCACGAAGGCGGCGTGCGGGGCGTACCC
>NZ_WBKT01000035.1 GCF_008868175.1 Micromonospora sp. AMSO31t
GGTGGCGGCAGCCGCGGTAGCGGGGGCGGTTTTCGGCAGGCGTACCCGGAAGGTCAGGGCGGCGAGGGCGACCAGGGTGATCAGCCCGACCTCGGCGGCCATCGCGGGCCGCCAGCCGAGGCCGGCGTCCACGGTCGCGCCGATGACCAGCGGCGCGAGGATTCCCATGCCGGCGCAGGCGGCGTTGGCCTCGCTGAGCGCGGCGGGCGCGCCAGGCCCGTGGTGGGCGGTGAGCACCACGTTGACCCCGCTGATCACCATCATGCCGAAGGTGGCGATCACCGCGACGGCGGCGATGGTGGCGGGCAGCGGGTGGAGCAGGCCGAGGGCGGTGACGCCGGCGGCCACGCCGGCGAGGCCGAGCCAGATGGCCGGGCCGCGGCCGAGGCGGCGGGCGGCGGGCGCGAAGAGCGCCCCGCCGGCGAGCGCTCCGACGGCGATGCCGGTGCTGTGCAGCCCGGCGACGGCGGCGCTCGTGCCCTGCTCGTCGCGGAGCAGCGGGACGACCGGACCGAACCCGTAGAGGAAGAAGCCCCACAGGCCCAGCTGGGCGTAGGTCAGCCAGGTCGTCCGGTCACGGGTGAGGCGGGGCACCGGCCTTACGGTACTTGCGGCCGGCCGGCACCCCGCCCCAGGTGAGAGGCAGCTCTCGTCGGGTCAGCGGACGCTGCGCGCGAACTGCCGCGCCGCCCAGAACACGCCCGCGACGGCGAGCACCGCGACGATCGTGAGGCCCTGCCAGACCTTGTCGTTGCTCAGGTCACCGGCGAAGAGCGCCCGGACGCCGTCGACCGACCAGGAGAACGGGTTCCACTTGGCGACGCCCTGGAGCCAGCCGGGGGCGAAGGTCAGCGGCAGCAGGATGCCGGAGAGCAGCAGCACCGGCTGGGCCACGGTGTTCATGAGCGGGGCCAGGGCGTCCTCGCTCTTGACCTTGAGCGCGACGCCGTAGGAGACGGCCGAGGTCATGAGCGCGATGAGGGCCAGCATCAGGTACGCGAGCAGCAGGTAGCCGATGAAGACGCGCAGGTCGAACAGGAGCGCCAGCAGGGTGATGATGACCGCCTGCGCGACCAGCGAGACCACGTCCCGCAGCGAGCGGCCGAGCAGCAGGGCGAGGCGGCTGACCGGGGTGACCCGGGACCGCTCGATGACCCCGGCGCGCAGCTCGGCGATCAGGCCGAAGCCCTGGAACAGGCCACCGAAGATGGCCAGCAGCACGAGCAGGCCGGGCACGAAGATCTTGTACGCGGCGGCCTGGGTCGGCGCGTTGAGCGCCGGCTTGAGCAGCGGGGCGAAGAGCAGCAGGTACATCACCGGCTGGAAGACGCCGACGAAGACCCACACGGGGTTGCGCAGCAGCAGCTGGATCTGGCGCTGGAAGATCAGCCAGGTGTCGCGGGCGAGTTTCATGACAGTGCTCCCGATGCTCAGGACTCGCGCAGCGAGCGGCCGGTCTTGGTGAGGAAGACGTCGTCGAGGCTGGGGCGGTGCAGCTCGATCGAGCGCAGCTCCAGCCCGGCGTGGTCGAGGCGGCGCAGCACCTGCGGGATGGCGGTGGCGCCCTCGTCGACGTAGAGGCGCAGGCCGCCCTCGTCGGCGGTCTCCAGCTTGCTGACGTACGCCTCGGTGTCGAGCAGTTCGGCGGCGTGCGGTGTGGTGGCGGCGTCGAGGCCGACCAGCACCACCTCGCCGGAGATCTCGCGCTTCAGCTCGGCCGGGGTGCCCTCCGCGACCACCTCGCCGTGATCCATGATCGCGATCCGGTCGCAGAGCGCGTCGGCCTCGTCGAGATAGTGCGTCGTGATGAAGACGGTCATGCCCTCGGTGCGCAGCCGGCGGATCTCGTCCCACATGTGCGCCCGGCTCTGCGGGTCGAGGCCGGTGGTCGGCTCGTCCAGGAAGACGATCTTCGGTTCGTGGATGATGCCGAGCGCGATCTCGACCCGCCGGCGCTGGCCGCCGGAGTAGGTCTTGCACTTGCGGTCGGCGTACTCGCTGAGCTGGAAGGCGTCCAGGGCGCGGGTGGCGCGGCGGTGCGCGTCGGCCTTGCCGATGCCGTAGAGCCGGGCGTGGAGCACCAGCTCCTCCCGGGCGGTGGACTCGTCCCAGGTGCTGCCGCCCTGGGCCACGTAGCCGATGCGCCGGCGCACCTCGGCCGGGTCCTTGCGCAGGTCGGCGCCGGCGATGGTGGCCTCGCCGCCGTCCGGCTCGATGAGGGTGGCGAGCATCCGCAGGGTGGTGGTTTTGCCGGCGCCGTTGGGGCCGAGGAAACCGAAGATCTCCCCCTCGGCCACCTCGAGGTTGACGCCACGGACCGCGTCCACGGTCTTTGTCTCGCGACCCGCGCGGGAGCGGAACGACTTCCGCAGCCCCCTGGTCTCGATCATGTCTGCTCCTGGTCCTCCGGGCCGGACACGACCGGCCGCCGATGGTCCGCGAGGAGGACGCACGGCTTCCCCACGGCTCGCGCAGAGACTAACGCGATATAACTCTTGTGGTCAACGTTGATTATTCCGCGTCGGGAGCGCCGTCCTTCCAGCCCGACCACCCCTCGGCCTGCTCCAGCCCAGCAGGCAGGTACGACACTCCGGACTCGATCCGCTCGGCGATCCGCTCGCACCAGGCCATATCCGCCTCGGCCCGCGCCAGCCACAGCTCGAACATCCAGCCCACGTGCACCGGCTTGCGGTTGCGGACCCAGTCCGAGTCCAGCGAGGCGCGCATCGACTCGACGCCGGCGCGGATGAGGTTCGCCCGGTTGCGCAGCGCCGCCGCCGCCTCGTCGCGGGGCATGGCCGGCAGGAACGAGAAGGCCGCCACGAACGGGTCGGGCGGTTCGTTGAGCTGCCACCACTGCGCCCGCAGCAGGGTCTCGAACTCCTCGTCCCCCTTCGGCGTCACCTCGTAGGTGGTGCGGGCGGGGCGGGCGCCGACCTGCTCGACGGAGACGGTCCGGAGCAGGCCCTCGTCGGTGAGCTTGCGCAGGGCGTGGTAGATCGAACCGGGTTGCACGTTGGCCCACTTGTCCGCGCTCCAGCTCAGCAGTTCGCGGCGTACGTCGTAGCCGTGCACCGGCTGCATCCACCGCACCAGGCCCAGAATCATCATCCGTGTTGCCGACACCGGACAAGCGTAATAGCCAAATTTGACTACAGTGCGGCATCCCACACTGAGCGATCGTTAGGGCCGAATCCCCCGGCCGATACACTCCCGGCAACGACCTCGGGAGGAGCCACCAAGGTGCGCAAGGTACTCATCGCCAACCGCGGCGAGATCGCCGTCCGCGTCATCCGCGCCTGCCGCGACGCCGGCCTGGCGAGCGTCGCCGTCTACGCGGACTCCGACCGGGACGCCCTGCACGCCACCCTCGCCGACGAGGCGTACGCCCTGGGCGGCGACACGGCGGCCGACAGCTACCTGCGGATCGACAAGCTGATCGACGTGGCCGCCACGGCCGGCGCCGACGCGGTGCACCCCGGCTACGGCTTCCTCTCCGAGAACGCCGACTTCGCCCAGGCCGTCATCGACGCCGGGCTGACCTGGATCGGCCCCACCCCGCAGGCGATCCGCGACCTGGGCGACAAGGTGACCGCCCGGCACATCGCCCAGCGGGCCGGCGCGCCCCTGGTCCCCGGCACCCCGGACCCGGTCGGCAACGCCGACGAGGTGATGGCCTTCGCCGTCGACCATGGCCTGCCGGTCGCCATCAAGGCGGCCTTCGGCGGCGGCGGGCGCGGCCTCAAGGTGGCCCGCACCATGGAGGAGATCCCGCACCTGTTCGAGTCGGCCACCCGCGAGGCGGTCGCCGCGTTCGGCCGGGGCGAGTGCTTCGTCGAGCGCTACCTGGACCAGCCCCGCCACGTCGAGGCGCAGGTCCTGGCCGACCAGCACGGCAACGTGATCGTGGTGGGCACCCGCGACTGCTCGCTCCAGCGCCGGCACCAGAAGCTGGTCGAGGAGGCCCCGGCGCCGTTCCTCACCGAGGCCCAGCGCCGGCAGATCCACGACAGCGCCAAGGCGATCTGCCGGGAGGCCGGCTACCACGGCGCCGGCACGGTGGAATACCTGGTCGGCGCGGACGGCACCATCTCCTTCCTGGAGGTCAACACCCGGCTCCAGGTGGAGCACCCGGTGACCGAGGAGACCGCCGGCATCGACCTGGTCCGTGAGCAGTTCCGCATCGCCGACGGCGAGAAGCTGCGGTTCACCGAGGACCCGACGCCGCGCGGGCACGCCATCGAGTTCCGGATCAACGGCGAGGACCCGGGCCGCAACTTCCTGCCGGCCCCGGGCACCATCACGGCGCTGCGGCTGCCCACCGGCCCGGGTGTGCGGGTGGACACCGGCGTCTCGGCCGGCGACGTGATCGGCGGCAACTTCGACTCGCTGCTGGCCAAGGTGATCATCGTCGGCGAGACCCGCACCGAGGCGCTGGAGCGGGCCCGCCGCGCGCTGGACGAGATGGTCGTCGAGGGCATGGCCACCGCGCTGCCCTTCCACCGCCTGGTGGTCCGCGACGAGGCGTTCGCGGCCGAGCCGTTCACCGTGCACACCCGGTGGATCGAGACGGAGTGGCACAACACGGTCCCGGCCTTCACCGCCCCCGCCGGCGCCGTCGAGGGCCCGGCCGAGCGCGAGACCGTCGTGGTCGAGGTGGGCGGCAAGCGGCTGGAGGTCAGCCTCCCGGCCGGCCTCGGCGCGGGTACGGCGACCGCGGCACCCGCCGCGAAGAAGCCGGCCCGCCGGGGCGGCGGCGCCAAGGCCGGCGGCGCGGTCGGCGGCGACGCGCTCACCTCGCCCATGCAGGGCACCATCGTCAAGATCGCCGTGGCGGACGGGGACACCGTGGCCGAGGGCGACCTCGTGGTGGTCCTGGAGGCCATGAAGATGGAGCAGCCCCTGCACGCCCACAAGGCCGGCACGGTCAGCGGCCTGTCCGCCGAGGTCGGCGCGGTGATCACGGCCGGCGCGGCCATCTGCACCATCTCCTGACGGCGGGTGGCGTCCCGCCGGCCGGGGTGGTTTGGGCCACCAGCGGCGGCGGGACCGACCGCGAGCAGGAATGATGGCCGGGTGCGGTTCCTTCATGGCGCGGTTCCCGCGCACGACCTGACCTACAACGACGTCTTCATGGCACCCAACCGTTCCGAGGTGGGCTCCCGGCTCGACGTCGACCTGGCCGCGGCCGACGGCACGGGCACCACCATCCCGCTGGTCGTGTCGAACATGACCGCGGTGGCCGGCCGGCGGATGGCCGAGACGGTGGCCCGGCGCGGTGCCATCGCGGTGATCCCGCAGGACATCCCGATCGAGGTGGTGGCGAACGTCGTCGCCTGGGTCAAGCAGCGGCACCTGGTGCACGACACCGCGATCACGCTCGGCCCCACGGACACCGTCGGCGACGCCATCCACCTGCTGCCGAAGCGGTCCCACGGCGCGGTGGTCGTGGTGGACGAGGCCGGCCGCCCGCTGGGCGTGGTCACCGAGGCGGACACGGTCGGGGTGGACCGCTTCGCCCAGCTCCGGCACGTGATGTCGACCGATCTGCACACCGTGCCGGCGGACGCGGACCCGCGCACCGGCTTCGACCGGCTCTCGGCGGGCCGGCGGCGACTCGCCCCGGTGGTGGACGCCGAGGGTCGCCTGGTCGGGGTGCTGACCCGGTCGGGCGCGCTGCGCGCCACGCTCTACCGGCCGGCCGTGGACGACCGGGGCCGGCTGCGCGTCGCCGCCGCGGTGGGCATCAACGGGGACGTGACCGGCAAGGCGGCCGCGCTGCTGGAGGCCGGGGTGGACACCCTCGTGGTGGACACCGCGCACGGGCACCAGGAGCGGATGATCTCGGCGCTGCGGGCGGTCCGCAAGCTCGACCCCGGTGTTCCGGTGGCGGCGGGCAACGTGGTCACCGCGGACGGCGTACGCGACCTGGTCGAGGCGGGCGCCGACATCATCAAGGTCGGCGTCGGGCCGGGCGCCATGTGCACCACCCGCATGATGACCGGCGTGGGCCGCCCGCAGTTCTCCGCGGTGCTCGACTGCGCCGCGGCGGCCCGCTCCCTGGGCCGGCACGTGTGGGCCGACGGCGGCGTCCGCCACCCGCGGGACGTGGCGCTGGCGCTCGCGGCCGGCGCCTCGAACGTCATGATCGGCTCCTGGTTCGCCGGCACCTACGAGTCCCCCGGCGACCTCTACACCGACGCCGACGGCCGGCGCTACAAGGAGAGCTTCGGCATGGCCTCGGCGCGCGCAGTGAGCGCCCGGACCGCCGAGGACAGCGCGTTCGACCGGGCCCGGAAGGCGATCTTCGAGGAGGGCATCTCCTCGGCCCGGATGTACCTGGACCCGGCCCGGCCGGGCGTCGAGGACCTGATCGACGAGATCATCTCCGGGGTGCGCAGCGCGTTCACCTACGCGGGCGCGCGCAACCTGGAGGAGTTCCACGAGCGGGCGCTGGTCGGCGTGCAGAGCACCGCCGGCTACACCGAGGGCATGCCGCTGCCGACGAGCTGGTGACCCCGAGGGCCGGGTCCCGCGCCGAGGGGCCCGGCCGTCAGGGGAAGAGCCGGCTGATGACGATACGGGCGGCGGCCTCCGGGTCCGGGCCGACCCGGGGCGGCAGGGCACCGGAGAGCCAGAGCGTGGCGAAGCCGTGCACGATTGACCAGGCCGCCAGCGCGTCGACGTCCGGCCCCCGGCCGGTGCGCCGGGCCACGCCGGTGCGCAGCAGCTCGCCGGCCCGGGCCTGAGCGGCCACCACCTCGGGGTCGTCGGCCCGGTAGAGGTCGGGGCGGAACATCACCTCGAAGTGTGCCCGGCGCCGGACTGCGAACCCCACGTACGCCACCCCGGTGTCGACCAGGTCGTCGCCGGCGTCGCGCAGCGCCTCGGCCAGCAGCTCGAAGCCCTGGGCGGCGAGCGCCGTGAGCAGCCCGGCCTTGTCGCCGAAGTGGTGGGCGGGCGCGGCGTGCGAGACGCCCGCCCGGCGGGCCAGGTCGCGGAGGCTCAGCGCGGCGGGGCCGGACTCGGCCATCACCTCCACGGCCGCGTCGAGCAGGGCGCGGCGCAGGTCGCCGTGGTGGTACGCGCGGGACTGGCTCATGGGCAGAAGTCTAACTTGCCATTGACAAGATAGCTCGGCACCCCGATGGCGCTCCCGGCGCTCTTCGCCGCGGCCCTGGCGGCGGTGTTCGGCCGACGGCGTAAATAGTTTGGGGCCTGATGGTTCGGGGGCTAACCTGACGCCCGTGAACATGGGACCGCTCGTCCGCTTCCCCGACGCGCTCCAGCACGCGCCGCTCGGCCGGCTCGTCTCGATCGCCGGGCACATCGTCGAGCAGCACTGGGGCCGCTACCTCGCCGAACACCACGGCCTCACCTCGGCCGGCATGCGGGTGCTGCTCGTCCTGCTGCGGGCCGGCGACAGCACGCACCGGGAGATGGCCGAGCGGTGCTTCGTCCGGCCGGCCACCCTCACCGGCATCGTCGACACCCTGGAGCGCGACGACTTCGTGGCCCGGCGGCGGGACCCCGACGACCGGCGCAGCGTGCAGCTCAGCCTGACCGACAAGGGCCGGGAGCATGCCCTCGCCATCATCGACCTGATCCACAGCAACCGGCCGCTGACCTCGGTCGACGCGGACCCGGCGAAGCAGGCGGTGATCCGGGAGTTCCTCACGGAAATCATCACGAGCATGTCCGATGGGGACCTTCGCCGGTTGAACCGGAACAGCGAGTCCGACACCGAAGACCCATCGGGGAGCCGTCCGTGCTGATCCGCCTGCTCCGTACCCACCTGCGCCCGTACCGGCGGTTGCTGGCCGCGGTGGTGGCCTTCCAGTTCGTCGGCACGATGGCGTCGCTCTACCTGCCGAGCCTCAACGCCGACATCATCGACCGGGGCGTGGCCCTCGGCGACACCGACCAGATCATGCGTACGGGCGGCTGGATGCTGCTCGTCAGCCTGCTCCAGATCGCCTGCTCGATCGTCGCCGTCTACCTGGGCGCGAAGACCGCCATGGGTTTCGGCCGGGACGTCCGGGCCGGCATCTTCGCGCACGTCAACAGCTTCTCGGCCCGCGAGGTGGCCCGGTTCGGGGCGCCCTCGCTGATCACCCGGAACACCAACGACGTCCAGCAGGTGCAGATGCTGGTGTTGATGAGCTGCACCATGCTGGTCGCCGCGCCGATCATGAGCGTCGGCGGCGTGGTGATGGCGCTCCAGGAGGACGTGGGGCTCTCCTGGCTGATGCTGGTCTGCGTGCCGGTCCTGGCGATCACGCTCGGCCTGATCACCCGGCGGATGGTACCGGGCTTCCGGCTCATGCAGACGCGGATCGACACGGTCAACCGGGTGCTGCGCGAGCAGATCACCGGCATCCGGGTGGTCCGGGCCTTCGTCCGCGAGCCGTACGAGACCGAGCGCTTCCGGGTGGCGAACACCGACCTCACCGCGACCGCCCTGCGGATCGGCCGGCTCCAGGCCCTGATCTTCCCGGTGGTCATGCTGGTGCTGAACGTCTCCAGCGTCGCGGTGCTGTGGTTCGGCGCGGAACGGGTGGACTCCGGTCAGATCCAGGTCGGCGCGCTCACCGCCTTCCTGCAGTACCTGATGCAGATCCTCATGGCCGTCATGATGGCCACCTTCATGCTGATGATGGTGCCCCGCGCGGCGGTCTGCGCCGAACGGATCGTCGAGGTGCTGGACACCGACTCGTCGGTGGTGCCGCCGGTCGAACCGATGATCGCCATGACCCGCCGCGCCGAGCTGGAGTTCCGCCGGGTCGCCTTCCAGTACCCCGGGGCGAGCGCGCCGGTGCTGCACGACATCTCGTTCCAGGCCCACCCCGGCCGGACCACGGCCATCATCGGCTCCACCGGGGCCGGCAAGACGACCCTGCTCACTCTGATCCCGCGGCTGGTCGACCCGACCGCCGGCGCCGTGCTGGTCGACGGGGTGGACGTACGGCTGCTGGAGCCCGACGAGGTGTGGCGCCGGATCGGGCTGGTGCCGCAGCGGCCGTACCTGTTCAGCGGCACCGTCGCGAGCAACCTCCGCTACGGCAACCCGGACGCCACCGACGCCGAACTGTGGTCGGCGCTGGAGATCGCCCAGGCCCGCGACTTCGTCGCGGAGATGCCGGGCGGCCTGGAGGCGCCGATCGCGCAGGGCGGCACGAACGTCTCCGGCGGCCAGCGGCAACGGCTCGCGATCGCCCGCGCGCTGGTCCGCCAGCCGGAGATCTACCTCTTCGACGACTCCTTCTCCGCGCTCGACCTCGGCACGGACGCCCGGCTGCGGGCCGCGCTGAGGCCGGTCACCGCGGACGCGGTGGTGGTGATCGTGGCGCAGCGCGTGTCCACGATCGTCGACGCCGACCAGATCATCGTGCTCGAGGACGGGGGCGTCGTCGGGATGGGACGACATGACGACCTGCTGGTGACCTGCCCGACGTACGCGGAGATCGTGGCGTCCCAGCAGACGGCGGAGGTGACGGCATGAGCGAGCGCAGCGAGCGAACCAGGCAGCGCAGTCGCCGCGGGGGTCAGGACGGCGCCGAGCGTAGCGAGGTGACGGCATGACCGCCGTACCCGGGCAGAAGCCGGCGCCGGAGGCGAAGGCCGACGGGGGGCCGCCGCAGCGGCTGCCCGCGGCGGCCGCCCGGCGCGGCGGCGGCGGTCCGCCGTGGATGGGCGCCGCCATGCCGGCGGAGAAGTCGATGAACTTCGGGCCGTCCGCCCGCCGGTTGCTGGGCCGCCTCCGGCCGCACCGGTTCTCGCTGACCGCGATCATCACCCTGGCGGTGGCCAGCGTCGGGGCGAGCGTGATCGGGCCGAAGATCCTCGGGCACGCCACCGACCTCATCTTCGCCGGGGTGGTGGGCCGGCAGATCCCCACCGGCACCACCCAGGAGCAGGCGGTGGCGGCGGCCCGGGCCGCCGGCAACGACAACTTCGCCGACATGCTGGCCCGAATGGACGTCGTGCCCGGAGCGGGCATCGACTTCCCGGCGTTGGCCCGCACCATCACCCTGGCGCTCGCCCTCTACCTGGGCGCCAGCCTGCTGATGTGGTGGCAGGGTTGGCTGCTCAACGGGGTGGTGCAGCGCACCGTGCTGCGGCTGCGCGCCGAGGTGGAGGAGAAGCTCAACCGGCTGCCGCTGCCCTACTTCGACAAGCAGCCCCGCGGCGAGCTTCTGAGCCGGGTCACCAACGACATCGACAACATCTCGCAGACCCTGTCGCAGACGCTCAGCCAACTGCTCAGCGCGCTGCTCACCGTGGTCGGCGTGCTGGCCATGATGGTCTGGATCTCGCCGCTGCTGGCCCTCGTCGCCCTGGTGGCGGTGCCGCTGTCGGTGGTCGTCACCCAGCAGATCGCCAAGCGGTCGCAGCGCCGGTTCATCGCGCAGTGGCGGCACACCGGCGAGCTGAACGGCCTGATCGAGGAGACGTACACCGGCCACGAGCTGGTCAAGGTCTTCGGCCGGCAGCGCGAGGCGCAGGCCGCCTTCGCGGCCAAGAACGAGGAGCTGTTCCGGGCCAGCTTCGGGGCTCAGTTCATCTCCGGGATCATCATGCCGGCGATGATGTTCGTGGGAAACCTCAGCTACGTGGCGATCGCCGTGGTCGGCGGGCTGCGGGTGGCCTCCGGTTCGATGAGCCTGGGCGACGTGCAGGCGTTCATCCAGTACTCGCGGCAGTTCACCCAGCCGCTCACCCAGATCGCGTCGATGGCCAACCTGCTCCAGTCCGGGGTGGCCTCGGCCGAGCGGGTCTTCGAGGTGCTCGACGCCGAGGAGCAGGCACCGGACCGGCCCGCGCCGCCCCGGGTCACCGGCCGGGTCGAGTTCGAGCACGTCTCCTTCCGGTACGACCCGGACAAGCCGCTGATCGACGACCTCTCGCTGGTGGCCGAGCCCGGCCACACGGTGGCCATCGTCGGTCCGACCGGTGCCGGCAAGACCACGCTGGTCAACCTGATCATGCGGTTCTACGAGCTGGACGCCGGCCGGATCACGCTGGACGGGGTGGACATCAGCTCCCTGCGCCGGGACGAGCTGCGCGGCCGGATCGGCATGGTGCTCCAGGACACGTGGCTCTTCGGCGGCACGATCCGGGACAACATCGCGTACGGGCGGCCGACCGCCACCGAGGAGGAGATCCTGGCCGCGTCCCGGGCCACCTTCGTGGACCGGTTCGTGCGCAGCCTCCCCGACGGCTACGACACCGTGATCGACGAGGAGGGCAGCAACGTCAGCGCCGGTGAGAAGCAGCTCATCACCATCGCCCGGGCGTTCCTCGCCGAGCCGTCGCTGCTCATCCTCGACGAGGCGACCAGCTCGGTCGACACCCGTACCGAGGTGCTGCTCCAGCGGGCCATGGCGGCGCTGCGCACCGAGCGGACCAGCTTCGTCATCGCGCACCGGCTCTCCACCATCCGCGACGCCGACCTGATCCTCATGATGGACCAGGGCCGGATCGTCGAGCAGGGCACGCACGACGAACTGGTCGCCGCGAACGGCGCCTACGCCCAGCTCTACCGGTCGCAGTTCAGCGCGGCGGTGGTCGACGAGGAGGCTGCCGCGCCGCTGCCGGCCGGCGGACCGCCCGGACGGCCCGGCGGCGGGCCGCCCGGAAAGCCGGCGGCCGCGCCGGCCGGGCGCTGACGTGGACGCCACGAGGGGCGACCCGGCCGGAGCGACCCGTCGGCGGTCAGGCCGGCGGGAGCAGGTGGGCCGAGCGGGCGGCCACCACGCCGCCGACCAGCGCCAGCGCGTCGGCCGCCGGCATCGGGTCGAGCCCGCGCCCGTCCCGCAGGCGCAGCGAGACCGCGCCCTCGGCCGCCTCCCGGGGACCGATCACACCGACGTACGGGACCTTCCGGCGGGCCGCGTCACGGATCCGGGCGCCCAGCGAGCCGGCCAGGTCGACCTCGGCGCGCAGCCCGGCCGCCTCGGCCCGGCGGCACAGGTCGACGGCCGCGCCGGACTGCCCGTCGTCCACCGGCAGCAGGACCAGCTGCACCGGGGCGTACCAGGCCGGGAAGGCGCCCGCGTGCACCTCGATGAGGTACGCGAAGAGCCGCTCCATGCTGCCGACCAGGCTCCGGTGCACCATGACCGGTCGCTTCCGGCGCCCGTCCGCGTCGGTGTACGACAGGTCGAACCGCTCCGGCTTGTCGAAGTCGAGCTGAACGGTGGAGATGGTCGACTCCCGGCCGGCCGCGTCCACGACCTGAATGTCGATCTTCGGGCCGTAGAAGGCGGCCTCGCCGGGGCCCTCGTGGTGGTCGACCCCGTCGAGCGCCGCGCGGAGCAGGTCCTCGGCCCGCGCCCAGTCGGCGTCGTCGCCCACGTACCTCTCCCCCGGCCCGCGCAGCGACAGCCGGAACCCGGCCGGCCGGACGCCGAGCGCCGCGTGCGCCTCCCGGATCAGCCGGAGGATCTCGCGCACCTCGTCGCCCACCTGCTCCAGGGCGCAGAAATTGTGGGCGTCGTTGAGCGAGATGGCCCGTACCCGGGACAGCCCGCCCAGCACGCCCGAGCGCTCCGCCCGGTACATCCCGCCGATCTCCGCGATCCGCAGCGGCAGCTCCCGGTAGGAGCGGCCTCGGGCGCGGAAGACCAGCGCGTGGTGCGGGCAGAGCGCGGGGCGCAGCACGAACTCGTCGTCGGCGCTCAACCGCAGGGGCGGGAACATGTCGTCGGCGAAGTAGCCGAGGTGACCGGACAGCTCGAACAGCTCCCGTTTGCCCAGCGGCGGCGAGTAGACGTGCCGGTAGCCGGCCCGGCGCTCCAACTCCCGCACGTATTCCTCGACGGCGTGCCGGGCGGCGGCCCCGGCCGGCAGCCAGATCGGCAGCCCGGCGCCGGCCAGCGGGTCCGAGACGAACAGCTCCAGGTCCCGGCCGAGCCTGCGATGGTCGATCATGTCGCTCTCCTTGATCGGGTACGACCCGGAGGCGAACTGACCCGGAACGCCGCGAGGCCCCGGAGCGGATCGCCCCGGGGCCTCGTCGACGGAAACGTCAGTGCGGCGGGCCGGGGATTCCCGGCGTCGTGGTCACCACCGCGCTGCGCATGCGGCGACGGTACGCGCGGAGAATCGGCGGACGCACCTGGATTTCGCGACGCACCCGGAGCCGGTGCGGTGGGGGCGGGTCGCCGGCACGGGACCTGCCGGCGACCCGCGGCGGTCCGGCCGTCGGGAACGGGGGACCCGACGCCTCCGGAGCCGCGCGCGGACAACGGTACGCCGCGGATCGACGATCCGCCGCCCGCACCGGCGCTCGGCGGCACCCCGGCCGGTCGTCACATTCGGCGTCGCCGCATCGTTGAACACCAGTGGCCTGCGGGTGTCGGCCGTCACCGCCGGGCAGGGCTGCTCGCGGTGACGCGGGACACGGCGTCAGGCTCGGTGCGGTACAACGGGGAACTCCGGCGAGGTGGCGGTCGTGGCCGAACTCATCTCTGACGTCGCGTCGCCCACCTGGGCGTACGCGGTGCTGCTCACGCTGCTGATCGCCGACGCCTTCGTGCCGGTGGTGCCGACCCAGGTCGTCATGATCACCAGCGGGGCACTGACCGTCTACGGCGGGCTCAGCCTGCCGCTGACCATCGCGGTCGGCGCGCTCGGCGTCTTCGCCGGCGACCTCGCCTGCTATCTGCTCGGGCGGACCGCCCCGACCCGCCGCGAGCCGAAACACGCCACCCCGGGACGGGCCCGGCGGGCCGCCGCCCGCGTCACCCGTGGGCTGCGCGAACCGGGGCCGCTGGTGATCCTGCTCTGCCGGTTCGTGCCCGGGGGCCGGATGGCGGCCTGCTTCTCGGCGGGGCGCAGCCGCTACCCCTACCGCCTCTTCGTCCTCTACGAGGCGGCCGCGGCCATCTGTTGGGCCGCGTACGGGACGATGGTCGGTCACCTCGGCGGCGCGGCGCTGACCGAGTCGGCGTGGCGGCTGCTGCTGATCGGCGGGGCGGCGGCGGCCGGGTTCGCGGCAGCGGGCTGGGCCATGACGGTGATCAGCGCCCGCCACTCCCGCCCCGAGGTCGAGGTGACGGTCGACTGACCGCCCGTCCTTTCGCTTCCTGGTGTGTCTGAACGTCAGGCGATATAAGCTCGACTTATATTGACCAGATGTGGGAGATCAAGCTGCATCCGGAGGTCGAAGCCTGGTTCCTTGACCTGTGCGGGACCGATCCCCTCACGGCTGATTTGGTCAGCGAAGCGATCGACCTGCTCGGCGAGCACGGCCCGGCGCTGGGTCGCCCCTTGGTCGATCGCCTGAGAGGCAGCGCGTTCCATCACATGAAGGAGCTACGACCCGGTTCGACCGGAGCGACGGAGGTGCGGATGATTTTCGCCTTCGATCGCCTACGGGAAGCGGTATTCCTGGTCGCCGGTGACAAGTCGGGACAGTGGCAGAGTTGGTCACCGGACGGCCATCCCCTTGGCGGACGCCCGATTTCAGGAGCACCTCATCAGCTTGAAGGAAGACCAGCAATGACCGATGGACTGAACTGGCGCGACGTCAAAGCCAAGGTCAGGAAGGTCGATCCCACCTGGGACGAGCCCGACCGTGTGGCTCGGCGCGCACATCTGCGGGAGCAGATGCTCGCCTCGGTCAGCGGTGCGCAGCTTGCCGAGATCCGTAAGCAGTTGGGCATGACCCAGACGCAGCTGGCTGAGGCCGCTGGTCTGTCCCAGGCGAGAATCAGCCAGATCGAGAACGGGGAGAGCACCAACCTGGAGACGCTGAGGGCCTACGTGACGGGCCTCGGCGGGCATCTCGACGTCGTCGCCCGGATCGGAAACATCCAGCTCAACGTGGCCTGATTCCCGTCCACCCCAAAAACCGGTAGGGGGCGACCCCCGGAATGAAGTGGGTGGTGGCCCCGGATCCGTTTCGGGCGGTTTCGGCGACAGGCTGAGGCATGTCTGGAACCCGGAGCAGTGGTCTGCTGGCCCTCGGCGGGATCGCCCTGGCGGCGGTGCTCGCCGTCGTCGGTCACCTCGAGGTGAACGACAACCTGAACCCCTGGTCGCTGACCGTCAGCGACTTCGCCGTCTCCGACCGGGGCGGCGTCATCGACGCCGCCATGGCGGTGCTCGCGGCGGCCACGATCGTCCTCCTGCCGGCGCTGCGCCGGGCCGGCGCCGGCCGCCTCGCGGGGGCGCTGCTGGTGGCCTGGTCGGCCGGCCTGATGGCCGCCGCCGTGGTGCCCACCAACGAGCCCGGGCTGCCCATGGACGCCGCCGCCTACGTGCACCGGTACGCCTCGGTGGTGGCCTTCCTGGCCCTGCCCGTCGCCGGCTGGCTGGTCGCCCGGCGGCTCGGCGGGCGGGCCGCCGGGTGGGTGCGCGGGCTCGTCCTGACCAGTCTCGTGCTGGCCGCGGCGATGGTCTGGTCCGCCTACCCCGGTGACCGGGTGCTGATCGGCCTCGCCGAGCGCCTGCTCATCCTCGCCGAGGTCGCCCTGCTCGCGGTGGTCGCCGGCACCCTGCTCCGCCGCGAGATCGGCGAGGTGGCGGTGCCCCGACTCCGGGAACACCCCCACCTCGCCGAGCTGGCGGCGGCTGCGCAGGACCGTGAGCTCACTCCAGCTCGTGGAGCATGAGCTGGCGGGCGGCCTCGGTGATCGAGCCGGACAGGCTCGGGTAGATGGTGATGGTCTGGGCCAGCTCGTTGACGGTGAGGTTGTTCTCCACCGCCATGGTGATCGGCAGGATCAGCTCGCTGGCCTTCGGCGCGACCACCACGCCGCCGATCACCTGGCCGCTGGCCGGCCGGCAGAAGAGCTTCACGAAGCCGTCGGCCAGGTCGGCCATCTTCGCCCGGGCGTTGCCGGAGAGCGGCAGCATCACCTGGCGGGCCGGGACCTTGCCGGCGTCGACCTCGTCCTGCGAGACGCCGACGGTGGCCAGCTCCGGGTCGGTGAAGACGTTCGCCGCGACGGTACGCAGCCGCAGCGGCCGGACCGCCTCGCCGAGCGCGTGCCACATGGCGATCCGGCCCTGCATGGCGGCGACGCTGGCCAGCAGCAGCACCCCCGTGCAGTCGCCGGCCGCGTAGATGCCGGGGACGTTGGTCCGGGAGACCCGGTCGACCGTGACGTAGCCGCCCCGGGCCAGCTCGACGCCGTACTCGGCGAGGCCCAGGTCGGCGGTGTTGGGGATCGAGCCGACCGCGATCAGCGCGTGCGAGCCGGCGACCACCCGGCCGTCGGCGAGCGTCACCTCGACGCCGTCGCCGATCCGGCGGACCGCCTCGGCCCGGGAGTTGTTGAGGATGGTCATGCCCCGGTTCCGGAACACCCGCTCGATCGCCGAGGCGGCGTCGGCGTCCTCGTGCGGCATGACCCGGTCCCGGCTGGAGACCAGGGTGACCTGGACCCCCATGGCCAGGTAGGCGCTGGCGAACTCGGCGCCGGTCACGCCGGAGCCCACCACGATGAGGTGCTCGGGCAGTTCGGGCAGGTCGTACACCTGGCGCCAGGTCAGGATGCGCTCGCCGTCGGGCACGGCGGTGGGGAGCTGGCGCGGGGTGGAGCCGGTGGCGATCAGCACGGTGGTGGCGGCGATCGAGTATTCCGCGCCGCCGTCGGCCGGGGTGACGATCACCCGGTGGGTGTGACCGAGGGTGTCCTCGCCGAGCCGGGCGGAGCCGGCGACGAACTCGACGCCGGCCTTGACCAGCTTGGCGTGGATGTCGGCGGACTGGGCCAGGGCGAGCCGCTTCACCCGCTCGTGCACGGTCCGGGCGTCGACCGTGACGGCCTCCAGCCCGTCGGAGTGCACCCCGAACTCCTCGGTGTCCCGGTAGCCGGTGACCACCTCGGAGCTGGCGATGAAGGTCTTGGACGGCACGCAGTCGGAGAGCACGCAGGCGCCGCCGGCCCCCTCCGCCTCGACCACGGTGACATCAGCGTCCAGCTGGGCGGCGACCAGCGCCGCCTCGTAGCCGGCCGGTCCGCCGCCGATGATCACGATCTGGCTCACGGAGCCATCCTTTCGTTCGCGACTGCGGGGCTCCGCTCCGCTGCACTCCTCGCGCTCACCGCGCTCGCCCCCGATCAATGCTCACAGTGACTTTCTTCTCCCCGTCGCGCTCGACACGCACCGTCGTATTCTCCCCCACCCGTCGGCCGGGCTATCGTCATCGCCGTGCGTCTTTACGCCGCTTACGGCTCAAACCTGGACCCCGCCCGCATGCGTGCCTACTGTCCGCATTCGCCGATGGTGGGCACCGGCTGGCTGGAGGGGTGGCGGGTCACCTTCGCGGGCGAGGACGTCATCGGCTGGGAGGGCTCGGTCAGCACCGTGGTCGAGTCGCCGGGCGACCGGGTCTTCGTGGCGCTCTACGACATCCACCCGTACGACGCGGCCCAGCTCGACGAGATCGAGGGTGTGACCTCCGGGACGTACCGGAAGCTGACCGTGCGGGTCTCGACGCTGGACGGGGACGTGACCGCCTGGGTCTACGTCTTCGACGGGTACGAGGGCGGCCTGCCGACGTCGTGGTACCTGTCGGAGATCGCGAACGCGGCGGAGAAGGCGGGCGCGCCGGACGACTACGTCACCGAGCTGCGGTCCCGCCCCACCGGCACCGCGTCCGCTTAGCGCGTCTCCCACCTCTCCAGTCTGCTCCGGCCGGCTCCCGGGCCGGGCGGCGACCCCGCGGCGGGTCGCCTATCACACACCCGCGGCGGGGACGCTCCGCTCGTACATGTCGGTCCAGCGCCCCTCGGTCAGCCCGACGGAGCGGTAGAGGGTGACCGGGGCGGTCGGGTTGGCCAGGTCGACGCCGAGGCCGGCCCCCGCCCGGCCCTTGGCCGCGTAGACGGCGAAGGCCCGGCGCAGCAGGGCCGCCCCCACCCCGCGCCGCCGGTACGCGGGCAGCACGGACAGCGTCCGGACCCAGCCCATGTCCTGGTCGAGCGCCTGGTCGGAGGACTGGAGGGCGCCGGCCGGCTCGCCGTCGACCTCGGCCAGGAACCACTCGTCCCACACCTTGCCGTACGACGGGAGCTGCTCGCGCCACTGGTCGAAGCCGACCGGCTCGTAGTCGGGGGTGTCCCGGAACGCGGTGTCGAAGATCCGGTGGAACAGCCGCAGGTCGGCCTCGTCGTCGGCGTGCAGCGTCCGGACGGTCACCCCGGCCGGGGGCGCCGGCTCGACGGGCAGGTCGGCCAGCGACCGGGTCATGCGGATGTACCGCTTGATCCGGGTGAAGCCGGCCTCGACCAGCTCCCCGGCCCAGCGGGTCTCGGGAGCGCAGACCCCGGTCCGGGCGGTGAGGGCGGGCAGGCCACGCTCGGCCGCCCGCTCGGCGACCCGGTCGAGCAGCCGGGCCAGCAGCGGGGCGCGCAGGTCGGCGGCACGGTCCGGGTCCACCGAGACGTCCACCCACTCCCGGCCGGCCCCGGCGGGGTTGCTCAGGATCGCCCAGGCCACCGCGGTGCCGTCCGGGTCGGTGACCAGCCACGAGTCCCGGGCCGGGTCGACGAAGGGCGCGGTCAGGGCGTCCCGCACGTCCTCGGCGTCGAAGTCCGGGTAGCCGACGGCGAAGGTGTCGGCGGCGTGCACCACCGCCAGGATCGCGGGCACGTCGTCGAGGGTGGGGCGGCGGGCGGTCCAGCCGGCGGGGAGCGTCACGCGGCAGATCCTGACAGCCGCCCCGGCGGCCGCGCTTCCCATTTATCCGCCGCGCACGTGCAGTCGCGCGGCGGTGAGCAGGTTGAGCAGTTCCGCGCCCTCGCCGGGGCCCAGCGCCCGGAACGCCGGGGACACCAGCCGGTCGGTCACCGCCTCGGCCCAGAGCCGCCGCCGTACCAGCGGCCCCACCGGCGGGTACGGCGGTGACCAGCCGCACGCCGAGGCCCCGGCGTCGCCCTCGGGCCCGGCCAGCACCGCCTCCAGCGGTGTCATCCCGGCGGCCCGCACCGCCAGCAGGTACGCCCCGGCGAAATGCTCGCGGAGCAGCAGCAGCGCGACGGCCGCCCGGGCGCCCGGCGTGGCGGCGTCGACCGGCATGGCCCGCCAGGCGGCGAACAGCGGCATGCCGCTGCCGTCCGCCGCGTCGACCACCTGGCGCAGCAGCGCGGCGAGGCGGGCGGCTTCCGGGGCGTCGCCCAGGTTGGTGCCGCCCCAGCGGCAGCACTCGGCCAGGTTCGCGCCCGCGACCTCCAGCGGCGGCACGGTGCGCACGGCGGCGTCCCAGCCGTCGGCGACCGCCTCCGGCGCGATGAAGCCGAGTGCGGCGGCGACCGTCTCGGCGCGGACGTCGCCGAGCGCGCCGGCCCGGCCGGTGATGTAGAACGCCCAGCCGGAGATGCCCAGCAGCCGGGCCCGACGCAGCGTCGACGGGCAGCGGGAGAACGCCTCCCCGAGCTCCAGCACCAGCGGCTTGCTGGCGGCGGCGACCTGCTCCGGGGTCATCGGCGGCACCCCACCGTCCGTCCACCGTGGTCATCCATCACGATCAGTCTGCCTCGTCGCCACCCTCCGCGGCATCCCCCTCTTCGGCGTCCAGCGCCTCCAACGCGGCCTCCACCTCGCCGATGCGCCGGCGGGCGGCGGTGAGCGACCGTTCCGCGCCGCGCCGCGCCAGCTTGGCCCGGCTCAGCTCCTGCTCGGCAACGGCCCGGCGGCGCTCCAGCTCGGCCAGTTCGGTCTCGATCCGGTCCAGCGTCGCCACGCCGTCACGTTCCGTGTCGGTGGCCCCGGTCAGCTCCGCCTCGGCCCGCTCCTGGTCGTCGCGGGCCCTGGCCAGCTCCCGTTCCACGGCCCGGCGGCGCTTCGCCCGCTCGGCCCGGGCCGCCCGCTCGGCGGCCCGCTGGTCGCGCGCCTTCCGGCTCTCGGCGCGGTCGGCCGCCCGGTCGGGTACGGCGGGTTCCTCCTCGCCGCCCCCGGTGACCAGCCGCAGCTGCGGCCGGGGCACCTCGCCGAACCCGGCGTAGTGGGTGGACCGCAGCAGCCGCCCGGCGCGTACCTGCTCGGCCACCTCGGTGTCGGAGAGCGCGGCGTTCAACGTCGCCTCGACCTCGCCCAGCGGCAGCTTCCCGACCGGCGGGGCGGCCGGCTCGGCGGCGGCCAGCTTGCGTACCTCGGCGACGAGCGCGCCCACGACGGCCCGGCGCTGCGCGGAGAGCTCGCGGAGCTTGCCGCCGCGCAGGTCCCGCTGCGCCGAGCGGAGCGACTCGGCGAGCTGCGCCAGGTCGGCGACCAGCTCCGGGCGACGGATCGCGAGCAGGTTGACCAGCCAGGCGGCGACGGTGGGCCGGCGCAGCTTGCCGATCTCCCGGGCGCCCTTCGGGTCGCCGGCCCGGCGCGCCTCGGCGACCGCGGCGTCCCGGGCCGCGACGAACCGGTCCGGCGGCGTCGCGTAGAGCCGCTGGACCAGGTCGGGGGGTGGACCGGCCATGCCCGCTCAGGCGTCGATCCGGGTGCCCGGTTCCAGGCGCCGGTACTCGGTCTTCGACAGCGCGGTGTACTGGCGGTCGAGCACGCCGAAGCCGTTGGCGTTGAGCAGCGCGTCGTGCAGCGCGAACGCCCGCCGCGGTGCGACCGCGCGGATGAAGTCGACCACCTCGGAGAACTTCGACCAGGGCGCGTGGATCGGGGCGAAGAGGGTGTCCACCTGGACGTCGTCGGGGACGACGAGCGCGTCGCCCGGGTGGTAGACGACGTCGTTGAACACGTAGCCGACGTTCTGGACGACGGGGATGTCCGGGTGGATGACCGCGTGCTGGCCGCCGTACGCGCGGACCGCCATCCCGGCCGCCGTGAACGTCTCGCCGGGCGTGACCACGGTCAGTGCCTCGGCGGCGTCGCCGAGCACCCCGGCGAGGGAGGCCGGGCCGTACACCCGGGCGGGCCGCCGGTCCAGCGCCCGGGTCAGCGCCTCGACGTCCACATGGTCCGGGTGCTCGTGGGTGATGAGCACCGCGTCCGCCGCGTCCAGCGCCTCGGCGCCGCTGAAGACTCCGGGGTCCACGACCAGCACTCCCCCGTCGTGCTCCAGCTTCAGGCAGGAGTGGGCGTACTTGGTGACCTGCATCGTGACTCCTCGATTATCGAATCGTGACGTCCTCAGCGCAGTCTGCCGGAACCGGCGCGGTGTCGCGTCGCGTCCGACGTATCGGTCCCGCAGCGGGGCCGTCGAAGGATCGGAGCGCGGACATGAGGATACGGGACAGCCGCCGCCGGGGCCGGGCGCTCGCGGCGGCCGGGCTGCTGGTGGTGTTGGGCGCCGGCGCCTGCAGCGCGGGCAGTGCGGGGACCGACAGCGCGGGTTCGGCGGCGCAGCCGCAGGAGGTGGCGGGCGGGGCGGTGGACCGGGACCAGGCGGCGCCCGAGAAGGCGCAGCCCGGTGCGGGCGGCGCGGACCTGCGGGTCGACCAGCGGGCGATCATCTACACCGGAACGCTCCAGGTGCGGGTGGACGACGTGGAGCGGGCGGCCCGCGAGGCGAGCACGGCGGTGACGGCGGCCGGTGGCTTCGTCGGCGGCGACCAGCGCAACAGCGACGCGGCGGACGCCCGGGCCGAGCTGACCCTGCGGGTGCCGGCGGACCGGTTCGCGACCGTGCTGGAGGCGCTCGTCCGGCTCGGCGAGCAGGAGCGGCGCGAGGTACGGACCGAGGACGTCACCGAGGAGACCGTGGACCTGGACGCCCGGATCGCCACCCAGCGCGCCCGGGTGGACAGCGCCCGGCGGCTGCTGGCGCGGGCCACCTCGATCAACGACCTGGTCACGCTGGAGAACGAGGTGGGTCGCCGGGAGGCGGACCTGGCCTCGCTGGAGGCGAAGAAGCGGCGGCTCGCCGACCTGACGGCGCTCTCCACCATCACGGTGACCTTCGTCGGTCCGGACGCCCCGGCCGTCGGGGACGAGGAGGACCTCGGCTTCCTGGCCGGGCTGCGGGGCGGCTGGTCGGCGTTCCTGGGCTCGCTACGGGTGGCGCTCACCGTGCTGGGCGCGGTGCTGCCGTTCGCGGTGGCGATCGGCGTGCCGGTGGCGCTCGTGCTGGCCCTGGCCCGCCGGCGCGGTCGCCGTACGCCGCCGGGCGGCCCGGCGCTGCCGGACGGCCCGGTCCCTAGCGGGCCGCCGCCAGTGCCCGCAGCGCGGTCTGGACCATGAGGCGTACGCCGACCGGGATGGCGCGCTCGTCCACGTCGAACGAGGCCCGGTGCAGGTCCACGTTGGGCCCGTTCCGGCCGACGCCGAGGCGGGCGAGCGCGCCGGGCACGTGCTCCAGGTACCAGGAGAAGTCCTCGCCGCCCATGCTCTGCGGGGTCTCCGCGATGCCCTCCGGCCCGAGCGCGGCCGCGGTGGCGGCGGTGAACACGCCGATGGCCCGGGCGTCGTTGGTGACCGGCGGGCGGCCGCGCAGGTACTCCAGATCGACGGTGGCGCCGGTGGGGGCGAGGACGTCCCGCACCACCTGAGCCACGATCTTCGGGGCCTGGTCCCAGGTGTCCCGGTCCATCACCCGCAGGGTGCCGGCGGCGCAGGCCTCGGAGGGGATGACGTTGTAGCGGGTGCCGGCCGAGGCGTGGCCGAACACCAGCAGCAGCCCGCTGTTGGCCGGCACCCGGCGGCTGACCAGGGTCGGCACCTCGGTGACCAGCCGGCCGAGCGCGTCGACCAGGTCGACGGTCAGGTGCGGGCGGGCGGTGTGCCCACCGGGGCCGGTCAGCCGGACGGTGACGTTGTCGGCGGCGGCGGTGATCGGGCCGACCCGCAGGCCGACCTTGCCGACCGGCAGGTTCGGGTCGCAGTGCACGGCGAAGATCTGCACCACGTCGTCCAGGCCGCCGGCCTCGATGACCTCCAGCGAGCCACAGGGCAGGATCTCCTCGGCCGGCTGGAAGATGAGCCGCACCCGGCCGTCGAGCTGGCCGAGGTCGGCGAGCTGGGCGAGCAGCATGCCCACGCCGAGCATCACGGTGGTGTGCACGTCGTGCCCGCAGGCGTGGCAGACGCCGTCCACGGTGGACCGGTACGGCACGTCCTTCGGGTCGCTCAGCGGCAGCGCGTCGATGTCGGCGCGGAGCGCGATGACCGGGCCGTCCGGGCGCCCGTCGATGTCGCAGATGACGCCGTTGCCCTTCGGCAGCAGGCGCGGCTTCAGCCCGGCGAGGGAGAGCTCCCGGTGCACGAGGGCGGCCGTCTCGAACTCCTCGCCCGACAGCTCCGGGTGGGAGTGGATGTGACGGCGGGTGGCGATGAGGCCGGGTACGCGCAGCGCGAGCAGATGGTCGAGCTCCATGGGCAGGGGCTGGGACCCGGTCGGCGCCTCCGGCCAGGACGACGCCAGCGGGCTGCCGGACGGCAGCGTCAACGCACTCGTCACGTCGAATTCTCGATCACTAGAGATGGATGGATCATCGGGGAGAACAGCAGACAGCCTAGACCTCCGGCGGTGACGCTGCGCAACATCTTTCGCGTAGCGGTCGGACCGCGCAGCGTCACGAATGCCCTGGTGGGAGGGCTCGAATATCTGCGGGACAGCAGGTAGATCGCGGTCGAACGCCGTCATCTGCCCCCCACCTCCTACAACGCGTAACCGATTCAACGGTCACCAAAACGCTGGCCGTCGTTCCGAATTGTCGCATTAGTCGCGACAATTAACTGCCGCTCGGACAATTGCGCGACAACGGTCGGCTGTCGGACGACTCCTCACGGTGACATGCCGGCCCGGAGTACGACCGCACAGGCTGTCCGTCCCGTTCACCCGAGCGGGTTACCCGCAATCCCGATCCGCACACGCGCGCCGGCTCCGGCCACGCTGCCCGACGGCTCCGGGAGCGGCGCCCGGGCGGCGCCGCCCGGGGAAGGATCCGCACCGAGCCGTCGCCGCCCCCGCCGCGTGCGGGGAGACCACCGACTGTACGCCGCCGCACACCGTTCGCCCAGGTCAGCGCGGTCGGAAACGCGACGGCGGCCCGGCCGCACCCCGCGCGGAGTGCCGGCCGGACCGCCGTCGTCGCCTCAGAACCGGTCGCTCGGCCGGTGGATCCCCCACACGTCGCGCAGCGTCCCGCACACCTCACCCACGGTCGCCCGGGCGCGCAGCGCCTCCCGCATCGGGTAGAGCACGTTGGCGTCGCCCTCGGCCGCGGCGCGCAGCTCGACCAGCGCGCGCTCGACGGCACCGGAATCACGCTGGGCGCGCAGCTTGGCCAGCCGCTCCGCCTGGCCCACCTCGATCGTCGGGTCGACCCGCAGCGGCTCGTACGGCTCCTCCTCGTCGATCTGGAACCGGTTGAGCCCGACCACCACCCGCTCACCCGAGTCGATCTCCTGGGCGATCCGGTACGCGGACTGCTCGATCTCCCGCTTCTGGAAGCCCGCCTCGATGGCGTCCACCGCCGAACCGTGGTCGAAGACCCGCTGCATCAGCTCGTCGGCGGCCGTCTCCAGCTCGGCGGTCATCGCCTCCACCACGTACGACCCGGCGAACGGGTCGACGGTGGCGGTCAGGTCCGTCTCGTACGCCAGCACCTGCTGGGTGCGCAGCGCCAGCCGGGCCGCCTTCTCGGTGGGCAGCGCGATCGCCTCGTCGAAGCTGTTGGTGTGCAGCGACTGGGTGCCGCCGAGCACCGCGCCGAGGCCCTGGACCGCCACCCGGACCAGGTTCACCTCCGGCTGCTGGGCGGTGAGCTGCACGCCCGCGGTCTGGGTGTGGAACCGCAGCATCATGGACTTCGGGTTCTTCGCCCCGAACTCGTCGCGCATGAGCCGGGCCCAGATGCGCCGGGCCGCCCGGAACTTGGCGACCTCCTCCAGCAGCGTGGTGCGCGCCACGAAGAAGAACGACAGCCGGGGCGCGAAGTCGTCCACGGCCAGCCCGGCGGCGAGCGCCGCGCGGACGTACTCCACCCCGTTGGCCAGGGTGAAGGCGATCTCCTGCGCGGGCGACGCGCCGGCCTCCGCCATGTGGTAGCCGGAGATGGAGATCGTGTTCCACTTCGGCACCTCGGCCCGGCAGTAGGCGAAGGTGTCGGCCACCAGCCGCAGCGAGGGCTTCGGCGGGAAGATGTACGTCCCCCGGGCGATGTACTCCTTGAGGATGTCGTTCTGGATGGTGCCGTTGAGCGCCGAGCCCGGCACCCCCGACTCCTCCGCCACGAGCTGGTAGAGCAGGAGCAGCACCGACCCGGGCGCGTTGATGGTCATCGAGGTGGAGACCTTGTCCAGCGGGATGCCGTCGAAGAGCGTCCGCATGTCCTCGATGGAGTCGATGGCGACCCCGACCTTGCCCACCTCGCCGTGCGCGATCGGGTCGTCGGAGTCGTACCCCATCTGGGTGGGGAGGTCGAAGGCGACGGAGAGGCCCATGGTGCCGGCGCGCAGCAGCTGGTGGTAGCGGGCATTGCTCTCCGTGGCCGTGCCGAAGCCCGCGTACTGCCGCATGGTCCACGGTCGCGACGTGTACATCGTCGGGTAGACCCCGCGGGTGTACGGGTATTCGCCCGGGCCGCCCAGCCGGGAGTCCAGGTCCTCCGGAAGGTCGGCCGCCGTGTAGACGCCCTTGATCGGGAAACCCGACTCGCTTGACCGCGCTTCGCTCATTACCGGATGGTAGGACGCGGCCGCCGTTCGTTGGGTGAGGGATACCGCACACCACGGCGGCGCGCAGCGACCGGAGGTGAGTACCTGGCCACATACCGTCGAGTAGGTAAACGTCCGCCGCGTCGGGTTTCGCATCGGGCGTCGGAACCAGCAAGATAGTGGGGTTGTGTCCCAGCCCCCTCGATATCCCCCGGTGGCTTTTCTGTGACTCAGATCCCGACGTGGAGCGGCGGACCCGCCAGTCCCCCCACTGGACGCGCAGCACCCGGCACCACCATCGGTGGCCGCTACTCGCTGCGCTCGCCGGTCGGCAACGGCGGCATGGGCACGGTCTGGCGCGCGACAGACACGCTGCTGCGCCGCGACGTGGCGGTGAAGGAGGTCGTCCTCCCGCCGGGGCTCGCCCCCAGCGACCGCGACGCACTGTACGAGCGGACCCTCCGCGAGGCCCGCGCGGCCGCCGCGATCCAGCACCCCGCCGTGGTCCAGGTCTACGACGTGGTCACCGAGGGTGGCCGCCCGTGGATCGTCATGGAGCTGCTGGACGCCCGCAGCCTGGCCGACATGGTGATCGAGGACGGGCCGGTCGCCCCCCGCGCCGTCGCCAAGATCGGCATCGCCCTGCTCGGCGCGCTGGAGGTGGCGCACGCCATGAGCGTGCTGCACCGGGACGTCAAGCCGGCCAACGTGCTGATCTGCACCGACGGCCGGTGCGTGCTGACCGACTTCGGCGTGGCCCGGATGCCCACCGACGTGCAGCTCACCACACCCGGCATGGTGCTCGGCTCGCCGCACTTCATCTCCCCCGAGCGGGCCATGGGCCAGGAGTTCGGCCCGCCCAGCGACCTCTTCTCGCTGGGTGTGACGCTCTACACCGCCGTCGAGGGGCGTCCGCCGTTCGACAAGGGCGACCCGATCGAGACCATGCACGCGGTGGTCGAGGACCCGCCGGCCACCCCGCAGCGCAGCGGCCCGCTGACCCGCGTGCTCATGGGCCTGCTCGAGAAGGACCCGGCCCGCCGGCTGGACGTGCACACCGCCCGGGGCATGCTGCGCGAGCTGCTGGCCGGCCCGCTGACCAGCACCGCCACGGCGGTCAACTCGGTCACCGACCCGTACGCCGTGGTGCCGGTGCAGCGGCCGTCGACCCCGCCGGCGATCATCACGCCCGAGCCGAAGCCGGGCGGCCAGATCGGCGGCCGGGCGATGATCGGGCCCGGCGAGTCGCTGACCGACCGGCTCGCCGCCCTGCGCCGCGGCGAGCGGCCGGACTCCACGGCGGCCGGCGCCGCCGCGCTCGACGAGACCAGCGCCGACGCGCTGGCCGGCCCGCTGCACACCCCGACCGGGGCGATGTCCGCGTCCGGCGCGGCACCGGAGGCCACCCAGCGCATCTCGCCCGACGCCACCCAGCGGCTCGGCCACACCGCCGGCCCGGACGCCACCCAGCGGGTGCCCGGCCACCCGGATGCCACCCAGCCGGTCTACGGCCGGGGCGCCGACGCCACGCAGCCGGTCTACGGCGGCAACCAGTGGTCGGTGCCCGGCACCGGCCAGCCGTGGACGACGGCCCCGGGCGGCGCGCCGGCCGACGGCGGCGCGCTCGGCCGGGCCAAGGGTGTCGGCGGCCAGCTCCTCGGCCGGGTCAGGAGCTGGCCGCGTAAGGTGCAGCTCGCCGCCGCCGGCGGCGTGGCCGTGCTGCTCCTGGTCGGCGTGATCGCGCTGACCAGCGGCGGCGACGACGCGCCCCCGCCGATCGTGGGCGCGCTGCCCAGCACGACGGCCGAGGCTCCCCCGGTCGAGATGCAGGCGCAGTCGGTCAAGGGCGTCAACGTGCAGGTCCCGAAGGGCTGGGACCGCAAGACCGGCGGCGTCTTCGTCGACTTCGTCGACCCGAGCGTCGAGGGCCGCAAGGTGCGCATCCTCGCCGAGGACTGGAGCGGCACCTCGGTCAGCTGGGCCGAGTTCGCCTCCCGCAACCTGCGGGACAAGAGCAAGTCCTGCGCCAAGCCCTACGAGCAGCTGGAGATGAGCGAGTCGACGCTGGCCGGCAAACCGGCCGCCGGGTTCGAATACACCTGCGGCGACGGCGACGCGAAGCGGCACGGCATGTGGCGCGGCGTGGTGCAGGACGGCAAGGTCTACTCGTTCTACCTGACCGCGAACGAGGCCGACTTCGCCGCGAGCAAGCCGATCTTCGAGGCGATGGCGCAGTCGTTCCAGCTCACCGGAGCCAACTGAGTCGAGGCCGACGGCCGGTGGTGATCCGCCGCCATGCTTTCATGAGGCAATGGCGGCGGACACCACTGACCTTGACGACCTTCGCACCCGGGCCGAGCGCTGGCTCGACGACGACCCCGACCCGGCCGACCAGGACGAGCTGCGCGCCGTCCTCGCCGGGCTACCGGGCAGCGCGCCCGAGCTGGCCGACCGGTTCGCCGGCCCGCTGACCTTCGGCACCGCCGGGCTGCGCGGACCGCTGCGGGCCGGCCCGAACGGGATGAACCTCGCGGTGGTCACCCAGGCCGCGGCCGGGCTGGTCGGCTGGCTCGCCGACCAGGGCGGCGAGGGCCCCCTGGTGATCGGGTACGACGCCCGGCGCGGCTCGCGGGCCTTCGCCGAGCGCACCGCCCAGGTGGCCACCGGCGCGGGTCGCCCGGCGCTGCTGCTGCCCCGCCCGCTGCCCACCCCGGTGCTCGCCTTCGCGGTGCGGCACCTCGGCGCCGTGGCCGGCGTGATGGTCACGGCCAGCCACAACCCGCCCCAGGACAACGGCTACAAGGTCTACCTGGGCGCGCAGCTCGGCGGGGAGCTGGGCGCGGGCGCGCAGATCGTGCCGCCGGCCGACGCCGGCATCGAGGCCGCCATCCGGGCGGTCGGCCCGCTGGCCGGGGTGCCGCTCGGCCCGGCCGGCCAGGTGCTCGGCGACGACCTGGTCGCCGCGTACGTGGAGCGGGCCGCCGCGGTGGTCGACCCGGCCGGCCCGCGGGACCTCAAGGTGGCGTACACGCCGCTGCACGGGGTGGGCGCCGCGGTGCTGACCGCCGCGTTCGCGCACGCCGGTTTCGCGACGCCCGGCGTGGTGCCCGAGCAGGCTGAACCGGACCCGGACTTCCCGACGGTCCACTTCCCCAACCCGGAGGAGCCGGGCGCGGTGGACAAGCTGGTCGCGCTGGCCGGCAGCACCGGCGCGGACATCGCCATCGCCAACGACCCGGACGCGGACCGCTGCGCGGTGGCCGTGCCGGCGGACGGGACCTGGCGGATGCTGCGCGGCGACGAGGTGGGCGCGCTGCTCGCCGACCACCTGATGCGGCGCGGCGTGACCGGCCTGTACGCCACCACGATCGTCTCCTCCACCCTGCTCCGGGCCATGGCCGCGGCACGGGGCCTGCCCTACGACGAGACGCTGACCGGGTTCAAGTGGATCGTCCGGGCCGGGGGCGGCCGGCAGCCGCTGGTCTTCGGCTACGAGGAGGCGCTCGGCTACTGCGTCGCGCCGGAGCACGTCCGGGACAAGGACGGCATCACGGCCGCGCTGACCGTCGCCGAACTGGCTGCGGGCCTCAAGGCCGAGGGCCGGACGCTGACCGACCGGCTGGACGAGCTGGCCGCCGAGTTCGGCGTGCACCACACCGACCAGCTCTCGGCCCGGGTCGAGGACCTGCGGCTGATCGCCGACGCGATGTCCCGCATCCGGGCGGCCACGCCGACCACCCTGCTCGGGCACCCGGTCACCGAGGCGTCCGACCTGCTGCCCGAGGCGGACGTGGTGATCCTGCGCACCGACGCCGCCCGCGTGGTGATCCGCCCCTCCGGCACCGAGCCGAAGCTCAAGGCGTACCTGGAGGTGGTGGAGCCGGTGACGGACGGCGACGTCGCGACGGCCCGCCACCGCGCCCAAACGGCGGTAACGGCCCTCCGCACCGAGATCGCCACCGCCCTCGGCCTCTGACCCCGGCGTCGATCAAGAGGTTTGCGTCCCGGCGAGCGCTTACCCGGACGCAAACCTCTTGATCGACCAGTCAGGGGCGCTTGCCCAGGGCGGCGTCGATCGCCTGGGCCAGGGCGGCGATCACCAGGCTCACCGAGGGGCGGACGACGCTGTCGTCGAGGCTCACCGTGCCGGAGAAGCCGGCGCCCGTGGCGATCTCCTCCAGGCGCTTGCCGGCCTCGTCGGCGGCAGAGCCGGTCAGGCCAAGCGCCGGCTCCATCCGCAGCACCGCGACCAGGGTGGCGAGCGCGGCGGTCCGCTCGTCGGGGAGCTGCCCGACCGTCAGCGCCTCGGCCAGCCGCTGCCGGATGTCGGCCTCCACCGAGGCGTCCGCGACCGGGTAACGGTGCACGTGGATGAAGCCCAGCTCGGTCTCGTCGATGTCCCGGACCACGCCCCGGCCGCAGAGGTCGCCGAGGATCCGGTCGCGCAGGCCGTGCCGCAGCCGCTGCACCCACGACGACGGGGTGTGCGGGGTGTCGGCGGCGATCCGGACGAGGACCTCGTCGGCGATCGGCTCCCCGGTCGGCGCCGGGTCGAGCACCGCCAGGTTCCCGTCGGCGTACGCGATCCGGCCGGCCAGGGCCAGCTCGACCAGCACCGCGGCGGCCATGCCCAGGTCCAGGCTGATCCGCGGCATGGTCGCCTTGCCGGTTTCGTCGTCATAGGCGAGGAGCAGCAGCTCTTCGGCGAGCGCAACACCAGTCATGGCCCGAGACGGTAGCGGCTGGGCGCACCCCGCGCACGGACTCGCCGGGTCCGGTGTCGGGGCGGCCCGCCGGCGCTGCCGGCGGGCCGGTCCGTGGTCAGAAGCGGGGCATGCCGCCGAACTGGCGGTCCCCGGCGTCGCCGAGGCCCGGGACGATGAACATCCGGTCGTTGAGGCCCTCGTCGATCGACGCGGTGACCAGGCGCAACGGCAGCCCGGACCGCTCCAGCCGCTCGATGCCGGCCGGCGCGGCCAGCACGCAGAGCACGGTGATGTCGGTGCAGCCGCGGTCGGCGAGCAGCTGGCAGCAGTGCTCCAGCGAGCCGCCGGTGGCCAGCATCGGGTCGAGCACCAGCACCGGCAGGCCGGCGAGGTCCCGGGGCAGCGACTCCATGTACGCGCGCGGCTCGTACGTCTTTTCGTCGCGGGCCAGGCCGACGAAGCCCATCGACGACTCGGGGAGCAGGCCGAGCGCGGCGTCGGCCATGCCGAGGCCGGCCCGCAGCACCGGCACGAGCAGCGGCGGGTTCGCCAGCCGGGTGCCCTCGGTGCCGGTGACCGGGGTCTGCACCGGGTACTTCTCGACGGGGAACGAGCGCGCGGCCTCGTACACCAGCATGGTGGTGAGTTCGTGCAGCGCGGCCCGGAACGACGCGGAGTCGGTCCGGGCGTCCCGCATGGCGGTCAGCCGCGCCTGGGCGAGCGGGTGGTCAATGACGTGTACGTCCACGATCGCTCAACCTACCGGTCGCGGGGCGGGCGCATCGCGGGTGCGGGCGGACCAGCGACCGGGCTCACGTGCCGCGGGCCCGCCGTGACCAAGATCACTCGACGCGCGGGTGCGTAGTATTCGGGGCATGACGGCGACAGCGACGTCGGCCCGGTCGGATCTCTCCGAGCTGGGACGATCCGAGACCGCTCTGCGGACCTTCCTGCACGGCCTGCCCGGCGTGGACCAGGTCGGCGCGGAGCAGCGGGCGGCACAGCTCGGCACCCGCTCCATCAAGACCACCGCGAAGGCCGAGGCCATCGACCTGGCGATCCGGATGGTCGACCTGACCACCCTCGAAGGGGCGGACACCCCCGGCAAGGTGCGGGCGCTCGCCGCCAAGGCGCTGCGTCCCGACCCGGCCGACCCGTCCTGCCCGCATGTCGGCGCGGTCTGCGTCTACCCGGCCATGGTCCCGTACGTGGCCGAGGTGCTGCGCGGGTCCGGCGTGCACCTGGCCAGCGTGGCGACCGCCTTCCCGTCCGGCCAGGCCCCGCTGGAGGTCAAGCTCGCCGACACCCGGGCGGCCGTCGCGGCCGGCGCGGACGAGATCGACATGGTGATCAACCGGGGCGCGTTCCTGGCCGGCCGCTACTCCGAGGTCTACGACGAGATCGTGGCCACCAAGGAGGCCTGCGGCGACGCCCACCTCAAGGTGATCCTGGAGACCGGCGAGCTGGCCACCTACGACAACGTGCGCCGCGCCTCCTGGCTGGCCATGCTGGCCGGCGGGGACTTCATCAAGACGTCCACCGGCAAGGTGCCGGTCGCGGCCACCCCGCCGGTGACCCTGGTCATGCTGGAGGCGGTCCGGGACTTCCGCGCCGCCACCGGGCGCCAGGTCGGCGTGAAGCCGGCCGGCGGCATCAAGACGACCAAGGACGCGATCAAGTACCTGGTCATGGTCAACGAGACCGTCGGCCCGGACTGGCTGGACCCGGACTGGTTCCGGTTCGGGGCGTCCAGCCTCCTCAACGACCTGCTCATGCAGCGCACCAAGCTGACGACCGGCGTCTACGCCGGCCCCGACTACTTCACACTGGACTGAGCGCGATGTTCGAATACGCACCCGCCCCCGAGTCGCGCTCGGTGGTGGACATCAAGCCCTCGTACGGGCTCTTCGTCGACGGCAAGTTCGTCGACCCGACCGACGGCGGCAGCTTCAAGTCGATCAACCCGGCCTCCGAGGAGGTGCTGGCCGAGATCGCCGAGGCCGGCAGCGAGGACGTGGACCGCGCGGTCCGCGCCGCCCGTGAGGCGTACGAGCGCGTCTGGGGTCCGATGCCGGGCCGGGACCGGGCCAAGTACCTGTTCCGCATCGCGCGGATCATCCAGGAGCGCTCCCGCGAGCTGGCCGTGCTGGAGTCGCTGGACAACGGCAAGCCGATCAAGGAGTCCCGCGACGTCGACGTGCCCCTGGTCGCCGCGCACTTCTTCTACTACGCGGGCTGGGCCGACAAGCTGGAGCACGCCGGCTTCGGCGCGAACCCCCGCCCGCTCGGGGTTGCCGCGCAGGTCATCCCGTGGAACTTCCCGCTGCTCATGCTGGCCTGGAAGATCGCCCCGGCGCTCGCGGCCGGCAACACGGTGGTGCTCAAGCCGGCCGAGACCACCCCGCTGACCGCGCTGCTCTTCGCCGAGATCTGCCAGCAGGCCGACCTGCCGGCCGGCGTGGTCAACATCGTCACCGGCGCCGGCGAGACCGGCCGCGCCCTGGTCGAGCACCCGGGCGTGGACAAGGTGGCCTTCACCGGCTCCACCGAGGTCGGCAAGGCCATCGCCCGCTCGGTCGCCGGCACCCGCAAGAAGCTCACCCTGGAGCTGGGCGGCAAGGCCGCCAACATCGTCTTCGACGACGCCCCGATCGACCAGGCCGTCGAGGGCATCGTCAACGGCATCTTCTTCAACCAGGGGCACGTCTGCTGTGCCGGCTCCCGGCTGCTGGTCCAGGAGAACGTCGCCGACCGGGTGCTGGAGTCGCTGAAGCGGCGGATGGCCCAGCTCCGGGTCGGTGACCCGCTGGACAAGAACACCGACATCGGCGCGATCAACTCGTCCGCCCAGCTGGCCCGCATCCGGGAGCTGTCGGAGGCCGGCGCCGCCGAGGGCGCCGAGCGCTGGTCGCCGCCGTGCGAGCTGCCGGACCGCGGCTTCTGGTTCGCGCCGACCATCTTCACCGGCGTCACCCAGGCGCACCGGATCGCCCGCGAGGAGATCTTCGGCCCGGTGCTGTCCGTGCTGACCTTCCGCACCCCGGCCGAGGCCGTGGAGAAGGCCAACAACACGCCGTACGGGCTGTCGGCCGGGATCTGGACCGACAAGGGCTCCCGGATCCTGTGGATGGCCGACCGCCTGCGCGCCGGCGTGGTCTGGGCCAACACGTTCAACAAGTTCGACCCCACCTCGCCGTTCGGCGGCTACAAGGAGTCGGGCTACGGCCGCGAGGGCGGCCGGCACGGGCTGGAGGCGTACCTCAATGTCTGAGCGGGTCGCGGTACGCAAAACGTACAAGCTCTTCATCGGCGGGAAGTTCCCCCGTAGCGAGTCGGGACGGTCGTATCTCGTGCAGGACTCCAACGTGTCGCTGGCCTCCCGCAAGGACGCGCGGGACGCCGTGCTCGCCGCCCGCGCGGCCGTGAAGGGCTGGGCCGGGGCGACCGCGTACAACCGCGGTCAGATCCTCTACCGGGTCGCCGAGATGCTGGAGGGCCGGCGGGACCAGTTCGTCGCCCTGGGCGCGTCCGCCGCCGAGGTCGACGCGGCCATCGACCGGTGGGTCTGGTACGCCGGCTGGTCCGACAAGCTCGCGCAGGTCTACGGCGGGGCGAACCCGGTGGCCGGGCCGTACTTCAACCTGTCCGCGCCCGAGCCGACCGGCGTGGTGGCCGTGGTGGCCCCGGAGTCCCCGGCGCTGCTCGGCCTGGTCAGCGTGATCGCCCCGGCGGTCGTCACCGGCAACACCGTGGTGGTGGCCGCCTCCCCGTCGGCGCCGCTGGCGGCCGTGACCCTGGCCGAGGTGCTGGCCACCTCCGACCTGCCGGGCGGGGTGGTGAACATCCTCACCGGCCGGCTGTCGGAGACCGTGCCGACGCTGGCCGCGCACATGGACGTCAACGCCATCGACCTGACCGGGGTCGCCGACGCCGACCTGGCCGCCGAGCTGGAGGTCAAGGCCGCGGAGAACCTCAAGCGGGTGCTCCGGCCGGCCCCGGCCGACAACGACTGGTACGCCGATCCGGGCATCACCCGGATGACCACGCTGCTGGAGACGAAGACCGTCTGGCACCCGAAGGGCGTCTGAACGCCTTCTACTACGCGAGGTAGGATTACGGGGTGACTCGGCTCGGTGATCTGGAACGTGCGGTGATGGACGTGCTGTGGGACTCGGTCCCCGGCACGTCGGACGGCGTGACCGTACGCGAGGTCGCCGACGCCCTCGACGGGCGTGAGCTGGCCTACACGACGGTGATGACCGTGCTCGACCGGTTGGCCGGCAAGGGCATGGTGCAGCGCGAGCGGGAGGGGCGGGCCTGGCGTTACCGGCCCGCCGCCACCCGCGAGGCGCACATCGCCCAGCTCATGCTCGACGCCCTCGACCTCGGCGGCAGCCGGGACGCCGCGCTGGTGCGCTTCGCCCGCTCGGTGACCGGCACCGAGGCGGAGGTGCTGCGCGCGGCGCTCAGCGCCGAGGCGGGGCTGACCGACCGGGTCGAGGACCCGCGGGCCGGCGGCCCGGCGCTCGACGAGGCGACGGACCGGTAGGGCGGCCGCCGTGGCGTACGCCCTGCACTTCGCCGCGACCATCCTGGCCTGCTGGCTGACCGCGCAGGTCCTGGCCGCCGCGCGGTGGACCTGGCAGGCCCCGCGGGTGGCGATCGTCTGCTGGCAGGCGGTCGGGCTGGCGCTCGGCCTCTCCGCCATGGGGCTGCCCATGGCGCTCGGCCTGAGCGCGTACGAGCTGCCGACCGGGAGCGCGCTGCTGACCCTCGTCGACGACCTGGCCCACGGCACGCTGCCGGCCGGGCTGGGCGCGCCGCACCTGGGCCTGGTCGGGGTCGGTTTCGGCATCGGCGCGGTGCTGCTCACCACGACCGTGCGCAGCATCCACGGCACCGTGCGCGCCCAGCGCCGGCACCGGGAGCTGCTCAGCCTGGTCGCCCGGCGGGATCCCACGGTGCCCGGCGCGCTGGTGCTCGACCACCCGAGCGCGGCCGCGTACTGCCTGCCCGGGGTGAAGCCGCGGGTGGTGGTCAGCGCCGGCACGCTCAGCCTGCTCGACCGCGCCGAGCTGGCGGCGGTGCTCACCCACGAGCGGGCGCACGCCCAGGAGCGGCACGACCTGGTGCTGCTGCCGTTCACGGCGCTCTGCCGGGCGCTGCCCTGGTTCCGCTGGGTGCGCGACGCGCACGAGCGGGTGGCGCTGCTGGTCGAGATGCGCGCCGACGACAAGGCCCGGGAGCTGCACGCCGGGGCGCCCCTGGCGGGGGCGCTGCGCCGGTTCGCCGCCGCCGGGCACCGGGTCACCCCGGCCGGCACGCTGGGCCTGGGCGACCGGGATCTCGACGTGCGGGTGCAGCGGCTCATGGTGGCCGACCGGCCGCCGCGGGTGCTCGGGGCCACCGCGCTGTCCGTCGCGACCATGCTGGTCGCCCTGCCGATCTCCCTCTTCCTGAGCTGACGGACGGGAACCCGACTCCGGGCCGCCACCGGACCTCATAGGTAGCGAGCCTACGTGTAGGCTCGCTATGACAAGCGAGTCAACTAGTGGGAGGACGGCCATGGATCCCCTGCTCCTCGCCCGCCTGCAGTTCGCCACGACCACCTCGATCCACTTCCTGTTCGTGGTGGTCACCCTCGGCCTGGTCACCCTGCTGGTCGGCCTCCAGACCGCCGGCTTCGTCACCGGCAAGCCGGTGTACGAGCGGCTGACCCGCTTCTGGGGCCAGCTCTACGTGCTCAATTACGTGCTGGGGATCGCCACCGGGATCGTCATGGAATTCCAGTTCGGGCTGAACTGGAGCGGCCTGTCGCGCTACGTGGGCAACGTGTTCGGTGCGCCGCTGGCCATCGAGACGCTTGTCGCCTTCTTCCTGGAGTCCACGTTCCTCGGCATGTGGATCTTCGGCTGGCACCGGCTGCGGCGCGGCATCCACCTGGCGCTGCTCTGGGGGGTCGCGCTCACCGCGTACGCCTCGGCGTTCTGGATCATGGTGGCCAACGCGTGGCTCCAGCACCCGGTCGGCTACGAGGTGCGCGACGGCGTCGCCCACCTCACCGACTTCGGCGCGCTGCTCACCAACCCCACCCTCGGCTTCGCCTTCGGCCACGTGGTCTCGGCCGGCCTCGTCACCGGCGGGATGCTGATGGCCGCGGTCAGCGCCGCACACCTGCTCCGGCGCACCCCGGACTACGCGCTCTTCCGGAAATCGCTGCGGATCGGCCTGATCACCGCGGCGCTCGCGGTGACCACGCTGCAGGGCTTCGGGTTCGCGCAGTTCGGCCCGGTCGGGAAACTCCAACCGACCAAGTTCGGCGGCGGCGCCGACCGCGACGCGCTGGTCGCCGACTGGACGACGCGGTTCGGCCCCGGCGACTACACCCCGCCGGCACTGTCCAGCGTCGGCCTCGGCTTCATGATCCTCATCGGCTTCACCCTGGGCTGCGCCTGGTTCCTGCTGCCGCTGCTCTGGCGGGACTGGATCATCCGGCTGAAGTTCCCGCTCTGGCTGGTGCTCCTCGCCGTGCCGCTGCCGTTCGTCGCGGTGATCCTCGGCTGGATCGCCCGCGAGGTGGGGCGCCAGCCCTGGGTGGCGTACGGGCTGCTGCCGACCGGCCAGGCCGTCTCGCCGGTGAGCCCCGGGCTGATGCTCACCTCGCTCATCGGCTTCACCCTGCTGCTCGGCACCCTCGCCGTCACCAACTGGGTGCTGCTGGTCCGGCACGCCGCCCGGGGCGCGCACGACCCCGCGCTCGGCCGGCCGCCCGCGCCGGACGCCGACCACCACCCCCACCCCGTGTTCGCCTGAGGGAGCCCGCCGTGGAACTCGCCTGGTACGCCCTGCTCGGCCTCTTCTTCGCCACCTACCTCGTGCTCGGCGGCTACGACTACGGCGTCGGGCTGCTGCTGGCCCGGGGCGCCACGCCCGGGGCCCGCCGGGCCGCGCTGAACGCGGTGGGGCCGTTCTTCCTCGGCAACGAGGTCTGGCTGGTGGCCGCGGTCGGCATCCTGTTCGGCGCCTTCCCCACCCTGGAGGGCGAGCTGCTCTCCGGCCTCTATCCGGCCGTGCTCGGGGCGCTCGCCGGGGTGGTGCTCGTGACGGCCGGGGTGCAGCTGCGCAGCCGGCCGCGCGGCGGGACGGCCCGCGCCTTCTGGGACCGGGTGGTGGTGGCCGGCAGCGTGCTCGCCGCGCTCGGCTGGGGAGCACTGCTCGGCGGGCTGCTCCAGGGCGTGCCGCCGGCCGGCGACGGACACCCCGCCGGGGTCGGCCACCTGTTCACCCCGTTCGTGGCCGCCGCCGCGCTCGCGCTGCTCGCGCTGGTCGCCGTGCACGGTGCGACCTTCCTCACGCTGCGGCTGCCGGTCGCCGACGTGCCGTCGGTCGCCCGGCTGGCCCGGGGCCTGATGCCGGCGGCGCTCACCGCGGTCGCCACCGCCACCGCCCTGGGCCTGCTCTCCGATCGGGTACGCGCCGCGGTGGCCCGCCCGGCGGTCGCCGTACTCCTGCCGCTGGCGCTGGTGGCGACGCTGCTCATGGCCCGCGCGGCGCTGCGCCGGGGCCGGGCCGGCCTGGCCTTCGCCGCGACCAGCGTGGCGCTGGCCCTGCCGGTGCCGCTGGTCGGCGCGGCGCTCTGGCCCCGGGTGCTGGTCTCCACCGTCGACCCGGCGGCCGCGCCGCAGCTGACCGACGCGGCGGTGCTGACCGTGGCGGACGCGGCCGCGAGCGGGCCGACGCTGGCGCTGCTGGGCTGGCTGGCGCTGCCGCTCGTTCCGGCCCTACTAGGCTTTCAGGCAATGTGCTGGTGGGTGTTCCGGGGACGGACCGACGGCAGGGCACCGGTGTACTGGTGAACCGCCGCCCGTTCGACCCGCGGCTGCTGCGCCGGGTCCCCGCGGCCCGGCGCGACCTCGCCGTGCTCGCGGTGCTCGGCGGGCTGACCGCCCTGCTGGTGGTCGCGCAGGCCACCGCACTGGCCACCCTGCTGGCCACCGCGATCGACGGGCGGCTGCACCGACCGGCGCTTGCCGGTTTCGGGGCGGCGGTCGCGGCCCGCGCGCTGGTGAGCTGGGCGCAGGGCACCGTGGCGGCCCGGGCGGCGGCCACGGTCAAGGCGGCGCTCCGGGCCGACCTGCTGCGCGCGGTCGGCCGGCACGGCCCCACCTGGGTCGCCGGCCGCCGGGCCGGGCAGCTCGCCACCCTGGCCGGGCGCGGCCTGGACGCGCTCGACCCGTACTTCACCGGCTACCTGCCGCAGCTCGTGCTGAGCGTGACCGTGCCGCTGGCCGTGCTGGCCCGGATCGTGCTCGCCGACTGGAGCTCCGCGCTGATCATCGCGCTGACCATCCCGCTCATCCCGGTCTTCGGTGCGCTGCTCGGCTGGCAGGCGCAGGCCGCCACCGAGCGGCAGTGGCGGCGGCTGTCGCTGCTCGGCGGGCACTTCCTCGACATGGTGGCCGGGCTGCCCACGCTGCGAGCGTTCGGCCGGGCCCGGGCCCAGGTCGACGTCGTGCGCCGGATGGCCGACGGGCACCGCCAGGCCACCATGAAGACCCTGCGGATCGCCTTCCTGTCCGCGCTGGTCCTCGAACTGGTCGCCACCCTCTCCGTGGCGCTGGTCGCCGTGCCGGTCGGCATCCGGCTGCTCGGCGGCGGGATCACCCTCTCCACCGCGCTGCTGGTGCTGCTGCTCACCCCGGAGGCCTACCTGCCGCTACGGGCCGCCGGCAGCCGGTTCCACGCCAGCATGGAGGGGCTCACCGCGCTGGACGAGGCGCTCACCCTCTCCGCGACGCCGGAGGCCGCCGCACCGGGAACCGCCGGGCCGGCGCCGGACGGCCGGGGCGAGATCCGCTTCGAGGGCGTGACCGTCGCGTACGAGCGGACCACGGCCCTGCGGGACGTCACGCTCACCATCCGCCCCGGCGAGCGGATCGCCGTCATCGGGCCCAGCGGGGCGGGCAAGACCACACTGCTCAACCTGCTGCTCGGCTTCGTCACCCCGACCGCCGGCCGGGTGACCGTCGACGGGGTGGACCTCGCCGGGGTCGACCTCGACGCGTGGCGGCGGGAGCTGGCCTGGGTGCCCCAGCGGGCCCACCTCTTCGCCGGCTCGCTGGCCGACAACATCCGCCTGGGTGCCCCCGACACCCCGGACGCCGCGCTGGCCGGCGCGGTCACCGACGCCGCGCTGGACGAGGTGGTCGCCGCCCTGCCCGACGGGCTCCGCACCACGCTCGGCGAGCGCGGGCACGGCCTGTCCAGCGGGCAGCGGCAGCGGGTCGCGCTGGCCCGGGCGTTCCTCCGGGACGCCCCGCTCGTGCTCCTCGACGAGCCGACCGCCCGCCTGGACAGCGCCAGCGAGGCCGTCGTGCTCGCGGCCACCCGGCGCCTGGTCGCCGGGCGTACCGCGCTGCTGGTCGCGCACCGGCCCGCGCTGCTGACCGACGCCGACCGGATCCTCCGCGTCGAGGACGGCCGGGTCACCGAGCTGAGCCGCGTACCGGCCGGGAAGGGGACGCCATGACCGACGGACCCGAGCGGGCGGTGCTGCGGCTGGCCCGGCCCTACCTGGGCCGCCTGCTGGGCGCCGGGCTGCTCGCCGCGGCCACCGAGTTCGCCGGGCTGGCCCTCATGGCCACGGCCACGTGGCTGCTGATGAGCGCCGCCGGCCGGCCGCCGCTGGACCGGCTGACCGTGGCGATCGTCGCCGTGCGCGCGCTCGCGGTGAGCCGGGGCGTGTTCCGCTACACCGAGCGGCTGGCCGGGCACGACGCGGTGCTGCGCATGATCACCGACGTCCGGGCCCGGGTCTTCGCCACCCTGGTGGCCCGGCGCGACGCCACCGCCCAGCGCACCGGCGACGCGCTGAGCCGGCTGGTCTCCGACGTGGAGGCGGTGCAGGACCTGCTGCTGCGGGTGCTGGTGCCGGGCGCGGCGGCCGCGCTCGTGAGCGTGCTGGCCGTCGGGAGCACCGCGCTGATCTCGCTGCCGGCCGCGGGCGTGCTCGCCGCCGGGCTGCTGGTGGCCGGGGTGGCGCTGCCCGTGCTGGCCGCCGGGCTGACCCGGCGGGCCGCCGACGAGGTGGCCCCGCTGCGCGGCGCGCTCGCGGTGGACGCGGTCGACCTGACCCACGGCGCCGCCGACCTGGCCGCCTTCGGCGCGACCGGCACGGCCCTGACCGCCGCCGAGACCCGGGCCGGTCGCCTGGCCCGGCTGGAGCGCCGGCTCGCCGCGACCGGCTTCGCGGTGGACGCGGCCGGGGTGCTGGTCGGCGGGCTCACCGCCGCCGCCGTGGTGGTCGTGGCCCTGCGCGCGGGCGTCGGCGGGGTGCTCGTCGGCGTCCTGGCGGTGGGCACGCTGGCCGCCGTCGAGGTGTCCCTCGCGCTGGTCGGGGCGGCCCGGCAGCGCACCCAGCTCCGCGCCGGCCTGGCCCGGGTGGCCGACCTGCTCACCGAGGCCGGGGAACCGGCGCCCACCGCACCCGTCGGACCGGCGTCCGGCGGGCACGACGTCCGGTTCTCGGGCGTGACCGTCCGCTACCGGGAGGGGGCGGCGCCCGCCCTCGCCGGGGTCGACCTGGACCTGCCCGCCGGCCGCCGGGTGGCCGTGGTCGGGCCGAGCGGCGCCGGTAAGAGCACCCTGGCCGCCGCGCTCACCGGCTCGGTACGCCCCGACACCGGCCGGATCACCGTGGACGGCGTGGACGTGTCTGACCTGGCGGACGAGGAACTGCCCCGGGTGGTCGGCGGCCTGCTCGCCGAGGCGTACGTCTTCCACGCCACGGTCCGGGAGAACCTGCTGCTCGGGCGGCCCCGCGCCGACGAGGCGGAGCTGGCCGCCGCCACCCGGGCCGCCGGCCTGCTGGACTGGGTACGCGCCCAGCCCGACGGCTGGGACACCCTGGTCGGCGAGCAGGGCGGGCAGCTCTCCGGCGGGCAGCGGCAGCGGCTCGCGCTGGCCCGGGCGCTGCTGGCCGGCCCGCCGGTGCTGGTGCTCGACGAGCCGACCGAGGGGCTCGACCCGGCGGCCGCGGACGCGGTGCTCGCCTCGACGCTGGCCGCCACCCCGGCCGGGCATTCGGTGCTGCTGATCAGCCACCGGCTCAGCGGCCTCGCCGGGCTGGACGAGATCGTGGTGCTCGACGCGGGCCGGGTGGTGCAGCGCGGCCGGCACGAGGAGCTGGTGGCCCGGCCGGGCTGGTACCGGGAGCAGTGGCTGCTCCAGGAGGCGGCCGAGCGCGGCTACCTGGCCCTGGCCCCCTGAGCCGCTTTCCGGGATTTTCCCCGACGCGGCCGGCCCGGTGCGGTGGCAGGGTGGTGCCATGCGGGGGTACGAGGAGATCCACGTCGACGAACGGCTGCGCGAGCTGGCCGGGCAGTTGCACGGGCCGGCCCGGCTCAAGGCGGACCTGCTGACCGAGGCGCGGCACGCCCTGGAGGATGCCGTCGAGGCGTACCGCGAGGGGGGCCTGCCGGTGGCGGAGGCCGAGCGGCGGGCGGTGGCCGACTTCGGCAGTCCGGCTCAGCTCGCGCCCGGCTACCAGGCCGAGCTGGCCGCCGGCGCGCTGCGTGGGCTGGCCCTGCGGGCGCTGGCGGTGGCCGCGGTGCTCATGGTCGGCGGCGACCTGACCTGGCGGGGGGCGAGCTGGAGCGACGGCCCGCGCCCGCCGGAGGCCTACCTGCTCCTCTCCGCCTCGGTCAACGGCATCTGGGCCGTGGTCGCCGGGCTGGCGCTGGTCGGGCTGCTGCTCAACCTGCTCGCCGCCCGGTACGCCACACCACGGCTGCCCCGGCTGGCCCGCGCGGTGGGCTTCGGGCTGACCGGCGGGCTGGCGGTCGGCGCGGGGGCCGGCGTGGCGCTGTTCGGCTGGTCGGTCCACCTCTGGGACGCGGCGCTCACCTGGCCCCCGATGATCATCGGGGCGGTGCTCGTCAGCGCCGCCTGGTTCGCGCTGGCCCGGGCGGCCCGCTACTGGCTGCTGAGCGCCCGCGGCCTGCGGGTCGCCGGCTGACCCCCGGATCGCCGGCCCCCGCGTGCGCGGCGGGTGACCCGCTGTCCCGCCACGGGCCTCGCTCAGGCCGGGGTGGCCGGCGGTTCGTCGGTGCCGAGAAAGCGGCCGACCGTGGCGCTGAACTCGCGCCATCCCGCGCGCTCCCCGGCGAGCGCCAGGCCGCCGGCGTCGGTGAGCTCGTAGGTGCGCCGCTCCCGGCCGTTGACGGTGCTCCAGGCGCTGGCCACGTAGCCGGCCCGCTCCAGGCGGCGCAGCGCCGGATAGATGGTGCCGGTGGGCAGGTCCAGGGTGCCGCCGCTGCGGGCCCGGAGCGCCTCGATGATCGCGTAACCGTGCAGCGCGCCCTGCTCCAGCACCGCGAGCAGCAGCGCATCGAGGTGTCCGTGCAGCGCCTGGGCCTTCATGCGTAGCAAGACTACTTGTCCGCGGGTCGGGACGCCACCGGGGTGCGGCTCCCGGCGACGGCGGGACGCCCACTAGGGTATGTGCGCAGAGTCACTCGGCGGCCGACCGTCGCCGGGTGGGCAACCCGAAAGCACACGGAGGTCAGCGTGGCCCGCCAGTCGCCCCAACGGCCCGACGCCGACGAGCCCGAGCTCGACGACACCACCGCGTCGACCGCAGCAGACGAGGTCGAGGTCGACCGCCCGGCGGCCGACCGCGCGCTCTGGGACGAGCTGCGGATCGACCCGGTGGAGATCGCCCTGCCCGCCGGCACCGGCTTCACGCTGCGGGCGTACCGGCCGGCGCGCGAGCTGACCCCGACCGACGTCGCCGAGCGCGACGAGGACGACCCCTTCCTGGCCCGTCGCCAGGTCGTCGAGACCGAGGACGACGAGGAGGTGGTGATCCTCGACGAGGAGTTCGCCGCCCTCGCCGCCGAGGAGGACGAGGACGCCGACGCCGAGAAGCGGGCCGGGCGCCGCCGCCGCGGCAAGGCCGAGGCGGCCGCCGACGAGGACGCCGACGAGGCCACCGAGGCCGCCGACGAGGACGAGGCGGACGAGGACGAGGACGAGGCGGACGCCGCGGGTGACGAGGAGGTGCCCGTCTTCCTCACCCACCGCGGCAAGCTGCTGCTGTTCAAGACCCCGGAGTCGCTGGTCAGTTTCATCCGTTCCGGTGCGCCGAACGACCTGTCTCAACTGGACAGCTGGAATGAACTGTCCGAACGGGTTGAACCCGCCGACATCGCCCCGCTGGACGAGGACACCTACGAGCTCGACCTGGTAGTGGAGAACCTCCGCGGCGGCCACGACGCGTGGGACCCGACGCTGCTGATCGAAGCCGGTGAGGTCGCCCGTGACCTGGCGTACGCGCTGCGGCTACCGGCGGTGCTCGACATGCTCTCCGCAGGCTCCAGCCTGGATGACCTGGACGAGGCGCTGCGCAGTTCTGTCAACGGCGGAATCGGTGGATTCCTGGGCCGGCGCCGGCTGAAGAAAATCGGGGCACAAACCGCAAGTTTGGGTTGGCGCACCATTGTCGGCAAGATCTCTGCTGTTGTGGACTGGCGCGACTGACCCGGAGCGGGGAGCATCAGTCTCTGGCAGAGCAAGACCTGTGTCCCGGGAGGAGGACGACGCCGTGGCGCTCGTGCGCGTGTACTGCGGTCTGGCCTCGGCGGATTCGGCCGACCGGTCGGCTTCGGTCGAATCGACGCTGACGTCCGCTGTGGTCGACGACGCAGGCCGTCTGCTGCATGTCTGTGAGATCGGTGACGACCCGGCTGGCTACGCCCAACTGGTCGCGCTGCTCGTGGAGCGGTCGGGCGGGCCGAGCGGTGCGGCCATCGCGGCCGACAGCGACGACCACACGGTCACCTCGCTGCTCAGCGCGGCGGGTCGGCCGCTGGCGATCGCGGACGACGACTCGGTCGACGACTTCGCCGAGCGCTTCGCGGACGACGACTCGCTGGAGGAGATGCAGTCCCCGCCGGCCGAGCGTCGTGCGGTCGGGCTGGCCCGTGCGCTCCAGGCCGGCGCGCTCTCCGCGGTGACCCTCCCGGCGCCACGCGACCTCGCCAACTACAAGCAGGTCCTCTCCGCGCACGCGGCACTGGCCAGCGGCCGGCACTCCGCCGCGGTGGCGCTGCGCGAGGTGCTCCGCGAGCTCTACCCGGCCGCGCTGCGCGCCTACCCGGACCCGGCCGAGCCGGTCTCCCTGGCCATCCTCGACGCGCTGCCCGAGCCGGGCATGCTCGCCGGCACGGTGGCCCGGGGCCGCGAGGTCGCCGTGGCGGCGGACGCCGTCGCCGCCCACCTGGCCGCCGAGGGTGTCGCCGACGCGGACACCATCAACGACGCGGTGACCGCGCTGCGGGTCGCGATCTCCGAGACGCCCCGGCGGGCCGCCGTCAACCGGGCGCTCACCACCGCCGTCGCCGAGACCGTGCGGCAGGCCGTCGCCTCCGTCCGAGCCTGCGACGCCGGCTGCGACGCGCTGGTCGGCGCGCTCAGCGCCCGGGTCACCACGCCCGCTCCGGCGCCGGGCCGCCGCGCCGCCGCGCGCCGCGGCGAGCAGGTCGAGGAGCTGGTCCCGTCGGCCGCCGCCGGGCTGCGCCCGGTGCGCCCCGCCGAGCCCGAGCCCGTCGCGGAGCAGGCCGCGCGACGCGGCCGTCCCGAGCCGGTCTCCGGGCTGGTGGGTCGGCGCAGCCGTCCCGAGCCGGCCGGTCCGGCCGCCCCGCCCTCACCGCGGCCGCTCG
>NZ_WBKT01000036.1 GCF_008868175.1 Micromonospora sp. AMSO31t
TGACCCTGCTTCTCGCACCGCTGCTCGTCACCGCGTGCACCACCGATCCGGCCGGGGCGGCCGGATCGGTGGTGCACGCGGTGACGAGCAGCGGTGCGAGAAGCAGGGTCAGTGGTACGTGGCGACGCATCAGCGCACGCTACGGCAGAGATCCACTTCGGTGGGGGCCTCGATCTTCCCCGCCTGGATGAGTCAGGATCGGCGGATGGCGAACGTCTGGTCCGGTGTCACGATCGACTGTCTCGACCCGGAACGGGTGGCCCGGTTCTGGAGCGCCCTGCTCGGTCGCGAGCCCGGCCCGTCCCAGGAGGGCTGGGTCTACCTCGGCGAGCGCGGTGACCCGCAGCCGCGGCTGGTGTTCCAGCCCGTGGCCGAGCCGCAGACCGGCAAGGTGCGGATCCACCTCGACATCACCGTCGCGGACATCGACGAGGCCATGACGGCGGTCGTCGATCTCGGTGGCCGGTTCACCGGTGAACGGCACGACTACGAGGAGGGCGTGGTCGTCGTCATGGCCGACCCCGAGGACCACGAGTTCTGCCTGGTCGAGTACTACGGCTGACGGCGGCGCGCGGACGGAACGTATGCCTGCCAGGTCGGCCACCTCGACGACCCCTTGGTCCGGCTCCGAGCGCAGCTCGTCCTCCGGCACGCACCGCGAGCAACGGACCACCCGCACGAGCTGGCGACTTTGGCTCAACGCCGCAGGCTGGCCCCCTGGCTGCTGGGCCTGGCTGACACGGGCAATTCGAGGCCACGGGCGAGCGACCTCCAGACAGGTGGTCCCACATCCGCCGGGCCGCCCGACAGCGGGCCGAGTTGCGGCCACGCTGGCACCGAGGGCACTACCGCTGCACGCGAGCGCCCCTGCCGAGGACGAGCGACTCGACTTCCTTCAGGCTCGCCATCGAGGTGTCGCCGGGGGTGGTCATGGCCAGGGCTCCGTGCGCCGCGCCATATTCCACCGCGGTGGCCAGGTCGCCGGTCTTCAGCAGTCCGTAGATCAGTCCGGAGGCGAAGCTGTCGCCGCCGCCGACCCGGTCGAGGATATCCAGGCCGGCCCGGTGGGTGGCCTCGACGAAGCCGCTTTCGGCTGACCAGGCGATCGCGCCCCAGTCGTTGACCGTGGCGCTGCGGACCGTACGCAGGGTGGTGGCCACGACCGCGAAGTTGTCGTACTCCTTGGTGACCGCCTGGATCATCCGCTCGAAGTTGGCCACCTCGAGGTGGGACAGCGACCCGTCGGTGTCAGGCACCTCGAAGCCCAGCGACGCGGTGAAGTCCTCCTCGTTGCCGATCATCACGTCGACGTAGCGGGCGAGCCGGCGGTTGACCTCCCGCGCCCGCGGCTGCCCGCCGATGGCCTGCCAGAGGCTGGGCCGGTAGTTCAGGTCGTAGGAGATGATGGTGCCGTGCCGGCGGGCGGACCGCATCGCCGCCTCGATGGTGTCGGGGGTGGTGGTGGACAGGGCGGCGTAGATGCCGCCGGTGTGCAGCCAGCGCACCCCCAGCGTGCCGAACAGGTGGTCCCAGTCGACGTCCTCGGGACGCAGCTGGCTCGCGGCGGTGTGCCCACGGTCAGAGGTGCCGACGGCCCCGCGTACGCCGAAACCGCGCTCGGTGAAGTTGAGGCCGTTGCGCACGGTGCGGCCGGTTCCGTCGTACGGCATCCAGGTGATGAACGAGGTGTCCACGCCACCCTGGAGGACCAGGTCTTCGAGCAGGCGGCCCACCTCGTTGTCGGCGAAGGCGGTGACCACGGCGGCGCGGAGGCCGAAGCAGCGGCGCAGGCCGCGGGCGACGTTGTATTCGCCGCCGCCCTCCCACGCCCGGAAGCTGCGGGTGGTGCGCACCCGCCCCTCGCCGGGGTCGAGGCGCAGCATGATCTCGCCGAGCGAGACCATGTCGTACCGACAGTCGTCGGCGGGTCGAATCCGCAGCATCTCACGCCTCCGGTCCGGTCCGGGCGGCCGACACCGCGGCCGACGTACGCCGGGTGACCTCGTCCCAGCGTCCGGCAGTGATCAGCTCCGGGGCGACCATCCAGGTGCCTCCGACCGCCAGGACCGCCGGGTGGGCCAGGTAGGCGGCGAGGTTGTCGGTGTTCACCCCGCCGGTCGGGATGAACCGCACGGAGCGGAACGGCGCGGCCAGCGCCTTGATCATCCCGAGGCCGCCAAGCTGTTCGGCGGGGAAGAACTTGACGCTGTCGAGGCCGGCGTCGAGCGCCATCATGATCTCGGTGGGGCTGGTGACGCCGGGAAAGACCGGTATCCCGAGCTGCTGGCAGTGCCGGACGACGGCCGGGCCGAAGCCGGGGCTGACGACGAACCGCGCACCGGCCTCGACCGCCCTGTCGACCTGGGCCGGGGTCACCACGGTTCCGGCGCCGACGAGCAGGTCGGGCCGCTCCGACATGTTCCGGATCGCCTCGGCCGCGGCGTCGGTGCGGAAGGTGACCTCGACGCTGTGCAGGCCCCCGTCGACGAGCGCCGCTGCCAACGGGACGGCGTCGCGGGCGGCGTCGAGCACGACCACGGGCAGGATCCGACCGGCTCCGACGGCCGCAACCACGCCACCGGCCTCCGGATCGGACTGTTCAGAATGGCGAACGCTAGTCACATACTTGACCCTATCGACGTCCATCGCCCTGTCAACCCCGCTAAAGTGGCCGCCATGACCTCGCCCGACGGGTTCCTCCCGGTGAAGTCCGCCGGCCGGACGCTGGAGGTGCTCGAAGCGCTCGCCGCCTCGCCGCACCGGCGCTCCCTCGTCGACCTGGCCCGCGCCCTCGACATCCCTAAGAGCAGCCTGCACGGCATCCTCCGCACGCTGGCCCAGCGCGGCTGGGTGGAGAGCGACCTGACCGGCACCCGGTTCGGGCTGGGCATCCGCGCGCTGCAGGTCGGCGCCGCGTACCTCACCGCGGACGACGCCATGGGCGTGCTCGGCACGGTGCTCGACGACCTCTCCCGGCAGTTCGGCGAGACCGTCCACCTGGGGCGCCTCGACGGGCCACACGTCGTCTACCTCGCCAAGCGCGAGTCCGTACACCCCCTGCGGCTGTACAGCGCCATCGGCCGGCAGTTGCCGGCCCACGCCACGGCACTCGGCAAGGTGCTGCTGGCCGAGCGCGGCGACGACGAGGTCGACGAGTTGCTGAGCTGGCCGCTGCCCGCCCTGACCCGGCACACGCTCACCACGCCGGACGCGCTGCACGCCGCGCTGGCCGGCATCCGGCAGCGGGGCTACGCGGCGGACCGCGAGGAGAGCACCGAGGGCATCGTCTGCGTCGCGATGGCCGTACCCCTGCGGTCCCCCGCCATCGACGCGATCAGCCTTTCCGTGCCGGTGGCCAGGCTCGGGGCCGACACCGAGGAACGGATCGTGGCGGCGCTGCACCGGGCGGTCGACCAGGTCCGGGCGGCCGGCGGCCTGCTGACCAGCGCCTGACCCGCCGCTCGACCCCGGCCCGGCGTCGAGCGGCGGCCGTCACGCCGAGGCCAGGCCGAGCGGCACCCCGTTCTCCACCACGTTGCGCAGCACCAGGTTGTCGACATTCTCCACCACATCAGCCCGGCTCGTGGTGCCGAAGTCCACGTCGGTGAGGGTCACCGTCCCGATGTGCGCGTCGGGGTAACCGCGCAGGTTGAGGGCACGACCGGCCGACCGGACGGTGAGGTCCTGGACGTGGATGTCGCCGACAACGGGGTTGAACCCGTATCCGGGCCCCTCCTCGTAGTAGAAGTTGATGTCGATCACCGCGCTGGCGACCTCCCCGATGCGGATGTCCCGGGCGTGGAAGCCGGTGATGAACCCGCCGCGGATCGAGTTCGTCTTGAACCGCAGGGCGATGTCCAGGTTGGGGCTGGACATCTCGCAGTTGCGGACGAACACGTTACGTACACCACCGGACATCTCGCTGCCGATGGTCACGCCGCCGTGGCCGTCCCGCATCAGGCAGCCTTCGATCAGGAGATCCTCGCTGGGTACGGCGAGCCGGCGCCCGTCGGCGTTGCGCCCGGACTTGATCGCGATGCAGTCGTCACCGGTGTCGAAGGTGCAGTCCCGGATGACGACCAGCCGGCTGGACTCGGGGTCGCAGCCGTCGTTGTTCGGGCCGTGCGAGTCGACCGTCACCCCCAGCACGAGGACGTTCGTCGACAGCGTCGGGTGGATCTCCCACATCGGGGACCGGACGATCGTGACCCCCTCGATGAGCACGTTGCGGCACCGGTACGGCTCGATGAACGACGACCGCAGGTAGTCCCCCTCGCCGAACACCCGCTGCTCGACCGGCACCCCCTGCTCGGCCATCGCGAGCAGCCGGGCCCGGGCGTCGTCCTGCTTGGGGTCGCCGGGCCGCCAGCCGTACTCCGGCTTGCCCTTCCACGGCCACCAGTGCGCGGTGTCCGCCTGGCCGTCCAGAACCCCGGAGCCGGTGACACCGACGTTCTCCTGCCCGTACGCATAGATCAGCGGCGAGTAGTTGTAGAGTTCGACGCCCTCGAACCGGGTCAACACGGCGGGCAGGTAGTCGGCCGGGGTCTGGCTGAACAGGACCACCGCGTCGGCCGTGACGTGCAGGTCGACGTTGCTGAGCAGGTGAATGGGCCCCGTCAGGAAGCGCCCGGCCGGCACCACCACGTGTCCGCCGCCGGCGGCGTGGCACTCCGCGACGGCCCGCCGGATGGCGGCCGTGCAGTCCGTGACGCCGTCACCCACCGCGCCGTAGCCCGTGATGTCGAACCAGCGGTCCGGGAAGTGCGGCCGTCGTACCTTGGCGCTGATGTACTGGGCGCGGGCCCAAGGGTTTCCGCTGGGCGTCGGGTCGGCGGACGCCCGGCCGCCGGGCAGCGGCGTCAGGGCGGCGGCGGCCCCGGTGACCGCCGCCCACCGTAGGACGTTCCGCCTGCTGTGTTCCGTGGTCATCGCGCCCTCCCGGGATCGGATGAAAACAGGATTCGGTGGGTCGGCCGGTCCCGCCGCAGCGGGACCGGCCGAGGGATCGCGGTCCAGGTCCCGTTGCTCAGTGCGAGAAGGTGACGATCTGCGCGGTGCCCGGCGCGACGGTCACCGTCGCCGACCGGTGATCGACCGCAACGGCGGTGGACTGCGGCGGGCCGGTGGCGACTCCCGCGGGCGACACGGTCCGTCCGCCGAGGGAGATCTGCGCGGCGTCCAGCGAGGCCAGGCCCTCCGGGGCCGCACTGCGCAGGGTCACCTGGCTTCCGGTGCCGTACGCCGAGGGCAGGTTCAGCGTCACCGCGTCCTGCGTGCTGTCCGCATGAGCCGGGTCCTGGACGTTGATGAGCACCACGGTCAGCGTGCCAGCCCTTCCCTTGACCGCGTACGCACGGAGCTTGTCCAGGTGCTCATCGGCGAGATCGAGGTCGACGAACCGGCCCTGCGGGACCTGCCGGAACGCCCAGATGCCGTAGTAGAGCGGGTTCGCCGACAGCTCGTTCGCGTCGAGTGCCGCCTGGTCCGCGGCGCAGAACGCACCGTAGTAGCGGTAGGAGATGGGGTACTCGGCGGAGTCACGCGCCTTGAAGTCGCCGCAGACGCCGGTGGTGTTGGTGTGGAACTGCAACCGGTCGACGCCGCTCTGCGCCGCCTGCAGGAGGTAGTCCAGCGACCAGAGCGCCGTGGCGTACGAGTTGCTCGCCGCCGGCATCCCGCTGCACGAGGCACTGTTCGACTCGTTGAGGGTCATCGGGATCGTGCCGTGGAGCTGGTCGTCGACGGCCATGATGCCGGCCAGCTTGCTGCGGGTGTTCGTGTAGGTGAGCGGGGACATCAGCTGGCCGATTGTCATCACCGAGGAGCCGCAGTGGCTCCACGGGTACCAGTGCGAAGACAGCTCCGACAGCACCTGCCGCGGCTGGGTGGATTTGTCGGCCAGTGCGGCGGAGACGAATCCCTCCAGGTGGGTGTTGGTCTTCGCGGTGTTGGCCGACGGCCCGACGATCTTCAGGTGGGCGTGCGGCAGCGCCTCGTCGATGGCGGCCCGGTACTGCTTCGCCGTCTCCCACATCTCCGCGTCGGTCAGCGTGGTGACGTTGTCGTACTCGTTGCCCAGCTCCACCCCCAGCAGATCGTCGCCCAGGGTCCGGTACGCGGCCGTCACCTCGGCGACCACCTGCTCCAGGCTGACGTCGGGCGACGGGTCCCGCGTCGGGTTCTTGATTTTGGAGGGGTCGATAATCTTCTTGAGCGGCGCGCCGAGGGTCACCTTCCAGCCCGTGGCGTCCAGCAACTCCTTGAGGTGGTCCAGGTCGCTCTGGTCGACCGTGCCGCCGATCGCCTCGGGCGGGGCCGGCGCGTCGGTCCACGTGCCGAAGGCGGGCCACACCAGGTCCATGGAGTAGCCGCCGAGCCGGATCACACCGTGCGGACCGAGCGTCCGCAGCCGCTCCGCCATCCTTTCCCGAGTGAGGTAGCCGTGCGCGAAGTCCGCGGACTCGACCGAGAAGCCCTGGAAGTCCCCACCCAGCACCGCGTTGCGTCCGTCGACGGTGGCCGTGAGCGTGAGGTCCGTCGTCGCGGCGGAGTCGTCAGCGGTCGCGGGTAGGCCGCCGGCCGCCACGAGACCGGTCGCCAGCACTCCGGCGACCAGCGACCGGCGCAGGAAGCTTCGCCGTACAGGGACAGGGGTGGCGGCGCGGGCGCCGCGACCCGGAGCGGCGATGCCGTAGGTTTTCATGGTTCTCCTCGCAGTGGTGGACGGTTGGTGGCGTCAGCGGTACAGACGCAGTCGGGGGCGCAGGTCCGGCGCGGGCGCGGCACATCCCGAGAGCTCGAGGCGCCGACCGTCGTCGGCGGTGTCCTCGCCCCGCTTCCGCTCCCGGATCAGCAGGAACGCGAGGGAACGGCCGCGAGCGCGGCGCAGCGCGTCGGTGACGTCGAGCCGGATGGGACCGGTGGCACCGGTCGCCGTGAGCTGACCGGCCGGGTGGAGCCGGTCGCCCACCGAGGTGGGCCGGACCGCGTCCGGGTCGAGGTACGGCGCTGACTCCCAGGTCAGGTCGCGCCCGGTCCAGGACGTTTCCGTCATGACGTACGCCATGACGGTCAGCGGGGCCCCGTCCGTGCTGCGGCCGTGCATCTCGAGTACCGCCCGGCGCGCTGCCGGCCCGCCGCCGAGATCGAAGGCGAGGTAGCTCACGGCCGAGGCGCCGCCTGGGTCAAGGGCGATGGCGAGGCTCTGCTCGGCGCCGCCGGAGGGCTGGGCGGCCTGGCTCACCGAGGCGTCGGCGTAGGCCTTGATCGAGCGTGACTCGCCGGGGTCGGCCACGGTGATCAACCAGACGGCCTCGGCGGGTTGGGTCAGCGTGATCCTGCCGTCGGCGGGCAGCGGGACGACCGTCGTGATGCCTCCGCTGTACGTCGGGCTCACCTCCTCGACGACGACCTCGCCCCCGCCGAGGCCCAGCCCGCCGAGGTCCAGGGAGACGGAACCCGCGGGGCCGCCACTGGCACGGGGCAGCCAGAGGTGGTGGCAGCGGGTCCGCTGGTCGCGGCTGACCGGGATCGTCCCGCCGTCCCCGGTGACGGCGTGCAGCAGCCGGCGCTGCTGGCCGGCGAAGCCCTTCGCGAAGAGGCGGTTCACCTCGGCGGCTTTCGTGGAGCCATGGATGTCGTAGACGCCGCTGTGCTCGACGTGGTAACAGCCGGTGCCGTACGGGATGCCGTTGGCGCGCATGGTGTCCTGGAACTTGAACACGATCATGCCCTCGGCCTGAGCGGTGACCGCCTCGCCCCAGATCCGAGCCAGGTCACAGTAGATCAACGGGGTGTCGAGATCGTCTCCGCTGGTCTCGAACGCGCTGGTGTTGCGGCGGTTGAACTCGGAGTAGACGATGGGCAGCTCCGCGCCGGTCGGGGTGTATTCCCGCATCCGCTGCCGCATCATCGCGAACTCGTACGCGTAGACGTCCGCCGTCTTGTTGTACTGGTGGGTGTCGAACACGTGGAAGATGTCGTAGTCCACCTGGGTGCCGTGGTAGTCGGTGCGCAGGTTCCGCAGCGAGATCTCGCCCCAGCCGTACCGGTCGTCGCGGGCATCGGCGTCGGGGTCGGCGTCCATGTGATCGTTCCCGCGTGAACTGGACACGTGGGTGACGACTGGCGCGTGGACGAGGGGCCGCAGGCGCCTGCCGTAGCGCTGGTTGACGTCGGCGATCGCGCATCGCACGGCGTCCGACGCGATCTGCAGCCCGCGGATGTAGATCTGCTGGTCAACGATGTCCTTGGCGGCGCTGGGGTGGTCGGGCTCGTTGACGAAGTTGAAGCGCTCCACGTCGTGGTCCCGGGCCAGGTGGTAGGTGAGCGCGTAGTGCTTCTGCCACTGCTGCCACAGCCCCGACCACGGGCTGTTCCAGCGCAGCTGCGCGGCCTCGATGATCGGGGTGATGCCGAGCCGCTTGAGCTCGGCGAGCTGGTGGTTGAGCCGGTAGAAGTTGGTGCTCGAGTAGACGTGGTGCTCGAACACCTCGCGCAGCAGTGCCCAGTCGAGGAAGCGGTTCTGCTCAGGGCTGCGGCGCAGTTCGTCCTTCGCCACGTCGAACGCATCGATGTCGGCGATCCCGGCGCCCGGGTCGAAGGCCTCGTCGGGACACCAGTCCTCGAAGGACGCGAAGAAGCGGACCGCGTTGACGCGGGAGTACGCCAGCCAGGCGCTGGTGTTGCTGCCGGGCATGAAATGACCGGTGTTGTAGCCGACGAGGGGCATTCCGCGGCCGGCCGGGGCCGTCGACACCACCACACTCAGCGGGCCGCCGTCGGGGGCGGCCGCCGCCGCGCGGCCGCTCCGAGCCCCGGCCATCGTCGCGGCGGCGGTGAGCCCGAGGCCGCCGAGCAGGGTGCGCCGGCTCAGGCCCCGGGACGGGTGGACTCCGTCCGGCACTTGACTCTGCATGGTGTGGCTCCCGTCGTCGTGGATGGTCGGGGGCGTCTGACCGGTCAGTGCGAGAAGGTGACGAGTTGCGCGGTGCCGGGCGCGACGGTGACCGCCGCCGACCGCTGGTCGACCGGCACCGTGCCCGGGCGTGGGGTGCCCGTGGCGGTGCCGGCGGGTGAGATCTGCTGGTCGCCGAGGGTGATGCGGCCGGCGTCGAGGGACGCGAGCCCGCCGGGTGCCGTGCTTCGCAGGGTCACGGCTCGCGCGGTGCGGTAGGCCGCGGGCAGGTTCAGCGCGACAGTGTCGCCGGTGCTGTCGGCGGCGGCGGGATCCTGGACGTTGATGAGGACGACGGTGAGGCTTCCGTCGCGGCCCAGGACGGCGTACGCGCGAATCCGGTCGAGGGCGGTGTCGGGCAGGTCCAGGTCGACGAACTTGCCGGTGGGCACCTGGCGGAACGCCCAGATCCCGTAGTAGAGGGCGTTGGCGGAGAGCTGCCCGGCATCCAGCGCTGCCGGATCGGCCGCGCAGAACGCGCCGTAGTAGCGGTACGAAATCGGATAGTCGGCGGACTCACGCGGCTTGAAGTCGCCGCAGACGGCGGCGGTGTTGGTGTGGAACTGCACCCGGTCGACGCCGCTCCGCGCGCCCTGCAGCAGGTAGTCCAGCGACCACAGCGCCGTGGCGTAGGAATTGCTGACTCCCGGCATCCCGCTGCACGAGGCACTGTTCGATTCGTTGATCGTGGACGGGACGGTGCCGTGCAGCCGCGCGCTGACCGCCCGCATGCCGGCCAGCTTGGCCCGGGTGTTGAGGTGCGTCTCCGCGGACATCAGCTGCTGGATGGTCATGGTCCGGCCGCTGCAGTGGCTCCACGGATACCAGTGCGAGGACAGCTCGGCGAGCACCTGCTGCGGCTTGACGGAGCCGTCGGCCAGCGCGGCGGTCACGAACTCGTCCTCCCTGGTGCTGCTCTTCGCGCCGCTGGGCGAGGGCCCGGCTATCTTCAGCCGAGCATGCGGCACCGCGGTGCTGATGGCGGCCTGGTAGCGCTTGGCCGTCTCCCACATCTCCCCGCCGGTCAGGGTGGTGACGTTGTCGTACTCATTGCCGAGCTCGACGGCCAGCAGGTCATCGCCCAGGGTGTCGTGCGCCGCCTTCACCTCGGCGACCACCTGTTCGAGGCTCACGTCCGGCGACGGGTCCCGCAGCGGGTTTTTGATCTTCGACGGGTCGACGACCGTCTTCAGCGGGGCGCCGAGGGTGACCTTCCAGCCGGAGGCGTCCAGGAGCTGCTTGAGGTGGTCGAGGTCGGCCTGGTCGACGGTGCCGCCGATCGCCTCCGGCGGGGCCGGCACGTCGGCCCACTTCCCGAAGGCCGGCCAGACCAGGTCCATCGAGTAGCCGCCCAACCGGAGCACACCGGGGCCCAGCGTGCGCAGCCGTTCGGCCATCCGCTCCCTGGTCAGGAAGCCGTGCGCGAAGTCCGCCGACTCTACAGAGAACCCCTGGAAGTCGTCGGACAGCCGGGCGCTGTGCTCGTCAACGCTGGCGGTGATGGTCAGTTCGGTGGTCGCCGGTGCGGCGTCGCCGGCGACGGCTGCGCTACCGGGGTACGGCACCAGCGCCGCGACCGCGGCGCTCACGACGAGGCACCGGCGCAGCCGCCGGTGGCCACCGGAGCCGGGGCTCGCCGGCCCTCGACCTGTGACGTCGCGCATCTCGGTCCTCCTCAGGCAGGTGGCGGAAGCTAATGCCGTCCGCGCTGGGCGAGGTAGAGGTCCTCGACGGACGGGGCCGATCCGTGGTCGGCGAGCAGCGACTCCAGGTCGCCGGAGAAGTCGCGGGCCAGGCCGCTGCCGGTGTCCTCGACGCCCTGCACGCCGACCGTCGCGCTGCGCGGCGCCACGTCGGCGATGGTGATCGCGTACGGGCGGCTGTTGGTGATCCGGACGTTCCAGTGCGCCATCCGCGCGCCGAAGAGGGGGCCCGACGCGGCTGATCCGCCCACCCGCCCGTTGTTCTCCAGCGTGATGTTCGTCCGGACGTTCTCGAACGGGAGCGCCCGGTGGGTGTCGAACGTCCCCTCCGCCATGCGCCCGCCGCGGTACACATTGCCGGCCGAGAGGCCTTCGACGTTGAGGCCGTGGTGGATCGCCCCGGAAGCGACGGGAACGGTGAACCGCTCGATCTCGAAGTCCTCGACCAGGTTGTCCGTGGACTGCATGCGGCAGGCGAAGCTGTGGTGGGCGGCCCGCCCGCCGACGGCGACCCCGGTGATGGTGACCGACTTGGCAGTGGTGAGCCCGAAACCGAGGTCGCAGTTCTCCACGCGGACGTCGCGGGCCCAGCAGTCGTGCGCCGCCTGGAAACACACCCCGTTGGAACCCGGATGCCGGTTGTGCGCGGTCTGCGGCACGAGCTCGTTGCGGATCGTGAGGTTCTCGACGCCGGCGTCGCTCACGGTCGGCCCGATCGCGCGCAGCCGCGCCGGCCAGCCGGGCCGGAGATCGTACTTGAGCGGCTGCGCCAGCCGGACGACACGCTCGCCGAGCACCGCCTCCACCCGCACCGGCCACTGCAGGGTCGCGTACTGCACGTACTGCCCGCCGGATCCGGTGACGAGCTGGGGCGCCGAGCGGGGCCAGTCGTAGTCGCGGGTGCCGGGTACGTCGCCGGCGAGGTGCTGCAGCAGGCTCGCGTCCGGCGGGTTCTGGCACTCCAGCACGACCATGTCGCCGGCCGTCAGCCGGTCGGTGCCGGAGATCACCAGGGTTCGCTGGCCGCGGGACGCCGCGCCGACCTCGGCGAGCACGTCACCGAGCAGCCATCCCTCGGTGCCCGCGTAGTCCTCGGCCTCCGAGCGGGCGCGCCGCTCGGGCGCGACGAACCAGATCTGCCCGCCGGTCCAGGACCAGCGGCTGTTGCCGTTGGACTGGCGGTTCGGCCGGTAGCCGTCGTCGAGGGTGCGCGTGAAGTGCAGCACCGTGGCGTCCCGGCCGGTTCCCCTGAGCACCACCCCCGACCAGTGCATCCACACCGGCCCGGAGAGCGTCCAGGTCCCCGGGGGCACCAGCACCACGCCCCCGCCCTGCTCCCCTGCCTGCCGTACCGCGGCGTTGAACGCCGCCGTGCAGTCCGTCCCGTTCGGACGGGCACCGAAGTCGGTGACCTTCGTGGCGACCGCGGGCCGCGGCGGTCGCCGGCCGAGCCGGTAGCCGGCGGCGGTGATGTCCGGGAGCAGCGGATGACAGCCGGGGGCCTCCCGCCACTGCCGCAGGAGGTCGGCGGCGGCGTCAGGGGCCGGTCCGGGTCCGCCGGGCTCCGCCGCCCGGGCGGGCGGAGTCACGCCGGCGAGGGTGGTGGCGGCGGTGGCAGCCGCGCCCAGGCCGAAGAGTCCACGTCGGGTGATGGCGGGATCCGTGAGTGGTGGCGCCATGTTCTCTCCTCAAGGCGGTGCGGCGCGGACCTGAAATCGTTTGCGGTCCGACGTTCACGACACCAAAGACTTGGCCGGGGGTCAATGCGTTACAAGCCTGAAACTTGTTTCAATGCCACTCCCACAACCCGGCGGTCTCCTTCAACAGTGAGGCGGAAACAGCCGGTAGAAGGGGTGACGGCCGCTGGAGTGGCTGGCTTCTGAAACTTGTTTCATCCCGCTGGACGCATTGACGGGGGCGTCGCCTTTTGTTGCCATCAGATAACCGCAAACGGTTTCAGGAGCCTGCCACCGCCCGGGACGGCGACGGCACCTGACCGGTGCGCGGGACCGCCCGGACCACTACACCCGCGAGGACGCTGTCATGAGGATCCGGCTACCCAGAACGATCGTCGCCTGCCTGTCCGCCAGCATCGTCGCGCTGGCGCTGGTGCTCGTCGCACCCGTCGGTGGCGCCGACGCGGCCGACCCGGCACTCCGGTTCAAGAGCCCGAGCGGCCGCCGGCTCAGCGGCACGGTGGATCTCGAGGTCACGGCCCCACCGGGGACCACTGCTGTGCGGTTCTACCTGGACGACGTTCAGCTGTCGGAGCTGACAGACCTCTACGCGCGACAGACGAAGACCGCGCCGACCTGGGCGACCGCGACGGACGCGACGTGGTTCCCGAACGGGGCACACGATCTCCGGGCCGAGGCCGACACCCCGTCGGGCACGCTCACCGTGACCAAGCAGGTCGTGACGACCGCCCCGCCCGCCGGGCCGGGCCGCACCCGCCTGACCGGAGGCTGGCGCTTCTCCACCGCCTCCGAACTGCCGGCCGGGGCACTGGACGGCGCCGTGCCGCCGGCGGTCCGGCCCGAGCACGACGCCGGCAACTGGCCGCTCATCGTGGTACCCGACTCATTCGGGGCGGTACGGGCGAGCTGGAACGACGACAACGGCGTGCTCGGGGTCTACCGGCGGACCATCGACCTCGACGCGCCCGACCCGGGTGAGCGGACCGCTCTGGTCTTCGAGTCGTGCTTCTGGACCTGCCGGTACTTCGTCAATGGCGTCGATGTCGGCACCAGCACCGGTGGTTACCTGCCCACCCGGCTCGACGTGACCGACGCGGTCCGCGCCCGGACGAACACCATCGCGGTGGTGGTCGACAACCGGGTCTCGGAGATGGGCGAGTACGCCCGCCCGGTCCAGGGCCTGTACTGGAACTGGGGTGGCCTCCTACAGGAAGTACGCCTCGAGCGCTCCCCCGCCGTCGCCCTGACCGAGACCCGGGCCGAGGGCACCGCGTCCGGTCGGCTGACCGTACGCCCGACCGGGGTCAACGCAAGCGGCATTCGGCAGCAGGTGTCCGCGATGCTGACGGTCGACGGGCCGGACGGCAGGCGCGTGCTCGGCCCGACGCGGGTGACCACCACGATCCCCGCCGGCGGCGGCGGCGCCACACCGATCACGCTCGACGTCCCCGCTCCCGCGCTGTGGGACCTGGACCACCCGAACCTGTACACGGTGCGCCTGCGCCCCCTCGGTGACGCCGCCTGGCGGGAACTGGTCGAGCAGACCGGCTTCCGCACCGTCGCCGTCGACGGCCTCGACCTGCTGCTCAACGGCAAGCCGATCAAGGACCTGCCGGGCTTCAACCGGCACGCCGATTACGCCGGGCTGGGTCGTACCCAGCCGGACGGGCTGGCCGACCGGGAGATCAAGCGGCTGCACGACAAGGGCTTCCGCATCTTCCGGCCCGCGCACTACCCGACCACCCCTGCGGAACTGGACGCCGCCGACCGGTACGGACTGCTGGTCATCGAGGAGATCAACAACATCAGCTCGCAGCCGGGAACCTTCCTCGGCCGCGCCGACGTGCAGGAGTTCGGCAAGCGGACGCTGGCCCGGATGATCGGCCGCGACCGCAGCCACCCCAGCCTCTTCGCCTGGTCGGTCGGGAACGAGAATGCCACCGAGACCGACGGCGCGGTGGACTACGTGCGCACCGTCATCGCCCACGGGCGCAGCCTCGACCCGACCCGGCTCTACACGCAGGTCTCCCACCGGCACACCCGCGACCGCGCGTATCCCTACCAGGACTTCTTCGCCACCAACTACTACGCCGGCTGGTACTCGACGCTGGAGAGCCTGACCTCGCATCTGGACGCGTTGCAGAAGATGACCGGCCAGCCCATCCTGCTCAGCGAGTACGGGGCGGAAGCCGTCCACCAGCGCGCCGGCCTGGATCGCGGCACCGAGTACTACCAGGCCTATCTGGTCGACGAACACAACCGGCTGCTGCACGACCGCCCGCACCTCATCGGCAAGATGTACTGGACCTCCACCGAGTTCTGGTGCACCCCGACCTGGGGTTCGGGGCAGAACCCGGAACCCGTCCCGCCCTTCCACACCAAGGGCCTCGACACCTACCAGCGGGAGCACAAGCTCGGCTGGCGGGTGATGTTCTCGCCGGTGCGGATCGCGCGGGCCAGCGTCCTCGCGGCGCCACTCGACCGGCCGGCGTCGTTGCGCCAGCGGGTGACGATCGTGGACGCGCTCGGCCACGGCGGGCACGGGACGGTGGTGGTCGAGCCCCCGCCGGGCTTCGCCGCCCAGCCGGTGCCCTTCACGGTGCCCGTCGGCGGCGAGACCACCGTCGAGGTCACGCTGACCGGCACGCTCACCGCCGAGCACGTCTCCTCGACCGGGTTCGTCCGGGCCGTCGTCGACAGCGACACCGAGGCCCTGCCAGTGCCCTTCACCGTCCGCAGCCTCGACAGCGTCACCAGCCCGGCCGGGGACGACTTCCCGTCCGGCACGCTCGACCCCGGCTGGCAGATCGTGCGCCCGGACGACTCTGGGTGGAGCCTGCAGGACCGGCCGGGCGCGCTGCGGCTGTCGACGCTGCGCGGCGGCGAGACGGGGGCCGGCGGCGACGGGCGGAACCTGTTCCTGCGTACCGACACGCCACAGTCCGACTTCACCGCCGCCGCCACTGTCGAGGCACCCGACCTCTCCGCGGACTTCCAGCAGGTCGGGCTCTACGCGTACGTCGATGACGACAACTATGTGAAGGCCGACCTCGGCTGGGTCGACGGGCGGCGCGCGCTGGAGATTCTGACCGAGTCGGGTGGGAAGGTCGGCGCCCGGTCGTCGGTGCCGTACGACGGGCGGTCGGCCCGGCTGCGCCTGGTACGCCGGGGCACCGACGTCGCCGCGGAGTACTCGAGCGACGGCCAGTACTGGTATCGGCTCGGAAGCGCGAGCCTCGCCGGGTCACCGAAGGTGGCGGTGCAGGCGGTCGGCGGCGGCACCGCGCCACCCGTCGTCCCGACGTACGTCGACAACCTGATTGTGCGGGCCTCCGGGCACGTGTCGGTGCAGGACCTCGCGGTTCCCGGCCAGCCGCTGTTCGCCGGTGAGGCGGGACAGGCCGTGGTCACCGTGGCCAACGGCACCGACCGTCCGGTGTCGGTCGACGCACGGCTGGCCGTACCGGAGGGCTGGACGTCGGGGGCCGTGGCGCGGGAGGTGCCGGCGTTCGCGAAGGTGAGCATCCCGGTCCCCGTGACGCCCGCGCCGTCGCCGCAGATGGCGACCCTCGCCGCGGTGGTGACGGCGACCGACGCGCTCTACGGCCGGCCGGAAGCAGCGGTGGTGACCACGCCGCGGGGTGATCGGGTCGCGCTCGCGCTCGACGCCGGTACGGTCACCAGCCCGCTGCTGCCGACGTACCACCGGGTGTCCCCGTCCGATGCCTGGGACCCGGCCCGGGGGTACGGCTGGATCGGCACCGGGCCGCAGTCCCGCGACCGGGGCGGCCCGGACGACCTGCGCCGCGACATCGTGACCGGGCAGGTGCCCGCCACACTCCGGCTCGCCGTGCCGGCCGGCACCCACCAGGTCGCGCTGCTCGTGGGCGACGCCAGTTTCCCCGCCGACGCGATGACGGTGTCCAGCGCGGGACGCACCCTCGCCCACCTGGCCAGCCCGACCGCCACCGGGCAGTTCACCTGGCTGACGTTCCCGGTCGACGGGGGCGCGGACGGGCGGACCGTCGACCTCGACTTCGCCGCCGACAACGCCGGCCAGTACTGGCGGTTCGCCGCGCTCGTCCTGTCCTGAATTCGCACCTGAAAGGCGTACCCGTATGAGAAGACATCCGACCCGTGGCGCCGCCGCGGTCGTGGCCCTGGCCGTGCTCGCCTGTCCCGGCGTGAGCGTCGCCGCATCCGCCGATCCCGGCGAGTCCCACGCGTCCGTACGGCTCGACCCGCGGCGCATGGTGGGGGGCGGGTCCGTCCCCGCGCACTTCGTCGGATTCAGCGTCGAGTGGTCGTTGATCGAACGGTACATGGGGCCGAGCGCTCGGCCCGCCTTCGTCAACCTGCTCCGCAACCTGGACACGGGCTCGCTGCGTATCGGCGGTTCGTCGCAGGACGTGATGCAGTTCGACGCGACCGCGACGAACACCAACGAGGTGATCACGCCCGAGGACCTCGCCGACATCCGGGCGACCCTCGAGGCGGCGAACGCCGACGGCGGCGGCATTCCCCGCTGGGCCGTGACCCTCGGCACCGCGATGGCGCCGGCCACCGCGGGCCGTCCCTGGCGCGGTCCCGAGCACGCCCAGGCGTTCGTCACGCAGGGGGTCAAGCCAGCGTTCGCGGGTGCCGACGAATACATCGCCGCGGTATCGCTCGGCAACGAGCCGGACCTCTCCTACGGGTACGACCTGCCGGAGTACCTGGGCGATTTCGCCGCCTACACCGGCGCGGACGTCACCGGGCCGTACCCGCTCGTCACGCCGAACACCAGCGAGCCCATCTCACCCTGGCAGAGCATCGCCGACCGCAGCGTGCAGACGCGCTTCTTCGCAGACTGGCCGGCCATCCTCGACGCCACCGCCGGGCCGACGAAGGCGAAGGCCGGCGCCTTCGGACCCTGGGCCGCCGACCACTTCTACCCGCTGGCCCGCACCTGCGCCACCGACCCGTACCGCTGCCCGACCATCCCGGCCCTGCTCTCCGACGAGCGGCTGGACAACTTCAACTACCAGGTCTACACCCACGCCGACGAGGCGGCCCGCCACGGCCTCGCCTACCGGGTCGAGGAGCTCAACACCGCCGCCGGACGCGGCGCCCCGGGCGTCAGCGACGTCGCCGCCAGCGCGGTCTGGGCGCTCGACGCGATGTTCAACGCGGCCTGCCCCCAGCCGCCGCACGCCCCGTCGGTCAACGCGACGTGCGGCACCGGCGCGACCGGGGTGAACTTCCACAACGCCGAGGTGCGGGCGTTCTTCCACCCGGAGGAGGGCAACGGCTACTACAACGCGGTCAATTTCGACCCGTCACCGGCCATGGGATCGCCGGCCCCGGCGCCGGAGTACTACGCGCTGCTGCTGTTCTCCCGGTTCGCGCAGGGCACCACCGGGCTCCGGCCGGTGCCCGTGACGGTCAACGCCGCGCAGGGCGGGCAGGTCAAGGCCTGGCGCGTCGACGGCGGCGCGTCCGAGCGACGGCTGTTCCTGATCAACAAGGGTGACCAGCCGACGTCGGTCGACGTGGCGGCGCCCGGAGCGAGGTACGAACTCGACCGGATGACCCCGGACGACCCGAGCGGCGCGGGTCGCACCCTCGACGCACCGGGCGTACGCATCGACGGCCGGGCCGTGTCGGCGGACGGCAGCTGGCCCGGATTCCAGCCCACCGTGGGCACCACCTCCGCAGGGCACGCCCGGATCACGCTGGGCGCCGGTGAGGCGGTCGTCCTCACGATGCACGGCCACGCCTGAGACGGCACATGCACCCGGTGATCGTGGTCCGCCATCCAGGACCGCGATCACCGGGTGCACCACATGAGCCGCCGGTCGTGGCGGCTGACCCGCACGTCGTAGCGCCACCGGTAGCCGTCCGGCGGCTCACCGGTTCCCAGTGAGCCGCCCGACGTGTTCGATCAGCGCCGCCCGGAAGCCGTCGTGCTCGGGAAGGTCTACGCCGAAGATCTCCTCGACCCGGAGCAGCGAGTCGACCAGCCGCCCCGGATCGCCCGCGCCGGCGGCGCCAGCCGCCAGTAGCCGGTCCGCCAGCGGGTCGTCGAGCGGCAGCTCCCGTCCGCGCACGTCCCGACCTTCACCCACGTACGCCATCCAGGCCGCGACGGCGAGCGCCGCCTGCCGCGGCACCGCCCCGGCGGCCAGGCGGTCGCGGACCGTGCCGAGTAGCCGGACCGGCAGCTTCTGCGACCCGTCCATGGCGACCTGGACGGTCCGGTGCCGCAGCGCCGGGTTGGCGAACCGCTCCAGCACCTGGTGCCGGTAATCGGCCAGGTCGAGGCCGTCCGGTACGCGCAGGGTCGGCGCCACGTCCTCGACCATCAGCGCCTCGGCGGCGGCGGCGAGCTCGTCGTCGGCGAGCGCGGCCGCGATCGTGTCGTGACCGCGCAGGGCCCCCAGGTATGCGAGCAGGGAATGCGTGGCGTTGAGCATGCGCAGCTTCACCGACTCCCAGGCGGCGACGTCGCTGGTGAACACCGCGCCGGCGCGGTCCCAGGCGGGCCGCTCCGCGGCGAAGTCGTCCTCGATCACCCACTGGCGGAACGGCTCGGCCACCACGACGCCCCGGTCCTCCAGCCCCAGCACCGCCCGGGCGTCGGCGCGGTCGTCGTCAGTGGCCGCCGGCACGATGCGGTCGACCATGCTGGACGGAAAGCGCACGGACGCCGCGATCCAGTCGGCGAGCCCACCCGCCTCGGCCTCCGGCAACGCGTCCAGGAAGTCGTGCACCAGCCCCCGCAGGACCTCGCCGTTGCCGACCAGGTTGTCGCAGGAGAGCACGGTGACCGGTCCGGCGGCGCCGGCGGACCGGCGCTGCAGCCCACGGACGACCTGCCCGACGACGGTCCGCGGCGGGCGCCCCGCGAGGTCGGCGGAGACCTCCGGGTCCGACACGTCCAGCCGGCCGCACCCGTCGCGGCGGTAGCCCTTCTCGGTCACGGTGAGCGTAACGACGCGTACGGCGGGATCGGCGATCCGGTCGACGACCGCCGCCGGGTCGCCGGCCCCGAAGAGCACCTCGCGGACGCTGCCGACGACCCGCGGCGGCCCCTCGCCGCGGCCCCGCTCCAGCACCGTGTAGAGACCGTCCTGCGGTGTCAGCTGATCGCGTACGGACGCGGATCGCTGGGTGACCCCGGCGATGCCCCAGTCGTCGCGGCCCGCCGCCGCCGCGGCCAGCTCGGTGAAGATCGCCTGGTGCGCCCGGTGGAACGCCCCGATACCGAGGTGCACGACGCCGACCCGCAGCGCGCGCGGGTCCACCGCCGGCCGGGTGAACGCGCCGCCCCGCCCGAGGCGGTCCAGGGTGTCGAGACGCAGCCGGGGTGCCGGGTTCGCCTCGTCTCTCACAGCACGGCCCCCAACTGCCACGGGACGATCTCCTCACCGCCGAGGCCGAGCTCCTCGCTCGCGCTGCGGCGGCCCGATGCCACGTCCAGCAGCAGGTCGTAGACCCGCCGGCCCATCTCGTCGACGGAGACGCCCTGCTCGACGACCGGTGAGCAGTCCAGGTCGATGTCACCGGCCATCCGGCTGGCCAGCTCGGCGTTGGTGCCGAGCTTCACGGTGGGGACGGGGCGGCTGCCGAAGACCGAGCCGCGCCCGGTGGTGAAGCAGATGATGTTCGCCCCGCCGGCGACCATCCCGGTCACCGAGACCGGGTCGTAGCCGGGGGTGTCCATGAAGACCAGCCCGGGCCGCGGGATGGGCTCCGCGTAGTGCCGCACCGCGGCGAGCGGGCTCCGTCCTGCCTTCGCGACCGCGCCGAGCGACTTCTCGAGGATGGTGGTGATGCCACCGTCCTTGTTGCCCGGCGACGGGTTGGCGTCCATCGTGGTGCCCTGCCGCCCGGTGTACTCCTCCCACCACCGAATCCGCTCCATCAGCGCCTCGGCCGTCTCCGGGCTGCTCGCCCGCGCGGCCAGCAGGTGCTCGGCGCCGTAGATCTCCGGCGTCTCGCCGAGCACGGACGTCGCGCCGGCCGCTACCAGCAGGTCGGAGGCCACCCCGAGGGCAGGGTTCGCGGTGAGTCCGGACCACCCGTCGGACCCGCCGCACTGCAGGCCCAGCACGAGTTCCTCGACCCCCACCTCGGTGCGTGTGGTGCCGGCGAGGTCGCGCATCATGTCCCGGACCAGCTCGGTGCCGCGGGCTACCGCGGCGGAGGTGCCGCCCAGCTCCTGGATGGTGTACGACGAGACCGGCACGTGCTCGGCGAGGCCGAGGTCGGCCATCAGCCCGGTTACGGCGTTCACCTCGCAGCCGAGCCCCACCACGACCAGTCCGCCGATGTTCGGGTTCCGGGCGTAGCCGGCGAGGGTGCGGCGCAGCAGGTCCCACCCGTCACCCTGGGCGGCCATACCGCACCCCGTGCCGTGGGTCAGCGCGACGACCCCGTCGACCCCCGCCAGCCCGTCCGCGTCGTCCTCGGTCATCCGGGCGATCTTGCGGGCGACGGTGGCCGAGCAGTTGACGGTGGTCAGGATGCCCACGTAGTTGCGGGTGGCGGCCCGGCCGTCCGGGCGACGGTAGCCCTGGAACGTGCGGCGCAGGTCGGCGGGGAGCGGCGGGACCGCGTGCACCTGCCCGCCCGCCACTCGGGCGGCGGCGTCCTCCGGCATCCCGAGGTTGTGCACATGCACGTGTTCGCCCGCCCGGACGTCCACCAGGGCCCGCCCGATCACCTGGCCGTACTTGCGCACCGGAGACCCGGCGCGGAGGTCACGCAGGGCGACCTTGTGCCCGACGGGCACGTCGTTCCGCAGCGCCGTGCCCGCCGCCCCCGCCAGCGCCACCGGCTCCCCCGCTCTCATCGCCGTCGTCGCGACCGCGACGTCGTCGCTCTCGTACAGGACCACCAGGCTCATGCCATCACCTCGCTTCGCGCTCTCACCACGGGTGCACCGTGCCGTCTTCCAGGCGGTTGACCGGCAGGTACGCGGGCGAGTACGGGTAGCGGGCCGCCGCCTCCTCGTCGATGTCCACGCCGAGGCCGGGCACCTCCGCCGGGTGCAGATAGCCGCCCTCGAAGTGGTAGCCGTGCGGGAAGACCTCGTCGGTCTGCTGGGTGTGCCGCATGTACTCCTGCAGACCGAAGTTCGGGATCGCGATATCGAGGTGCAGGGCCGCGGCCATGCACACCGGAGACAGGTCGGTGGCCCCGTGCGAGCCGCTGCGCACGTGGTGCAGGGCGGCGAAGTCGAAGATGCGACGCAGGTGGGTGAGGCCTCCCGCGTGCACCACCGTGGTACGGATGTAGTCGATCAACTGCTCGCGGATGAGCTGGGCGGCGTCCCACACCGTGTTGAACACCTCCCCCACCGCCACCGGTGTCGTGGTGTGCTGGCGGATGAGCCGGAACCCCTCCTGGAAGTCTGCGGGGACCGGGTCCTCCATCCAGGTCAGCGCGTACGGTTCCAGGCTGCGCCCGAGCCGTGCCGCCTCGATCGGCGTCAGCCGGTGGTGCACGTCGTGCAGGAGTCGCAGGTGGGGACCGAACTCGTCGCGGACCCGGGCGAAGACGGTCGGCACATGCGCCAGGTACCGCTCGGTGGACCAGGTCGCCTCGGTGGGCAGCGCTGCGTCGGCAGGCTCGTAGAACATCTTGTCGCGGCTGACGCCGTAGGTCCTGGCCAGCCCGGGCACCCCGCACTGCACCCGCACCGCGCGGTAGCCGTGGTCGACGAACCGGGCCACCTCGGCCAGCACTTCTTCCACCGTCTCCCCGTTGGCGTGGCCGTAGACCGTCACGCCTTCGCGGGAGCGGCCGCCCAGCAACTGGTAGACCGGCAGGCCGGCCACCTTGCCCTTGATGTCCCACAGCGCGGTGTCCACCGCCGCGATCGCGCTCATGGTGACCGGGCCGCGTCGCCAGTACGCGCCCTGGTACAGGTACTGCCAGGTGTCCTCGATCCGGGCCGGGTCCCGGCCGATCAGCAGCGGTACGACGTGGTCACGCAGGTACGAGGCGACGGCCAGTTCACGACCGTTGAGGGTGGCGTCCCCGACACCGGTGACGCCCTCGTCGGTGACGATCTTCAGCGTGACGAAGTTGCGTCCCGGGCAGGTGACGATGACCCGGGCGTCGGTGATCCTCACGGCTCCGGTTCCTCCTTGACCCGCGCGACGAGCTGCGTCGGGTTGACGTACCGAAGGGCGATGACGAGCAGCACCACCATCATCGCCGTGTACATGACCGCCATCGCGTCCACCGACTGCTGGGCGCGGATGCCCGCCGCGGACATCGAGTAGTAGAGCGCGACGACGAGCGTCTGGGAGTCGGGACCGGCGGTGAGGAAGGTCAGCTCGAACATGCCGACGGTCCGCACCAGGACGAGGATCGCCGAGGCCAGCATCCCGGGCAGCAGCAGGGGCGCCAGCACGTGGAGGAAGACCGACCGCAGCCCCGCCCCGCACATCCGGGCCGCGCTCTCGATCCGCGCGTCGATCTGCTCGATGAACGGCGTCATGGTGAGGATCACGAAGGGCACCGAAGGGACGAGGTTCGCCAACACGACGCCGGAGAGGTGGCCGGCGAGCCCGAACTTGTAGAGCACGGTCGCCAGCGGGATGCCGAAGGTGATCGGCGGCATCAGGATCGGGAGCAGGAAGACCAGGTAGATGGTCCGCTTGCCGGGGAAGTTCCGGCGGGCGAGCACGTACGCCGCCGGCACGCCGATCAGCAGCGACAGCCCCACGACGAGCAGGGACACCTCCAGGGTCACCTTGATCACCTGGAACAGTGCGAACTCGGTCCACGCCTCGCCGTACCACTTGCTGGTGTAGCCGTCCGGGAGCCAGCTGTTGAACCAGCGCTGGCCGAATGAGCTGACCAGCACCGACCCGACGACGCCCAGCAGGTTGAGGAAGAAGAAGATGACCGCGCCCCAGACGAACCAGGCGGCGGGGCGGGCGACGATGCGCCGCCGGGGGCGGACGTCCGGGGCGCCGGCCGCGCCGGCGCCGGTTGCCGCGGTGGTGGTGACCATCAGCCCTTACCTCCCGTGGACCCGGTGTAGAAGCGCGTCCGGGCGAACAACACCACCGAGATGACCACCAGCTCGATCAGTCCCATGATCATCGCGATCGCCGACGCGTAGGGGTAGTCGTACTGCTCGTAGGCCGCCTGGTAGGCGGCGATAGAGATGACCCGGGTCTCGCCGGCCGGGTTGCCGACCAGGACCGCCGACGGGAACACGCTGAACGCGAGGACGAACGTCAGGCAGAACGTGGTGGCCAGCCCCGGCATCAGCAGCGGCAGGGTGACCACGCGGAACCGCTGCCACCAGCCGGCGCCGAGGGTCGCCGCGGCGCGCTCGAGCGTCGGGTCGATGCCGGACAGGTACGACAGCACGAGCAGGAACGCGAAGGGGAACCCCGTGATGATCAGGGAGAAGAAGACGCCCCAGTAGTTGTGGATGAGCCGGATCGGCTCGTCGGTGAGGTGCACCGCGGTCAGCACGCGGTTGAACCACCCGGTCGGGCCGAGGAAGTTCAGCAGCCCCTGGGCGGTGAGCACGGTCCCGAGCGTGATGGGTACGACCAGGAGGATCGTGACGAGTCGCTTGCCGCGGAACCTCCCCCGCATCCGGTAGGCGATCGGCACCGACGCCACCACGTTCAGCAGCGCGGCGGGCAGCGACAGGCCGAGCGTGGTCCAGATCGTCGCGCGCTGGTAGGCGTCGCTGAAGAAGCGCGCGTAGTCGCTGAACGGCCTGCCCTCGGTCGGCTGGAACGACAGGCCCAGCCCGTAGAAGAAGGGGTAGAGGAAGAGCAGCACGACGAAGAGCAGCGCCGGGGTGAGCAGCCACAGTTGCCGGTCGACGCCCCGTTCGGCGAGGCGGTGCTGCCAGTGGGCCCGCGCGGGCTGCCCGGCGGACTCCGCCGCGGGGGTGGACGTCGCGGCGGTCATCCGACCAGCCCTGGTTCCTCGAGTAGGGCCGCCCCTGCGGCGGGCCCGGCCGCGGGGGCCGAGTCGCCGGGAAAGACCAGCAGCCGCTGGGGGTCCATGCTCAGCGTGACCCGGTCACCGGGTGCGACGCGGCGGTCCGTACGCAGGTGGACCCGCACGCCGGTGGCGGTCACCGCCTCCGCCGCGAGTTCCCGGCCCTGGTACTCCACCACCTCGATCTCCGCCGGCACCGCGTTGGTCGTCGCGCCGGCCTGATCGACCCGTACATCCTCCGGGCGCACCGCGGCGATCACCTCGCTGCCCGGCGCCACCGGACCGACCGGGTCGCCGACGAGCCGGAAGCCGTCCCGTTCCACCGCCACCGTGTCGTCCACCGCCGCCTGCACCCGCATCGACCAGAGGTTGCGGTAGCCCATGAAGTCGGCGACGTGCCAGTTGGCGGGGCGGGTGTGCAGCTCCTGGGGTGGCCCGATCTGTTGCACCCGGCCGGCCCGCAGCACGACGAGGCGGTCGGCCAGCGAGAGCGCCTCCTCCTGGTCGTGCGTCACGTAGACGGTGGTGAGCCCCAGCGACTGGTGCAGCCGGCGGATCTCGGTGCGCATCTCCAGGCGCAGCTTGGCGTCGAGGTTGCTCAGCGGCTCGTCCATCAGCACCAGCGACGGCTCCAGCACGACCGCCCGCGCGATGGCCACCCGCTGCTGCTGCCCGCCGGAGAGCTGGCCGGGCAGCTTGCCGGCATGCTCCTCGAGCCGTACCAGGCGGATCGCCTCCTCCGTACGGCGGCGGATCTCGTCCTTCGGCAGCCGCCGCATCCGGAGTCCGAATGCGACGTTGGCCCGTACGGACATGTGCGGGAAGAGCGCGTAGTTCTGGAACACCATCCCGAAGCCGCGGCGCTCGGGCGGCAGTGTGTCGATGCGCCGCTCGTCCTGCCAGATGCTGCCCCCGGTCAGGGGCAGCAGCCCGGCGAGACAGTTCAACGCGGTGGACTTGCCGCAACCCGAGGGACCGAGGAGGGCGACGAACTCGCCCGCCTCGATCGTCAGGTCGAGGTCACGTAGCGCGTCATGGCCGCCGAATCGACGCGAGACGCCCTCGAGTCGCAGCTCGGAGAAGGCCTTCGTGCCGGTGGTCATCCCTGCTTGACCTTCCCGCTGCCGACCTCCCGGTCCCACCGGTCGAAGGCCGCCACCAGCGCCTTCGCGTCCAGCGGCACCTCCTTCGGGTTGTTCGCGATCAGCGACTCGTACTCCGGCCGGCCGAAGTCCCGGATGGCGTCCTGGCTCTTCTGCGGCGCGTCCGACAGCTGGACGCCCTGCAGTGCCGGGCCCGGGTAGAAGTAGCCGTCGTCGTAGGCCTTGGCCTGCTGCTGCGGGGTCAGCATGGACGCGAGCAGGGCGAGCACCGCGGCCTGGGTGTCCGTCGACACCCCCTTGGGGATCACCGCGTAGTGCGCATCGGTCACCCAGTGGAACCCCTGCAGTGAGGTGACCTTGGCCTCCTTCGGCACGGTGCCGAGGACCCGTGGGTTGATGTCCCACCCGGTCGTCGAGGCGATCAGGTGCACGGACCCGTTGGCCAGGTTCTTCATCGTCTCGGTGGTGCCGGAAGGGTAGTAGTCGACGTACTGGTTGAGCTCCTTGAGGAAGGCCCAGGTCTTGTCCCACCCGTTCACCGGGTCCTTCGGGTCCTTGTCGCCGAGGACGTACGGCAACCCCATCAGCAGGGTCCGCCCGGGACCGGAGTTCGACGGGCGGGCGTACTGGACCTTGCCGCGATGGGCCTTCGCGTACGCGAGGAGCTGGTCGGCGCTCGTCGGCGGGTTCGGCACGGTGGCCGGCAGGTACTCCAGCAGCGGGCCCGACGGATAGTAGGTAACGGTCACGCCCGCGTTGCCGGCAAGCTTCTGCATGGCGGCGGCCGGCTCGAGATAGTTCTTCATGCCGGACAGCCGGCTCTCGAACTTGGGGAGCACGTCCATCCACAGACCCTGGTCGATGCCGGCCGCGAGCCCGTCCACGCCGGTGAGCACCAGGCCGATGTCGACCCGGTTGGCGTTCTGCTGCGCCTTGATCTTGCCGGCCAGCTCCGGGGCGGGCGACTTCGAGTAGGTGACCCGGGAGATGACGTCCGGGTTTCCCTTGACGAAGTCGTCAATCATGCCCTGCGTCAGCTGTAGGTTTCCCGCGACGTCCAGGACGTTCAACGCCACGGCCTTCTTCGGCTTGTCGGGAACCTCGCCGTTGGTGTCGCCGCCGGCTCCGCCGGAGTTGTCGGGCGCGCCGCAGGCTGCGGTGGCGGTTAGCAGGGACGAGGCTGCGGCGATCAGGGCGCTCCGCCGGGTAATGCCCATGAGACGTTCCCTCTCTCGATCATCTTCGAAGACGGAGGTACGGGGACGGTCTTTCGACCGGGATGATCAGTCGGTCCGCGCGACCCCCGTCGATCCGCGGACCAGCAGCTGGGTGGGGAGCTCCCGGCGGACGTTGCGCACGCCGTCAGGCTGCTCCAGCAGTGCGAGCAGCAGGTCGACGGCGGCCCGGCCGGCCTGCTCCTTGGTGAGCGAAACAGTGGTGAGCGTGGGCGATGACATCGCCGACATCTGAATGTCGTCGATGCCGATCACGCTGATGTCCCGCGGTACGTCCATGCCGCGGTTGCGGAGCCGATCCAGCAGGCCCAGCGCCATGAGGTCGTTGTAGGCGATGACCGACGTGACGCCGGAGGCGATGACGAGGTCCGCTGCGGCGATCCCGCCCTCGAACTGGGGCGGGAAATTGCCGGCCACGAGAAGCTCCATGCCCGCCGCGGCGGTCGCCGTTTGCAGCGCCCGCACCCGATCACGGTTGGACCAGGAGCTGCGCGGCCCACCCACCCATCCCACCCGGCGATGCCCGAGGGCCTGCAGGTGCGCGACAGCCTGCCGCATACCGTCGGCGTTGTCGAACACGACGGACGGCAATTTGCCGACGCGTCGGTTGACCATGACCAGGGTCGTGGTCGCGGCAAGCGCCCGGATGTCTTCCTCACGCCCTCGCGGGGAGCAGAGAATGAGCCCGTCCACCTGCTTGGCGAGGACACGGAGCAGATCCCTCTCCGCAGCCGGATCCTCATCCGTGTCGGCCAGGAGGACCGCGTAGTCCGCCTCCCGGGCCTTGGCCTGCACACCCTTCACCAGGCTGGGGAAGAAGGGGTTCGCCAGGTCCGGCACGATCAGCCCGACGTTGCCGGTCCGACCGGTGATCAGGCCTCGTGCGGCCCGGTTGGGCTCGTAGCCCAGCCGCTGGGCCGCGCGCAGCACCCGTTCCCGAGTCACCGGGTTGACCAGGTCGGGCATCGACAGCGCCCGGGACACCGTGGACGGCGAAACGCCGGCATCACGCGCCACCTCGCGGATCGTCGCTCGCAACGTCCCACCTCCTCGGTCACCTGAACCGCACCTCGGAAGTCTGAAACCGATTGCAGAACTCTGTCAATACTCTGTTGCATGAATGTTTCCAGGTTCCGCTGGGGCAGTACCTTGTGGCAGACAGTCGTCGATGCAATCCTTTGCAGGCCGAGTTCCATCAACACCTCAGAGGAGAAGTTGCGTGGCACAGCTGCGTCTGCACCCCGACCGTGCTCTGCCAGAAGGCGACAGGCGGACGCTCGCCCGCCGGATCTACCACTCCACCCGGGAACTGCCGCTGCTGTGCATGCACGGACACGTGGACGCGGCCGTCCTTGCCGACGACCAGCGGTTCTCCGACCCTGCTCACCTGCTGGTCGTACCGGACCACTACGTGACCCGGATGCTCGTGTCGCAGGGCGTCACGCTCGACCAGCTCGGCGTTCCCCGTCTCGACGGCACGACGGCCGAGACCGACCCCCGCGCTGTCTGGCGGCTCTTCTGCGCCCACTGGCACCTGTTCCGGGGCACACCCAGCCGCTACTGGCTGGAACATGAGATCGCCGAGGTGCTCAAGCTCGACATCACCCCCGGGCCAGACACCGCCGACGAACTCTACGACCTCATCGACTCCCGGCTGGCCGAGCCGGCCTTCCGCCCCCGCACCCTGCTCGACACCTTCAACATCGAGTTGATGGCTACCACTGACTCCGCCATCTCGCCCTTGGACGACCACGCCCGGCTGCGCGAAGCGGGGCTCGGCGATCGGGTGGTGCCCACCTTCCGGCCCGATGACCTGACCCATGTCGACAGTGCCGGCTGGACCGGCCGGCTCGCGCGGCTCCAGGCGCTCACCGGGGTGGACACCGGCGACTACGACGGCTACCTCGCGGCCCTGCGCGCTCGCCGTGAGGCGTTCAGAGCGGCCGGCGCCCGCGCCACCGACCACGGACACGTGACCGCCGCCGCCGAACCGCTCGCCCTGGGCGATGCCCGCCGGATCTACACCGACGCGTGCAACGCCACGGTGACCCCTGCGGCAGCCCAGGCCTTCGCGGCTCACATGCTCTTTGAGATGGCCCGGATGTCGTGCGACGACAGATTGGTCATGCAGATCCACCCGGGGGTGCTCCGCGATCACGATCCCGAGATCCACGCCGCCTTCGGCTCCGACCGCGGTTTCGACATTCCCATCGCGGCCGAGTTCACCCGCACTCTCCGACCCCTGCTCAACGCCTTCGGCCGCGACCCGGGCTTCCGGGTGGTGCTCTTCACGGTCGACGAGACGACCTACTCCCGCGAACTGGCTCCGCTCGCCGGCGTCTATCCCGCCGTGCGCCTCGGAGCCCCCTGGTGGTTCCTGGACAGCCCCGACGGAATGCGCCGCTTCCGCGAGTCGGTGACCGAGACCGCCGGTTTCTACAACACCAGCGGGTTCGTCGACGACACCCGGGCGTTCCTGTCCATCCCGGCCCGGCACGACCTGGCCCGGCGCATCGACGCGGGCTACCTGGCCCGCCTCGTCGTGGAACACCGCTTGTCGGAGGACGAGGCGATCGATACCGCCGCCGACCTGGCGTACCGCCTTCCCCGCGAGGCCTACGCCGGCCGGAGCGAGTGAGGGCGTCACCGATCGAGACTCGGGTCGTACTCAGACGCCAGCGAAGAGGTCGGCGCGGCTGAGGGCCGCAGTGTTCGTGCCATGACGCGCTCCCCTGTGCGGACACTGTCGCAGACCGCGATGAGGACGGTGCCCCGGCACCATCGACAGCGAGTCCGACGTCCGGTGGGTCATCAGCTCGGTCGAGGTCCGCATCTCGCCGGGAACGGCGCCTCTCTGAGGTGCGGTTACTGCTCCGGTACGGCGTCCAGCCGGACGCAGCAGGCGCCGGGGCGTGGCGCGAGCCGGGGCAGCAGGTCGGTGCGGCCGGCGCCGTCGACCAGGCCGGCGAGGAAGGCGTGGTTGAGCCCGCACACCAGGGCGGTCTGCCGGCTGGCCAGGGCGTGGAACGGGCAGTTGCGCAGCCGCACCTGGTCGTCGAGCGTCTCCGGTTCGAAGCCGAGGCCGGCGAGCACGGCGACGAGGTCCTCGCCGGCGTCGCGTACCCGTGCGCCGATGTCCCGGCCGCGGTGCCGGGCATGCCGCCGTGCCGCCTCGGGGGCGTCGTGCGGGTCGTCGGCGACCGCGTCGGCGAGGATCTCGGCGATGAGCTCGTAGCGCCGCTCGGGGACGGTGATCGCCACGCCGTCGCCGGCGGCCTCGTAGACCTTGGGCGTGCGGCCTCGGCCCCGGGGCTGGTCGGCGGGCGTCTCGTAGCGGGTCCGCAGCAGCCCGGACTCGACGAGCTTGTCGAGGTGGAACGCGGTGAGGTTGCGGGACATGCCGTGCGCCTCGGCGGCCTCCTCACGGGTGACCGGGTGATCGGCCCGGCACACGTAGTCGTAGAGCGCCCGTCGGGACCGGTCGACGAGCGCGGCCATCGCGTTCCAGCGCTCCCCCGTGCTCACAGCCCCGAGGTTATCACCAACGAAGGCTATTGAAATTCCGGACGCGCTGGGGCAGCATGACCGCTATCACCAATGAGCGTTGGTGAAAATCACCTGGGGGGTTCCCGTGCGACCCATGGATCAGGCCAAGCATCCGGTGACCAGTCTGGCCGGTCGCTACGGCCACCCACTCCATCCGGCGCTGGTCGCGGTGCCGATCGGCGCCTGGGTGGGCAGCTTCGCCCTCGACCTCGCCACCCGGTTCGCACCCGGGTCGCCGGGCCTGGCCGACGGCGCACGGTGGCTCATCGGCCTCGGCGTCCTCGGCGCGCTCGCCGCCGCGCTCGCCGGCTTCCTGGACCTGTTCGCCATCCCCACGCGCACCCGCGTGCACCGCACCGCGCTCGCGCACATGGCGATCAACCTCGCCGTCACCGGCGCGTACGCGGTGAACTTCGCCCTGCGGGCCGGCGGGTCGCCGGGTCCGGTGCCCGCGGGACCGCTCGTGCTCTCGGCGATCAGCCTCGCCGGGCTGGGCGTCGCCGGTTACCTCGGCGGCGAACTGGCCTACCGGTACGGCGTCCGCGTCGCCGACGAGACCACCCAGGCGCGGGGCTACCACCGCGCAGACAAGGAGAACTCCTGATGGGCATCGCCGCACTCGTCACCTGGCTGATCACGGCCGCCGGTGGCTTCGTCATGCTCGGCACCTGGATCGGCCACGGCGGCCACCGGCCGGGAAGCGGCAGCCGGCTGGCGCCGGGCCTGGTGTTCGGCCACGTCGCCCTGGCCGTCATCGGCCTGGTGCTGTGGATCGCCCACCTGGCCGTCGACAACGACGTGCTCGCGTGGGTCGCGTTCGGGGCGCTCCTGCCGGTGGCGCTGCTCGGGTTCACGATGCTGGCCCGCTGGATCCCCGCCCGCCGGTCCGGGACCGCCGAGTCCCGGTTCCCCGTGCCGGTGGTTCTGGGCCACGGCCTGTTCGCCGCCGCCACGCTCGTCCTGGCCGCGCTCGCGGCCCTCGGTGTGGGAGGTCGCTGAGGTGAGCGTCACCGCCCTGCGGGTGCAGCACGAGCGTCCCCGCCGCGACCCGGCCGCCGCCGAACGGGCGGCGGCGGAGTTCCTCACCGCGCTCGGCGTCGACCTCTCCGCCGACGGGCTCGCCGACACCCCCGGCCGCATGGCCCGGGCCTACGCCGAACTGCTCACCCCGCGCGAGTTCCAGCTGACCACCTTCGACAACGACGAGGGCTACGACGAGCTGGTGCTGGCCCGGGCCATCCCGATCCGGTCGGTCTGCGAACACCACCTGCTGCCGTTCGTCGGCGTGGCGCACGTCGGCTACCTGCCCGGCGAGCGCATCCTGGGACTGTCCAAGCTGGCCCGGGTGGTCGAACTGTTCGCCCACGGCCCCCAGGTCCAGGAGCGCCTCACCAAACAGATCGCCGACTGGCTGACCAGCCACCTGCGCCCGCGCGGGGTCGGCGTGGTCATCGAAGCCGAACACCTCTGCATGACGCTGCGCGGCGTCCGGGCCGTCGGCAGCAGCACCATCACCTCCACCCTGCTGGGGACCCTGCGCGACGACCACCGCTCGCGCGCCGAGTTCTTCACCCTGACCGGGATCGGCCCCCGCTGAATCGCGTACCCCGAAAGGAGCTGGACCGATGTCGACAACCGGCACGTTCGTGATCGTGGGCGCCGGGCTCGCCGGCGCGCGGGCCGCGCAGACGCTGCGGGAGGAGGGCTTCGACGGCGGCGTCGTCGTGATCGGCGACGAGCCCGAGCGACCGTACGAGCGGCCGCCGCTGTCCAAGGGGCTGCTGACCGGCGGCGCCGAGCCGGACAGCGTGTTCGTGCACGACGCCGGGTGGTACCCCGAGCACGACGTCGACCTGCGCACCGCCGCGCGCGCCGTCGCCGTCGACCGCGCCGCCCGGGAGGTGCGGCTCGCCGACGGCCAGCTCCTCCGGTACGACAAGCTGCTGCTGGCCACCGGCGCCACGCCCCGCGACCTCGCGGCGCCCGGCACCGACCTGGACGGCGTGCTGCGGCTGCGTACCCTCGCCGACAGCCGCCGGATCGCCGCGGCCCTGGTCGACGGCGCGCACCTCGTGATCGTCGGGGCCGGGTGGATCGGCCTGGAGGTCGCCGCCGCCGCCCGGCAGCGCGGCGCCACCGTCGACGTCGTCGAGACCGCGGCGCTGCCGTTGCGCCGGGTGCTCGGCGACGAGATCGCCCGGGTGTTCGCCAACCTGCACCGGGACCACGGCGTCACCTTCCACTTCGACGCCGAGGTCCGCGAGATCCGCGGCACCGGTCGCGTCTCCTCGGTGCTGCTGGCCGACGGCACCGAACTGCCCGCCGACGCCGTGGTGGTCGCCGTGGGCGTGCGGCCGAACACCGAGCTGGCGACCGCGGCCGGCCTCGCCGTCGAGAACGGCATCCACGTCGACGCGTCCCTGCGCACCGCCGACCCGGACGTCCACGCCGCCGGTGACGTCGCCAACGCCTACCACCCGGTGCTGCGCCGGCGCCTGCGCGTCGAGCACTGGGCCAACGCCCTGCACGGCGGCCCCGCGGCGGCGCGCGCCATGCTGGGGCAGGCGGTCAGCTACGACGACCTGCCCTACTTCTACACCGACCAGTACGACCTGGGCATGGAGTACGCCGGGCACGCCCCGCCCGGGGCGTTCGACCGGGTCGTCGTCCGGGGCGACGTCGCCAAGCGCGAGTTCATCGCCTTCTGGACCGCCGGCGGGCGGGTGCTCGCCGGCATGAACGTCAACGTGTGGGACGTCGTCCCGTCGATCCGGCGGCTCGTCACCTCGGCCGACCCGGTCGACCTCGACCGGCTCGCCGACCCCGACGTGCCGCTCGACGACCTGCTACCGCCCGGCTAGTCGGCGTCGCCTCGCCGGGCCGGCCGGCACCGATGGATGCCGGCCGACCCGGACGCGACTAGTTGCCGCCCCGGTCGTGCGGGACCGTGACGGTGACGGTGCAGCCGACCGGCCGTCCGATCTCGTCGTGCCCGGCGTACGTGAGGTGGTACACCCGGTCGCCGCCGTTCCCGGCGCGTTCGGCCCGCAGCTTCCCGGTCGTGTCCGGCGTGCCGACGGCGAAGCCGCTGACGTCGGCGGCGTCACCGCCGGTGACGCCGGTCAGGGTGAACGCGTTCGGGCCGAGCACACCGTCGCGCAGGTCCACGCTCACGTCGACGTCGACCAGCTTGTGGTTCGGCGGCCACAGGACCGGCCGGTCCACGGCGCAGTCGAGCGGCCGCACCGGCAGCGGGTTCGCCAGGGTGGCCGTGGCGTGCCCGATGGTCGCGGTGAGCCGGCCGCCGGCCTCGTAGTACATGTGCGCGGTCCGCCCGTCGAAGTAGAACGTCGGCGCGGCCGAGCGGCCGAGGTCGGGCGCGGCGGTCATCGAGTCGTGCACGACGCCGAGGTGGACCTCCTGCTCGAAGTCCTCCCCGACGTCCACGGCGTGCATGTTGCCGTCGGCGGCGTGGTAGATCACCAGGTTGCGGTCGTTCCAGCGCAGGAAGAACGGTCCCGAGGCGTTCGGGCCCTCGTCGCCCTGCGGGGTCACGATCGGGTCGGGCTGCATGGTCCAGGTGCGCGCGTCGTTGGAGACGGCCCAGCGGATCCGCCGCGACACGGGCCCGGTCGGTCCGGGCAGCGCCGCGGTCGGGTTGTCCATGAACAGCATCAGGTACCGGGTGCCCAGGCGGGGCACGGACTGCTCGAACACCCGGGCGTACGAGGTCTCGCCGCCGGTCGTCTCGTTCCGGCTCACCGCGGTGCCGCCGTAGTCGAAGTGGATGCCGTCGTCGGAGGTCGCGTACCGGGTGATCGAGTTCTCGCCGTGGAAGTAGAGGAAGAGCTTGCGCTCCCCCTCGATCCACACGGCGTGCGGCGAGGAGATGTGGCTGACCGTGGAGTAGTGCGGCAGCCACGTGTTGCTGATCAGGGGGTTGGCGGTGTACTCGGTCCACGGGCCGTCGATCGAGTCGGCGTACGCGAGGGCGATCCCGCCGGGACGCTCGTGCGGCGCGTAGTACAGGTAGTAGGCGCCGAGCGGGTGGGCGAAGTAGTCGGCGGCCCGGATGACGCTCGGGAAGATGAACTCGTTCGTCGGGTTGTAGGCGAGGGTGCTCTTGTCGAACGCGGTGCCCTGGTAGGTGAACTGCGGGAAGTCGAGGCCCGGATCCGCGGCGGCCGGTGCGGCGCCGGCCAGGGCGGCGACGAGCAGGCCGGCGCCGGCCGTGGCCAGGGCGGCGCGCCGGGAGGACGGGACGAGTGGCTTCGTCATGCGGCTTCCTCTTCTGTCGGTGCGTTCGGGTGACGGTTCGCGAGCAGCGCGGGATGACTCTCAGTGAGACCACAGGGGACATCGATCGGCGGACGCGCCGTGGCGTCGCCGCGCTAATACGTATTAGCATCTATGTGTCTCGAATGTTGCTCGCTCCGCCGCGCTTCTGTCAAGAGGTGATCCAGCGCCGCGCCGATCGGTCCGGGTCACCCGGCCACTCCGGCGGCGGCCCGGCCGCTAATGCGCATTACTCCTGCGGGTTCATCGCGCCGAAATCTCGCGGCCATCTCTTGACACACGCCGGTCCACCGGCCAGGCTCCTTCCCAACGCCGAGCGCTAATACGCATTAGCCGCACCGGAAGGACCCGACGTGACTGCTCCCCTCAGACGTGTCACCCAGCGTGACATCGCGCGGATGGCCGGTGTCAGTCAGGCGACCGTGTCGCTGGTGCTCAACAACCGCACCGACGCCGAGGTGCGCATCGCCCCGGAGACCCGGGACCGGGTGTTGCGGGTCATCGCCGAGACCGGCTACGCCGCCGACCCCGTGGCCCGCCGCCTCGCCTCGCGGTTCAACCGGATCATCGGCGTCTTCACGTACGAGCCCGCCTTCCCCAGCGGCAGCCGGGACTTCTTCCACCCGTTCCTGCTCGGCATCGAGGAGTACGCCGAGCGGGTCGGCTGCGACCTGCTGCTGTTCACCAGCGCGCCGGTCGTGGACGGGCGGCGGCGCATCTTCCACCAGGACAACCGGCTGCGGCTGGCCGACGGGTGCATCCTGCTCGGGCGCGAGATCGACGGCGCGGAGCTGCAGCGGCTCAACGGCGACGGGTACCCGTACGTCGCCGTCGGGCGCCGCAACGACGCCGGCGGCCCGGTCCCCTACGTCGGCGCGGACTACGCCTCGGCGGTCTCCCGGCTCGTGGAGGCCGCGCTGCGGCACGGCCACCGCCGCCTCACGTACGTGGGCATGGGCATGACCGCCGAGTCCTCGCAGGACCGCCGCCAGGGCTTCGACGCCGCCGCGACCACCGCGGAGAGCGCCCGCCAGGTGTCGACGGCGCCCGGGGCCGCCGACGCGACCCTCGACGACCTGCTGGCCGACGGCAGCACGGCGGCCTTCGTGGAGGACTTCGCCACGGCGGTGGCCCTGGCGGCGGCCGCCCGGCGGCGCGGCCTGACCGTGCCCGGCGACCTGTCGATCGTGACCCTCGGCGACCCGACCGTGCCCGTCCCCACCGACATCGTGTTCACCGGGTTCCGCATCCCCCGCGAGGAGATGGGCCGGCAGTCGGTCGAGGTGCTGACCGGCGTCATCGACGGCAGCGCGGGCGGCCTCCAGCAGCGACTTCTCCCCTGCGAACTCGTCGAGGGCAGCACCCTCGGCACCCCTGATCCGGCGGTCGATCGGCGCTGACCGGTCGGCCGCGCAACTGGAAGGAAGCAAGTGGTACTCATGCGTGCGGACGTCCTCGTCGTCGGGGGCGGACTGGGCGGTGTCGCCGCGGCGCTCGCCGCGGCTCGGACCGGCCGGTCCGTCATCCTGACCGAGGAGTTCGACTGGCTCGGCGGGCAGCTCACCAGCCAGGCCGTCCCACCGGACGAACACTCCTGGATCGAGCAGTTCGGCGCCACCGCCAGCTACCGGGCGCTGCGCAACGGCATCCGCGACTTCTACCGTCGCCACTACCCGCTGACCGAACGGTCGCGGGCCTGGACCGACCTCAACCCCGGTGCCGGCTGGGTGAGCCGGCTCTGTCACGAGCCGCGGGTGGCCGTCGCCGTCATCGAGCAGATGCTCGCCCCGTACCGGGGTTCGGGCCGGCTGCGGGTGCTGCAGCCGTACCGGCCGGTCGCCGCGGAGACCGACGGTGACCGGGTGACCGGCGTGACGCTGGCGCACCGCGACCGGGACGAGCGGATCGACGTGGTCGCGCCGTACATCCTGGACGCCACCGAGACCGGCGAGCTGCTGCCGCTGACCGGCACCGAGTACGTCACCGGGTTCGAGTCGCGGGCGGAGACCGGCGAGCCCAGCGCCCCGGCCGAGGCCCAGCCGATGAACATGCAGGCGGTGTCGGTCTGCTTCGCCATCGACCACGTCGACGGCGACCACACCATCGACCGGCCCGCGGGGTACGACTTCTGGCGGGACTACAAGCCCGACTTCTGGGGTGACCGGCTGCTGTCCTGGAAGTCGCCGCACCCGCGCACGCTGGAGATCGTCGAGCGCAGCTTCACCCCGAACCCGGACGACGACCCGCTGAGCGTCAACGCCGACCAGCGCGTCAACCCCGGTGACGGCAACCTGTGGACGTTCCGGCGGATCGCCGCCCGCCGCAACTTCGTCGACGGCACGTACGGCAGCGACATCACGCTGGTCAACTGGCCGATGATCGACTACTTCGAGGGCCCGGTCATCGACGTGCCGAACGCGTCGTGGCACCTGACCAAGGCCCGCGAGCTGTCGTACTCGGTGCTCTACTGGCTGCAGACCGAGGCGCCCCGGCCGGACGGCGGCACCGGCTTCCCCGGCCTGCGGCTGCGCGGCGACGTGACCGGCAGCGCCGACGGCCTGGCCCAGGCCCCGTACATCCGGGAGTCCCGCCGGATCCGCGCCGAGTACACCGTCGCCGAGCAGGACCTGTCCCTGGCGGTCCGGGGCGACCACGGCGCGGTCAGCTACCCGGACGCGGTGGGCGTCGGCATGTACCGGATCGACCTGCACCCGTCGACCGGCGGCGACAACTACATCGACGTCGGCTCCTGCCCGTTCGAGATCCCGCTCGGCGCGCTGATCCCGCGGCGGATGGAGAACCTGCTGCCGGCCGGCAAGAACATCGGCACCACCCACGTCACCAACGGCAGCTACCGGCTGCACCCGGTCGAGTGGAACATCGGCGAGGTCGCCGGCCTGCTCGCCGACTTCTGTCTGGCGCGGGGCGAGTCCCCGCGTGCGGTCCGCAACACCCCCCGTCTGCTGGCCGACTTCCAGGACCGCCTCACCGCGGCCGGCGTGGAACAGCGCTGGCCGCGGATCGCGGGCTACTGAACACACACCCCCGGTGAGGAGAAGATTGTGAGAGCAGGAAAGGCCCTGCGCGGCATCGCCGTGGCGCTGGCCGGTGCGCTCGCCCTGACCGCCTGCGGCGGCGGTGGCGAGTCCGCCGACAGCGGCCCGGCGAAGCTGCGGATGACCGTCTGGTCGGCCAACGAGGCGCACCTGAAGCTGTTCAACGAGATCGCCGACGAGTACCGCAAGAGCCACCCGGACGTCGCGGAGATCACGTTCGACCCGCTGCCGTTCGACAACTACACCACCACCCTGACCACCCAGATCGCCGGCGGCAACGCGCCGGATCTCGCGTGGGTGTTCGAGAACTCCGCCCCGGACTTCGTCGCCTCGGGCGCGCTGGCGCCGCTGGACGACACGCTCAAGAAGGCCGAGGGCTACCAGTACGAGGACCTCTCCCCCGCCACGCTCAAGCTCTGGCAGAACGACGGGAAGCTCTACGGGTACCCCTTCTCGACCTCGCCGTTCGGTGTCTTCGTCAACACCGACATGGTCAAGAAGGCCGGGCAGAAGACCCCGGCCGAGCTGATCGCGGCCGGGCAGTGGACCTGGGACAACGCCCTGGCCACCGCCGCCGCGGCGGGGGCGAAGTCCGGCAAGGCCGGCCTGGTCATCCGGGACTTCGACTACAAGGGCTGGGACAACCTGTCCACCTTCTGGACCGGGTGGGGCGCCCAGGCGTGGAGCGAGGACGGGAAGACCTGCGGCTTCAACAGCCCGGAGATGGTCGACGCCATGACCACGCTGCACAAGGCCACCTTCACCCAGAAGGCGCTGCCCGGCCCGGGCACGACGGCCGACTTCTTCGCCGGTGACTCGGCCATGACGATCACCCAGATCTCCCGCGCCTCGCTGCTGAAGGACGGTGGCTTCGGGTGGGACCTGGTGCCGCTGCCGGCCGGGCCGAAGGGGAACTACGCGGTGGTCGGCCAGGCCGGCCTCGGGGTGATGAAGAAGAGCCCGTACGCGAAGCAGGCGGCCGACTTCCTGGCCTTCTTCACCAACCCCACGAACTCGGCGAAGCTCGCCCAGTTCTTCCCGCCGCCCCGGCAGTCCCAGCTGACCGCCGAGACGCTCGCCAAGACGAACCCGAAGCTCAAGCCGGAGCAGCTGCAGAAGGTCGTCATCGACGGCATCACCAACGGCGTGGTCAAGCCCAGCCACGCGGGCCAGGCCGAGCTGAGCCAGCAGGTTCGCGCCGGGCTGGACCCGCTGTGGCAGCCGAACGCGGATGTCAAGGCCGTGCTCGACGGCGTCTGCGCCAAGATCCAGCCGCTGCTGGCGAAGTAGAGGTCAACGATCATGACCCAGACGGACACCAGGGTGGGCCCGGCGACCGCCGGGCCTGCCCCGGGCCCGGCCCGGCCGTTCTGGACGACCCGCCGCCGGGACCACCTTGCCGGTTACCTGTTCATCACCCCGCAACTGCTCGGCAGCGTCGTCTTCGTGATCCTGCCGCTGATCCTCGTGGTCTGGTACAGCCTGCACGAGTGGAACGTGCTCGCCGGGACGTTCGACTTCGTGGGCACCGACAACTACCAGGCGCTCGTCGACGACCCGAACCTCGGCGCGGTGCTGCGCGCCACCGGGCTGTTCTCGGTCGGCCTCGTGGTGTTCAACCTCGGCCTGGCATTGCTGCTGGCCGTCCTGCTCAACCAGAAACTGCGGGGCACCATCCTGTTCCGCACGCTGTTCTTCTCGCCCGTCGTGGTGTCGCTGGTGGCCTGGACCATCGTGTGGGGCTTCCTGCTGCAGGACAACGGCGGGTTGAACAGCCTGCTCGACACCGTCGGCGTCGACGGGCCGAACTGGCTGCGCGGCGAGGGCACCGCGATGCTGTCGGTCATCGTCGTGCAGGTGTTCAAGAACGTCGGCCTGAACATGGTGCTGTTCCTGGCCGCCCTCCAAGGCGTGCCCGCGGACCTGTACGAGGCCGCCGAGGTGGACGGGGCCAGCCGGCTGCGCCAGTTCTGGCGGATCACCGTGCCGCTCATCAGCCCGACGATCCTGCTCACCTCGATCATCACGGTGGTCGGGTCGTTGCAGGTCTTCGCGCAGATCGCGGTGCTCACGCAGGGCGGGCCGGGCACGTCGACGACGGTGCTCGTCTACTACCTGTACCAGCAGGCCTTCCAGTTCCATCACTTCGGCTACGGCGCCACGCTGTCGATCGTGCTCTTCGCCATCGTGCTCGCGCTCACCGTGCTGCAGTGGCAGATGCGCAAGAGGTGGGTCTTCCATGAGTCGTGACCTGTCGCGGCGGACCAAGCTGGTGCTCTACGGGGTGCTGCTGGTCCTGGCGATCCCGTTCGTCTTCCCGACCTGGTGGATGGTCACCTCGTCGCTGAAGCCGGTGGCGGACATCTTCGCCTTCCCGCCGGACCTGCTGCCGACCAACCCGCGGCTCGACGCGTACCGGCGGGTGTTCGAGTTGCAGCCGTTCGGGCAGCAGTACCTGAACAGCCTCTACATCGCGCTGCTCGTCACGGTCGGCACCCTGGCCGTGTCGGCGCTGGCCGGATACGCCTTCGCGCGCATCCGGTTCCGCGGCCAGAACGTGCTGTTCCTGGTCGTCCTCGCGGGCCTGCTCATCCCCAGCGAGGTGACGATCGTTCCGCTGTTCCAGATGTTCTTCAAGCTCGGCCTGGTCAACACCCACTGGCCGCTGATCCTCGTGCCGATCTTCGGCGCGCCCAGCGTGCTGGCGACGTTCATCATGCGGCAGTTCTTCATCAGCCTCCCCGGTGAACTGGAGGAGGCAGCCCGCGTCGACGGGCTGGGCCGGTTCGCCACCTTCTGGCGGATCGCCCTGCCGCTGTCGCGGCCCGCGCTGGGCGCGGTGGCCATCTTCACCTTCCTGCACAGCTGGAACCTCTACCTGGAGCCGATCGTGTTCCTCTCCTCCCCGGAGAAGTTCACCCTGCCTCAGGCGCTCACCCAGTTCGTCGACGCCTACGGCGGCCCCATGTGGGACGTCCAGTTGGCGGCGGCGTCGATGACCGCGCTGCCCGTCCTGGTGGTCTTCGTCATCGCGCAGAAGCAGTTCGTCGAGGGTCTCGCGCACACCGGTCTCAAGGGATGACGACACCGATCGTCGGCATCGACATCGGCGGCACGAAGACGGCGGCCGCGCTGGTCGACCCGGGCGGGCAGGTGCGGGAGCGCCGCGAGGCGCCCACCCCCGCCCGGTCCGGGCCCGAGGCCGTGCTGGACGCCGCCGCCCGGCTGGCCGCCGACCTGCTCGGCGCGACCACCGGTCCGGTGGGGGTGGGCACGGCCGGCACGGTCGATCCCACGACGGGCGGCATCCGGTACGCCACCGACAGCCTGCCCGGCTGGACCGGCACCCCGGTCGCCGCCGCGCTGGCCGCCCGGCTGGGCCGACCCGTGCGGGTCACCAACGACGTGACCGCCGCGGCACTCGGCGAATGCTGGGCCGGCGCCGCACGGGGCCACGCGCACGTGCTGCTGGTGGCCGTCGGCACCGGGCTGGGCGGGGCCGTGATCCGGCACGGCCGCGTCGAGACCGGTGCCCGCGGCGCCGCCGGCGAGGTCGGGCACCTGCCGGCCCCCGGCGCCGAACGGCTGCGGTGCGGGTGCGGCCGGCACGGGCACCTGGAAGCGATCGCCTCGGGCAGCGGGCTGGCCGCCGCGTACGCCATCGAGACCGGCACCCGCGTCACCGGACGGACCGTGGCGGACCGCGCGGCGGCCGGCGACGGGGTCGCCCGGCGGGTCGTCGACCGGGCCGGCGCCGCCCTCGGCGCGGCCCTGGCGGGACTGGTGGCCCTGCTCGACCCGGACGCCGTCCTCGTGGCGGGCGGAGCGGGCGCCGGCCTGCTGCCCGCCGCGTCGGCCGCCTACGCGGCCGAGGTGCCCGCGGGCTGGGCCGGCGTCCCGCTGCGGCCCGCCACGCTGGGCGCCGACGCCGTCGTGGTCGGCGCCGCCCGACTGGCCATGGACGACCCCGACAGCGAAAGGACCGACGGGTGAACGTGCTCGACGACCTGGCCGGCGGGCTGGTGGTGTCCTGCCAGCCGCTGCCCGACGACCCCGGCGACCCGATGCGCGACCCGTACGTGCAGGCCCGGGTGGCCGCCGCGGTGGTGCGCGGCGGCGCGGTGGCGGTCCGGGTCAACGGACCCGACGACGTCGCCGCGGTACGCTCCGTCGTCGACGTGCCGGTGATCGGGCTCTACAAGCACGGCACCGAGGGCGTCGTCATCACCCCGACCGCGGCCCACGCCCTCGACGTGGCGCTGGCCGGCGCGGACATCATCGCGATCGACGCCACCGACCGGCCCCGACCCGACGGACGCACCTTCGCCGACACGGTCCGCCTGATCCGCGAACGGACCGACGCGCTGATCCTGGCCGACGTCTCCACCGCGGCGGAGGGCGTCGCCGCCGTCGCGGCCGGCGCCGACGCGGTCGCCACCACGCTGTCCGGCTACACCCCGGCCAGCCCACCGACTGACGGGCCCGACCTCGGGCTCGTGGCGCGACTCGTCGCACAGCTGTCCGTGCCGGTGATCGCCGAAGGGCGGTACCGCACCACGGAACAGATCGGCCGGGCCTTCGAGGCGGGTGCGCACGCGGTGGTGATGGGCAACGCCGTCACCTCACCGCTGTGGATCACCCGCCGGCTCGTGCCGGCCACCCCCCGCGCGGCGAGCGCGCCCAGATAACAGGGAGTGCAGATGAGAAGACGGACCCTCCTGGCCACCGGCGTGGCCGGGCTGACCACCGTGGCCATCGGCCGGCCCGCCCTCGCCGGGCCCGGCAGGCGGCAGCTGACCGTGGCACTCGTGCCGTTGGACGACCGGCCGGTCAACACGTACGCCCCGCAGATGACCGCGGCGAGCGCCGGCGCGCAGGTGCGGCTGCCGCCGCAGGAGCTGCTGGGCCGCTTCTTCACCCCCGGCGACGGGGCCGCCATCGCCCGCTGGCTGGGCGGCACCGGCGACGCCGACGGGTACGTGATCTCGGTGAGCATGCTCGCCTACGGCGGCCTGATCGCCTCCCGTACCGCCGCACCGACCCTGGCCGCCGCCCTGGACAACCTGGCCGCCATCCGGAACCTGCGCGCGACCCGGCCGGACGCGGTGATCGAGGTGCACGACACCATCCAGCGCCTCGCCGTCACGAGCACCGGCACCGAGCTGGACAGGTACCGCGACGCGCTGGTCAGCTGGGCGAAGCTCTACGACCAGGTGGTCAACCTCGGGCAGGATGAGCTGCGGGCCCAGCTCGACGCCGTCCGGGCGCAGATCCCGGACCAGGTCGTCGAGGACTACCTCGCCGCGCGGGCCCGCAACCACCAGGTCAACCGGCTCATGGTCGAGTGGGTCGCCGACGGCACGATCAGCCACCTCGTGCTCTCCGAGGACGACACCGCGCCGGTCGGTCTGGCCCGGGCCGAGCGGGTGGAACTGGAGGCGCTCGTCGCCCGCCTCGGCGTCGGCGACCGGGTGGAGATCTTCCCCGGCGCCGACGAGGTCGACGCGCTGCTGGTCGCCCGTGTGATCGCGGCCGGCACGACCCCCACCTACCGGCTGGAGTACGCCGGCGTCTCCGGCGAGAACTGGACCGCCCAACTGGAGGGCATCCCGTTCGCGGAGAACATCCGCCGGCACGTGGCCGCCGTGGGCGGCCGGGTCGTCAGCGGCGAGGCGGACATCGTGCTCGCCGTGAACACCCCCTCGGCGGCGCCCGCCCAGCGGGCCGCCGACCTGGACGCCTTCGTCGGGCGGATCGGTGAGCTGCTGGCCGCCGGCACCCCGGTCATCGTGGTGGACCCGCTCATCGTCAACAAGGCCGACCACGACCTGGTGGCGCGGATGGAGAGCGGCATCGATCTCGCGGCGCTGCTGTCCTACTCGGGGTGGAACACCGGCGGCAACGCGCTCGGCCTGGCGCTCGGGCACGGCACCGCCCGCTGGGCGTACCTGCGCTCCTCGGGCAGCGGTTTCGGCGTGCCCGAGCTGCGCGGGCCCGGCCAGGCGCACGCCGAATACCTGCTCTACCGGTTCGTCAAGGACGACCCGTGGAAGAACATCGTGCAGGTCGAGGCGTACGCGCACGCGCGGGCGCAGGGCTGGGACCCGCTCGCGCTCACGCCCGAGCAGAAGAGCTACTTCGACGGCTGGGTGCGTGAGCGGCTCGTGCCGCTGACCGAGCGGTACTTCGCTGACCACTTCGCCGGGCACCGCGTCGTGCTGGGCCGGCGGGGCGCCAGGACGTTCACGGCGACGCTGACGCGCTTCGAGTCGGCGCGCGTCGAGCTGCCGTGGGACCGGCTCTTCGAGGTGATCCTGGAACCCCGGCTGCAGCTGTCCTGACCGGACGACCGGTCGCGCCGGTGTTGATCTGCCGGCGCGACCGGTCCGGTGCTGCTTGTGGCGGTCAGCCCGCGCGCTCGCGGTGCTGGCGCGGTCGGTGCTGCCCGTCCTCGCGGTCGATGCGCAGCTCCCGTTCGAGCTCGCCGATGACCGCGCGCAGGTCGTCCAGCCGCTGGGTGAGCGCGATCCGGTCGAGCTCGTCGGGGATACCGTCGCCGTCCTCGTCGTAGTCCGGGGACAGCCGCTCGGTCATCTCCAGCCGGCGGGCCTCCTCCATGGAGTTGACGATGACCGCGATCAGGATGTTGAGCAGCAGGTTCACCGTGATCAGCACATAGCTGACGTAGTAGACGAGGGTCCACGGCGACACCGCCATGCCCTGCTGGAGCAGATCCGGCAGCGTCTCCAGCGACAGCAGCACGAACAGGGTCAGCAGCGAGCGGCCGATGTCGCCGTACTGCTCCGGATATCGCTCCCCAAGGATCAGCCAGCCGGCCATGCCGTACACGTAGAGGGTGACCGCGGCCAGGGCGAGGAACCCCGCGACACCGGGAAGGCTCCGCCACAGCGCCGCCACGATGGTGCGCAGCCCGGGTGAGAACCGCACCAGCCGCAGCACCCGGGCGACCCGCAGGAACCGCAGCACCCCCGAGTCACCGTGCAGGCCCGGAATGAAGATGCTGGCGATGACCAGGAAGTCGAAGACGTTCCAGCCGTGCCGGAAGAAGTCCTGCGGCCGGCGACCGAAGGCCAGCACCCGGATCGCGATCTCCACGACGAAGACGAGCCGGAAGAACCACTCCAACCAGCGCAGGACGGGGTGTGCCGCGCCGACGTCGCGGTAGGTCTCGAAGCCGAGCACCACCCCGTTGAGCATGATGACCACGACGATCACCACGTCGAAGGCGCGCGAGTCGGCGATGAGCCGGCAGCGCTCCGCCAGGCTCGATCGTGGGGCCGGCGCTGCGTGTCGTTGCCCCGGCACGGTCGGCAGCCTCACC